>JAEUKV010000225.1 GCA_016794165.1 Rhodospirillaceae bacterium
AGCATGTCGATCGGCGCATCGGCCGGCGAGAGCGGGCAGCCCCAATGTTCGGCGAGAAGATAGAGGCGCAAGAAGGGTTGGCCGAGCAGGACCGGCAGCAGCCAATAGCGCCAGGCGATGTTGCTGGCGAGGACAAGAGAAACAATGAAGATCACCGCATAGATCGCGATAGCGAGACGCGATTCGGCTACGACCTTTCGCCGCTGCGCATCGTTGCCGTAGAAATCCTCGCCGACCTTGCCGCCGGCCCGCATGACGAGCCCCTGGATCTGCCCGCGCCAATAGGGAAGACCGCTGACATGGAGCAGCCATTGGCCACGCGTGGCCGGACGCGGCGAGGCAAGCTCCGGATCGCGCGCGGGATCCTGGGTGTGGCGGTGATGGGCGAAATGAAAGGCGCGGAAATACTCGCGCGGCAGGATCAGCAGCACGCCGATCGCGAAGGCAATGCCGTCATTGAGCCAGCGGCTCTTGAATGCCGTGCGGTGCACGGTCTCATGAAGCGGCGCAAACAGGAACACCAGGGCGATGCCGTGGAGCAGGGCTGCCGGCAGCAGCCACCAGACCTGTGCCAGCGAGAGGAGATAGCCCGAAGCCAGCAGGATCGCACCATGACCGGCAAGGTGCCGGAGTCCCTTTGCATCCGATCGTTCCTGGAGGGCGCGAAGATCGGCCGGGCCTGTCGCCACACCCACAGGCCGGTCACTGATGGATGGGGTCGCTTCGCCGCTCATATGCCTTCGCCAAGCTGCAAGTCATGGGCATCCTTGATCGCCAGGACCTCGAGCACGGCCTCGCGGCCGCGGATCTGGAGCGGATGGCGCGCGCCCAGGGGAGCAAGGCCAGCTGCCGTGGCCACATGTTCCGAGATGACGAGCTGGCAATCAAGCTCCTTGGTCGCGGTTTCCAGGCGACTCGCAGTGTTCACCGTATCGCCGATCGCGGTCAGGTGCTGGTTGGCGCCGAAACCCATGTCGCCCACGATGACCGGGCCGAAATGGATGCCAATGCCGATCCGCAGGGGCGCCTTCAGGTCATGGGCGAGATGGCGGTTGAGCTCGGCGAGGTTGCGGCTCATGCGCTGCGCCGCGTCCAGGGCCTGGCGGCAGGCGGTTTCGCCGGCGATCGCCCCCACCCCTTCCTTGATGCCGAAGAGGGCCATGACGCCATCGCCGATGAATTTGTCGAGATAGCCGCCGGCCTCGGTCACCGCCTCGCCCATTGCCTTGAAATAGCGGTTGAGGAGAAAGACCACGTCATAGGGCAGGCGCTGCTCGGAAAGCTGCGTGAAGCCCCTGAGATCGGCAAACAGGATGGCGATCTCCATCTCGCGGCCGGCATGGAAATCGGGCCTGGCCAAGGCTTGGCGTGGCCCCGCCTGGGCCGGCAGCAGGGGTGTGATGGTGAGCGGCGCCAACGGGCGCAGCTGGCAGGCAAGGCGGGTGTCTGGGGCGGCACCCACGCGGGCCAGGACGCGCTTCTCATCCTCGCTGGGTAGAGGCAGCTGATCGGCGCCGGTATTGATCCGCACGCGGCAGGTGGAGCAGCGCCCGCGCCCGCCGCAGACCGAGGCATGGGGGATGTTGGCCATCCGGCTGGCTTCCAGCAGCGAGGTGCCGGCCTGGATACGGACCGATTTCCCGTTGTCATAGGTGACGAGGATGGCGCGGCGGCGGTTGAGCTGCTGGCGGAGGAAGCGAGCGAAGAGCACGAAGGCGAGCAGGCCGGCACAGATCCAGAGACCGAGACGCTGCAGGAAATAGACTTCCGCAATGGCATCGCCGCCCGGCCAGTTCTGCGCGGCGGCGATCTGTTGCAGCCAATCCGGATTCTCCAGCTTCTCGGCCGCTTCGCGCCCGCCATCGACGAAACCGATGAGCGCCAGGAGCGGCAGCATCACGGCGAAGGCAAAGAGATAGGGCCGCGCCGTGGGATACCAGGATTTCAGGCGCAGCCAGTAGGCCATGCCGATGCAGCCATGAATCCAGGTGACCAGGACGGCCAGCGCCTGCAGCGCGCCATAGCCCGGCAGGAAAACCCACAGGGAGAGCAGGACGAAGCTGTAGGAATCGACAAAATCGAACCGCTCGCTGGCATAGGCGGTACCCAGCACATGGAGCATCAGCAAGGGCGGCGTCGCGAGGCCGAGAACCAGCTGCGCCCCCTCCCAGAACGGCATGCGCAGGGAATGGCGGCGATAGAGGGCGATGAGGGCAACGCCGATATGGAGGGTGACGCTGGCCAAGAGCGCCATTTCGATCGGGGGGAAGCGCCAGAAGGCGAGGAAAACCTGCCGCCCGACTTCCAGCGCGTTCAGGGAAACGATGCCGAGGGCGTGGTTGAGGTTATGGGTGAGCACATAGGCAAACAGCACCAGACCTGTCACCAGGCGCACGCGCCCGAGGGTCTGGCGGTCCAGAATGCGGTTCCAGACCCTGTCGGCGTTGGCATCGGCCACTGCAATGCGCTTTCTGCGTGGCCCGCGGACAATCCCGCAGGGCTGCGTTGTTTGCCTAAGATTGGGCGGTTTGATAATAGTCGCTGCCATGAGCGAATGGAATCCACCCACCTTCCACCCTGCCTGTTTCGTCAACCCGCGCCTCAGCCCGGCGGAGGAAACCCTTGATCAGGCGGCACCGGATGTGGTGGATGCCGCCGGTTTTGCGCGCGCGGCCGCGGAAATCACCCAATGGCCGGGCTACCGCGCGACACCGCTCGTCGGCCTCGACGGCCTTGCTCGCAAGCTCGGTGTCGCGCGCATCTTCTACAAGGACGAAAGCGGCCGCTTCGGCCTCGGCGCCTTCAAGGCGGTGGGCGGGGCCTATGCCGTGCTGCGCCACCTGCAGGAGCAACTGGCCAAAGACGGACATGGCAATGTCACCGCCGCCGACCTCATCGCCGGCAAATACCATGATCGCACCAGTGACATCACCGTCTGCACCGCGACCGACGGCAATCACGGCAAGTCGGTGGCCTGGGGCGCCCGGCTGTTCGGCTGCCGCGCCGCGATCTATCTCCATGCCGGCGTCAGCCCCGGTCGCGAGCAGGCAATCGCCGCCTTCGGCGCCGAGATGCGCCGCATCGACGGCAATTACGACGCCAGCGTACGCGCCTGCGCCCGGGATGCCGCCGCCCATGGCTGGCAGGTGATCTCCGACACCACCTGGGAGGGGTACCGGGAGATCCCGCGCCATGTGATGCACGGCTATGGCGTGATGATGCGGGAAGTCATGGCGCAGTTGCCGGCGGGAGAGGACATCACCCATGTCTTCATCCAGGCCGGTGTGGGTGGCCTGCCGGCGGCCGTCGCCGGCTATCTTTGGCTGGAACTCGATGCCCTGCGGCCGAAGATCGTGGTGGTCGAGCCGGAAAAGGCCGCCTGCCATTTCGCGAGCGCTTTGGCCGGCCATCCGGTGGCCGTGACCGGCGCGCTGGACACCCTGATGGCGGGACTCGCCTGCGGCGAGGTTTCGCCACTGGCCTGGCGCCTGCTCGACAAGGCGAGCTTCGCCTTCATGACCGTGCCCGACACGGCCGCGGTCTTTGCCATGAAGACCCTGGCAAGGGGCATCGACAGCGACCCTGTTCTGGTGGGCGGCGAAGCCGGTGTCGGCGGGCTGGCGGGGCTGGTCGCCGCGGCGGGAGATGCCACCGTGCGCGATGCCCTGCTGCTCGACGCCAATTCCCGCATCCTCGTCATCGGGAGCGAGGGAGCGACCGACCCCGCGCTTTATCGGGAACTGGTCGGTCGATCACCCGAGGACGTATTGGCGGCATGAGCAACGATCCGAAAGACATGGGCCTCATTGAAGGCCGCCGCCTGATGCGCGATCAGATGTCGCGCGCGGAACGCCGCGCCGAGCGCTTGCGCCTCCTCAATTCCGGCCCGCCGTCTCCCTGCATCAGCGTCTGCCAGATGGATCCCTTGACCGGTTATTGCGTGGGTTGCACCCGCACCATCGACGAGATCCGCGACTGGATCATCTCCACCCCGGATGAGCGTAACGCGATCCTGGCGCGCATTGCCGAACGCCGCGCCCGGAGAACCACCTGATGAACCGGGTGATGGCGCGATGAGCAGCACCAGTGAATCGGCAGCCGGCGATTCCACAGCCGGCACCGTCGAGACCGGTGAGGAGCAGAGCGGCCAGAATCAGATGGGGCTGTGGCTGCTGGTGGCCATCACGATCTTCTGGGGCGTCAACTGGCCGGCGATCAAGCTCTCGGTCGACGA
>JAEUKV010000227.1 GCA_016794165.1 Rhodospirillaceae bacterium
GCCAGTGTCACCACCCATTCGGTGGCGGAACTGACCGAAGCGGCCAACAAGATCGGTGACATCATCCATCTGATCAACGACATTGCCAGCCAGACCAATCTCCTCGCCCTCAACGCCACGATCGAGGCGGCGCGAGCGGGGGAAGCCGGCAAGGGCTTTGCGGTGGTGGCGGGCGAGGTCAAGAGCCTCGCCGGACAGACGGCGCGCGCGACCGACGAGATCTCGACGCAGATCGGCGCCATCCAGCAGGCGACCAGCAAGTCGGTCGATGCAATCCGCTCGATCAGCGACATCATCGCCGAAATCAGCGGCATCTCGCAGGAGATCAACTCATCGGTCGAGCAGCAGAACCAGGCCACGCGCGAGATTGCCAGCTCGGCGCAGAACGTCTCGCAGCGCACCGGCACGACCACCGAGATGATCAGCGACATGCAGGTGGCGGCGCGCGACACCGGCGTCACCGCGGCGGACATGTCGGCCGCGGTGCAGAGCCTGGTGGCGCAATCGGCGCATCTGCAGAGCGAGGTTCAGAAATTCATCCGCTCGCTGCCGACCGGCTAAAGAGCCCTAGTCGCGCGGCTTCGACTGTTCGAAGGCGGCCTGCTGCGCGGCCGAGGCTTCCTTCTGGTACTTGGCCTTCCATTCGTCATAGGGCATGCCATAGACGATCTCTCGCGCCTGCGGATCGGTGAGGGCAATGCCGCGTTCCTCGGCCGCGGCACGGTACCATTTCGACAGGCAGTTGCGGCAAAAACCGGCCAGGTTCATGAGGTCGATATTCTGCACGTCCTTCCGTTCGTCGAGATGCTGCAGCAACCGGCGAAAGGCGGCGGCTTCCAGCTCGGTCCGGGTCTTGCTGTCCATCTTCTGATCCTTCCTTGGATTTCAGGCAGCCGGGCACGCATGGCCAGTATCGGCAAGAACATCGCGCAAGGCCGGCAACAACCTGGCGCTCCATGCCGCGACGCCCGCCTCGGTGGATATGAGGTCCTGGCGGATCTCGATCAAGGCATGCGGCAGCCGCCGCGATTGCCCATGGGCGATGATCGAATAACCATGTTCGTCACGGCCGGAATAGGGTTCGTTGTCGCCCACACAGACATCCTGCAGCTGGGCGAGGCGCGCCATAAGCGGTACCGGCAGGCGGGCATCCCGGTTCCACAGGATGCCAAGATGCCAGGGGCGTGCAAAGCCGTTCATCACCGGGGTGAAACTGTGCAGCGACAGCAGGGCCGGCGTCTGGCCGGAAGCCAGCTTGGCGTCGATGGTCGCGGCGATTGCCGCGTGATAGGGGCGGAAGATCTCTTCGGCACGGCGGGTCCGATCGGCGCCGCCGAGGCCGCGATTGCCGGGTATGGGGACCCGGTCCGATTCCTGGGCGATCGAGGTAGGGTCGTCGAGCCGCCGATTGCAATCGATCACGAGGCGGGAATAGCTGGCGCAGAGCGCCGGCGCATTGAGGCCATGGGCAAGGACCGCCGCCACCCCGGCGATGCCGATATCCCAAGCGATGTGCCGGTCGCGGGCCTCGGGCGACAAGCCAAGATCGCCGAGCGCCCTGGGGATGGCGCGGCCGGCGTGATCGCAGATGATGACCAGCGGCGCGGCACCCTCCGGGTTGAGGCAGGTAAAGGGCGGCGGGTCGCCGGCGGCGAGGAGAGTCTGGCTGGTCATGGATCCGATGCTGGCGGAAGGAGTCGCCCGGCCAGCATAGAAGAGCGTTACCTGCCTGTCATCCTGCCGCCTGTCATCCTGCCGCCTGTCATCCTGCCCCCCGAGATGCGCGGCGGTGCCGCAGGAGGGCGCATTGGCGTCGCCCCCTTGCTTGACCGCTTACCGCCACGTTCCTACTGTTCCGGCCACAGAACCGGGGGAAATCGTGAGCGCCACCAAATCCGCCTTGCTGAAGCGCATCTTCCTGGCCGCCGTGGCGGCCGTAGATCCGCTGCAGATCCTCAAGGACCATCTGCCGGAACCGCCCAGGGGCCGCACCATCGTGATCGGCGCCGGCAAGGCGGCGGCGGCCATGGCCAAGGCCGTGGAAGACGACTGGCCGGGTCGGATCGACGATGGCCTGGTGGTGACGCGCTACGAGCATGGCCTGCCCTGCCGGCGCATCGAGGTGGTGGAGGCGGCGCACCCGGTTCCGGATGCCAAGGGCGAGGCCGCCGCCCAGCGCATCCTGGAAAAGGTGCAGAACCTCACTGCGGACGATCTGGTGCTGTGCCTCATATCAGGCGGCGGTTCGGCCATCATGACCATCCCCGCCCCCGGCCTCACCCTGGCCGACAAGCAGACGGTCAACAAGGCGCTGCTCAGATCCGGCGCCAACATCGGCGAGATGAACTGCGTGAGGAAGCATCTCTCGGCGATCAAGGGCGGTCGCCTCGCCGCCGCCGCCTATCCGGCCCGGGTGGTGACCCTGCTCATTTCCGACGTGCCAGGCGACGATCCGTCCGTGATCGCCTCGGGCCCCACCGTTGCCGACCCCACCACCCGTGCCGATGCCCTGGCGGTGCTGCGGAAGTACAACATCGACGCGCCGAAAGCCGTGCTGGCACGGCTGGCGGATCCGGCCAGCGAAACGCCGAAGCCCGGCGACGAGAGGCTGGGGCGCAGCGAAACCCGCATGCTGGGGACACCGCAGAAGGCCCTCGAGGCCGCAGCGGCCGCGGCACAGGCAGCTGGCTACACGCCGCTGATCTTGGGTGACCTTGAGGGCGAGGCCCGCGATGTGGCCCTGGTCCATGCCGGGATTGCGCGCCAGATCGCACGCCACGGGCAACCGGCCGTGGCGCCCGTCGCCCTGATTTCCGGCGGCGAGACCACGGTCACGGTCCGGGGCAAGGGCCGCGGCGGTCGCAATGCCGAATTTCTGCTTGCCCTTGCGGTTGCCCTGGACGGGCAGCCGGGAATTCATGCCGCAGCGGGTGATACCGACGGCATCGACGGTACCGAGGACAATGCCGGCGCGGTCCTCGCGCCGGATTCCATCGCCCGCGCGGTCGATAAGGGCTTGAGTGCCAAGGCCATGCTGGCCGACAATGACGGTTATGGGTTCTTCTCGGCGCTGGGCGATCTTATCGTTACGGGCCCGACCCGCACCAATATCAACGATATTCGCGTCATTCTGATCGACCCCACGCAATCAACCAGGGCAGGTTCATGAGACGACTCCGCAAGGCCAAGATCGTGGCGACACTCGGCCCGGCCAGCACCAGCCGGGCCGAGATCGAGGCCCTGTTCCTGGCCGGCGCGGATATCTTTCGGCTGAATTTTTCCCACGGCAGCCACGCCGATCACGAAGCGCGCTATCGCATCATCCGCGCGGTGGAAGCCGACACCAAGCGCCCGATCGGCGTGCTGATGGATTTGCAGGGGCCCAAGCTCCGGGTCGGCCAGTTCGTGGACGGCCACGTCATGCTGGAAGCGGGCCAGAAATTCCGCTTCGACCTCGACAAGGCGCCGGGCGACGAAAAACGGGCACCACTGCCACACCCCGAGATTCTCTCCGCCCTCAAGCCCGGTGTCGCCCTCCTGCTCGACGACGGCAAGCTCAGGATGCGCGTGCGCAAGGCGGCCAAGGATGCCTGCGAATGCGAGGTGGAGATCGGCGGGCGCCTCTCCGACCGCAAGGGCGTCAATGTCCCCGACGTGGTGCTGCCGCTCTCGCCGCTCACCAAGAAGGACCGCGCCGATCTGCAATACGGTCTCGATCTCGGCATCGACTGGGTGGGCCTCTCGTTTGTGCAGCGGCCCGAGGACATCGCCGAGGCACGCAAGCTGATCCAGGGCCGCGCCCGCATCATCGCCAAGCTGGAGAAACCCGCGGCGATCGAAAAGCTCGATGAAATCGTCGATCTTTCCGACGCCTTGATGGTGGCGCGCGGCGATCTCGGCGTCGAGATGCCGGCCGAAGACGTCCCCAGCCTGCAAAAGCGAATCGTCCATGCCTGCCGGCAGAAGGGCAAGCCGGTGGTGGTGGCCACCCAGATGCTGGATTCCATGGTCGGTTCGCCGACGCCGACCCGCGCGGAAGCCTCGGACGTGGCGACCGCGATCTATGACGGGGCCGACGCAGTGATGCTCTCGGCCGAGACGGCGAGCGGGAAGTACCCGCTGGAATCGGTCACCATGATGAACCGCATCATCGAGCGCGTCGAACGCGACCCCTTCTACCGCCGTATCCTGGAAGCGCAGCGACTGGAACCGGAGGCGACCGGATCGGATGCGATCAGCCAGGCGGCGGCGCAGGTCGCCCACACCCTCTCGGCGGCGGCCATCGTTACCTACACCACGTCGGGTTCAACCGGATTGCGGGTCGCGCGCGAACGCCCGGAGGTGCCGATCCTGTGCCTCACCTCCAGCCTCCAGACGGCACGCAACATGGCGCTGGTCTGGGGTACCCATTGCGTGGTGACGCCGGATCTCAAGCGTTTTTCGGAGATGGCCGACAAGGCCTGCCGCATCGCCTTTCGCGAGGAATATGCGAGGGCCGGCGAGCGCATCGTCATTACCGCCGGTGTGCCGTTGGGAACGCCCGGCTCCACCAACATCCTGCGCGTCGCCTTCATCGAAGAATAGTTGCGCCGGGCATCGCCCGGCGAGCCGTTGAGGAACCTGCGCGCGATAGAAACCTGATGCAGGTTTGCGCGCGATGTAAGCGACAGGAGCGCTGTCGCGACTTTGGTCACATTTACTCCATTAAATTAGGATCGACTGAGCTGTGTTCGGGAGCGTTGTCCTAGAACGAAAATTTCGCAATAATATTCAATGATTAGTTGACTAAATTTTCACTTTTTAGCCATACATAGTTGGGTGACCCATACGGTCGCGAATGCCGTTTGGTTGTCGGCCGCATAGCAGGAGGCTCACCATGTCACGTCCGGACATCAAGCCCACTGGCATCGAATGTCCCTACACCGAAGATGAGCTGATTGTCAGCAAGACCGATCTAAAGGGACGCATTACCTATGCCAATGAGGTGTTCCTGCGCCTTGCCAAGTATCCGCTGGAAGAGGTAATCGGCGCACCCCACAGCCTCATCCGCCATCCCGACATGCCGCGCTGCGTATTCAAGCTGCTGTGGGACACCATCCAGGCGAAGAAGGAACTGTTTGCCTATATCGTCAACATGGCACGCGACGGCGATCACTACTGGGTCTTCGCGCATGTGACGCCGACGCTGGACACGAACCAGAACGTGATCGGTTTCCACTCGAATCGCCGCAAGCCGGATTCAGAGCAACTCGAAAAGATCAAGCCGCTCTATCGGCAATTGCTGGCGGAGGAGAACCGGCACGACAGCCGCAAGGACGGCATGCTCCGCAGCTTCGACATGTTGACCGCCATGCTTGCCGAAAAGGGAGTCGAATATGACGAATTTGTCTTCGCTATCTAGGGTGCAGGCTTCTGTCGTGGCCAGCGGCATCTGTGTGCTTTCGCTGGCCGCAGCGCTGGTGGCGCTCGGGGGCACGGCGACGGACGGACAGATTGTCTGGATTGGGTTGGGCGTTGCCATGGTTGCCGTCATCTTGCTGGGCTATGCGCTGTGGTCGCTGCGCAAGCTCGGCGCCAGTATCGCGCGGGCGGCGCAGGTCTGCGTCGATGCCTCCCACGGCAATCTGGAGTCCCGCATCATCGCGCAGCCCGATGGCGGTTCGATGGGCCAGCTGCAGACCGGCGTCAACAACATGCTGGACATCGTCGACGCCTTCGTGCGCGAGGCGTCCGCGTCGATGGAATATGTCAGCCGCGGCAAGCATTTCCGCAAGGTGCTGACGCGTGGCATGCCGGGTTCGTTTCGCAATGGGGCGATTGTCATCAATGCCGGATCGGATGCCATGAACGAAAAGGTCCAGACCCTAGCAAAGTTCGCCAAGAGCTTCGGCACCACCATGGACGGCGTTGCGCACAAGCTGCTGGAGGCCGGCGGCAAGCTCGGCAACGATGCGCAGGAAATGAGTGCCGCCTCCGCGCGCACGATCCAGCAATCCGCGACCGTGGCCGCGGCTTCCGAGGAGGCCGCGGTGAACGTGCAGACCGTGGCCAGCGCCGCCGAAGAGCTTTCGGCGTCGATCTCGGAAATCAGCCGCCAGGTACAGCAATCCTCGTCCATCATCCAGGAAGGTGTGCGCGAGGCGGACCGCACCAACCATCAGATCGGCATCATGGTGGGTGCTGCCCAGAAGATCGGCAATGTGGTGAAGCTGATCAGCGAAATTGCCAGCCAGACCAATCTTCTGGCGCTCAATGCCACGATCGAAGCCGCAAGGGCCGGAGAGGCCGGCAAGGGCTTTGCCGTGGTGGCCTCCGAGGTGAAGAACCTCGCCAATCAGACAGCCAAGGCGACTGACGAAATCGGGCTCAACATCACCGAGATGCAAAGCGTCACCGAGGTTTCGGCGGAAGCGGTCAAGGCGATCGGCTCGACAATTGGGCGGATGAACGAGATCTCGACCGGCATCGCCTCGGCGATCGAGGAACAGGGCGCCGCGACCAAGGAGATCGCCCGCAATGTCCAGGAAGCCTCAGCCGGAACTGCCGAGGTCTCCGCCAATGTTGTCGGCATCAACGACGCTGCCACGAGCACCGGTGCCGCCTCAAGCCGGGTGAGCGAGGAATCGGGCAACATCCTGCGCGAAGTCGAAACCCTGCGTGCCGAGGTATCCAAGTTCCTGGAGGCGATTCGTTAGGCCTTCGCAACCTTCGCGTCGGCCCTTCGTCGCTCACACCGGTTTCCTGAACAGGATGCGTTGATAGAGGTAGCCGATCCCGATCAGGGCCACGCCGAGACCAAGGAACGAGGCGACGCGGTAGAGGCCGGTCAGATCCGATGCGTCCACCAGGCCCACTTTCAGGACGGTGAGCAGCACGACGACGGCCGAGGCATAACGCAGCGCCTGGGAACCGAATTTCACGCCCA
>JAEUKV010000231.1 GCA_016794165.1 Rhodospirillaceae bacterium
CGCATGTATGTCGTCTGCTCGGGTGCGGTGGAGTTGGCCACGACGGACAAGCTGGGCCAGAAGATCGTGCTGACCAAGGCCGTGCGCGGCGACTTGTTCGGCGAGATGTCGTTGCTGGACCACGGCGCCCGCAATGCCCAGGCCACGGTCCTTGAGGATGCCGAACTGCTCGTCCTCGACCGCATTACGCTGATCGACTTCATCCGCCGCCGGCCCGAAGCCGCGCTCGACATGATGGCGGTCATGGGCGACCGCATGCGCGCCACCACCACCCGCCTGCGGCAGATGGCGACGCGGAACGCCAATGAGGAGACCGAGACCAAGCTGACCATGCTGGACCGCGTCACCGATGCCATCGCAGCCTTCAGCGGCAGCCTGATGTTCCTCGCCCTCCATGCAATCTGGTTTCTGGTCTGGATCGGACTGAATACGATCCCGGGCCTCGTTGCCTTCGACCCATATCCGTTCGGCCTGCTGACGATGTGCGTCTCGCTTGAGGCGATCTTCCTGTCGGTCATCGTGCTGCTCAGCCAGAACCGGCAGTCGGCAAAGGACCGTATCCGCGCCGATGTCGACTATGAGGTCAATCTGAAGGCCGAACTCGAGGTATCGCACCTCCATGAAATGATCGATCGGCAGCACACCGTGCTGCTCAACCGGCTGCATCAGATCGAAGCGGGCCTGCGCCGCTGAAAGCGAGAGCGAGGGGTCATGCGGAAGATATCTGGGTGAGCAGGGATATCGCAATCAGCGCGTGTTTCCCCTTCCCACCCTCACCCCTCACAGATACCACTCATACTCCCGCGGGCTGATCACGTCGTAGAACTTCTCCAGCTCCGTGCGCCTGGCGTCGACATAGAGGCTGAGGGCTTCCGGCTCGATATATTTGGGCAGGATCTTCGCCTGCGCGAGGCGGTCGAGGGCGGCGGGGAATCTGAACGGGATTTTGGTGTCGGTCCGGCGCGCGGGGTCGCCGCCTTCGGCCGCCGGGCCTGCCTCCAGCTTGTTCTCGATGCCGTGGGCGATGCCGGCGAGGATCGCCGCCATGGCGAGATAGGGGTTGGCATCGGCGCCAGCGACGCGATGCTCGACGCGCCTAGCCTTCGGGCCGCCAGCCGGGATGCGGAACGCCACCGAGCGGTTGTTGTGGCCCCATTCGCCGCTCATCGGCACGTTGTTGCCGCGCACATAGCGGCGCATGGCGTTCACATTGGCACCGAAGATCGCCATCGATTCCGCCATGGTGGCCTTGAGGCCGCCGATGGCATGGCCGAGCAGCGTCTCGCCCCTGGCCCCGGTCTCGCCGAAGAGATTCTTGCCGGCGTCGTCGATCAGGCTGACATGCACATGCATGCCGCTCCCCGCCGCATTGAGAAACGGCTTCGACATGAAGCTTGCGTCGTATCCCAGCTCGCGCGCGGTGCCCTTGATGCAGCGCTTGAGCAGCACCGCGTTGTCGCAGGCGGCGACCGCGTCCGGCTGGTGCTTGAGGTTGATCTCGAACTGGCCCGGCGAATATTCGGTGATGGCGGCGGAGGCGGGAATGCCCTGCGCCTCGGCGTTGGCGGCGGCGCGGCGGATAAAGGTCGCATAGGCGTCGAGATCGTCCATGCTGTAGGGCTGCTTCGATTCCTCGATGCGCCCGGTCTGCGGGTTCTTCGGCGGCACCGGCGCGCCCAGCGGCCCGCGCTGGGGATCGAGCAGGTAGAATTCCAGTTCCACCGCCACCATCGGCGTCACCCCGAGGCGCCTGAGATGCGCCAGCGTGCCGGTGAGGGCCGCGCGCGGGCAGAAGCGCGAGGGCCTGCCGGCATTGGCCTCGCCCTTGATGAAGGGATCGTGCATCTGGAGGAGCACCTGGGCGGTGGGCTGCTCGGCCCAGGGCACGGGGGCAAGGCGCCCCGGGATCGGGTGACAGGTGCCGTCGGGATCGCCGATCGTGTCGGAGCGCCCGCCGGGATCGAGATCGTCGCCGGTGGGATCGAGGAAGAGGAGACAGCGCGGCATCTCCACGCCGCTCTCCCACAGCTTCCTGGCCTCGGCCACGGGAAAGCGCTTGCCGCGCAGGAAGCCGTTGAGGTCATGGACGAAAACGTCCACCTCGGCGGTCTTCGGATGGCGCTTCAGGAAGGCGTCGAACTCGGCCGTGGCGGCCGCCGGCTTTCCCGCTTTTGACTTCAAGGCCATGCTGGCTTTCCCCCGGATGAAATTCCGGGCGACCCTATGCCAGCGCCGGGCGGAAAATCAAGTTGCGTGGGGAAGGTCAGGGCAGGGTGGGGGTGCCGATGCCGGCGTCGGGATGATGGTGGCGGCGCTCGCCGCGCGCATGGCCGGCCTGGTGGCGCCTCGCCATCCGCTCGGCCCGGGCATGGCGATAGGCGCGGACGAATTTCAGGCTGTAGCGATAGCCGAGGAAGCCCGTGGCGACCGCCCAGGGCAGCGAGCCCACCCACATGGCGAGGCCCCAATCGAGGATCAGGACCTTGCTCATGATCACGATCTCCTGCCACAGGGAAAGTTCGCCGCTGAAGGCACCGGTCCACAATCCGGCAAATCCGTCATAGCCGGAGAGATCGTCCCAGCGTCCGAGCATCAGCTGCCCGGTGAGATAGAACAGGTAATAGATCGGCAGCAGGGTGAAGGCATTGGTGACCCAGGTCCAGGCGAGGCCCAGCAACAGACTGAAGTCCCATTTGAACAGCTTGCGGGCGATGATCCAGGTCACGAAGACCAGCGGCATCTGGATGCCGACCGAGGGGGTGAAGGCCCAGACCAGGCCCACCATGGTGCCCCGTGCGGCATGTTCGGGGCTGTGGCGCGAGCGCATCATGGGAATGGTCAGGCGGAAGCGGAGCAGGCGGGACATGCGCTGCCAGAACCCGGCGCTGCGGCCGTTGCTGGGCGGGCGCGTCGTGTTGCGCTGGGGGGCGGAATTGGCCATGTCGAACGCGTGATCCCTTGTGCCGGTCAAACCCGATCGGGCTGGCAGGGGCCGGCCCGGAGACACAGGAATTTGGCGGCTGGGGGCGCCCGGCGCAAGGGGACAATGGTATGGGGCGACCGCTGGAACAAAGGCGGATTGTCGCGGCCGCCCGGGATAAACGAGACAGCGACCGGAAAGGGACGATGTCCGCCCTTCCCGGTCGGATGACAGTTGCATGTCAGACTTGCTTGGTGAGCAGCAGCCAGTGGTCGCCCGGGCCGTGCCAGCCCGGCTTGACCATCGGGCGCTGCGCCAATCGGGTGAACCCATGGGCCCGGTAGAGCGTCCGGGCGGCCTGGTTGGCGTCGGAGACGATGATGCTGACCACCCGCTTGCCGTGATCGCGGGCCCGCCGATCGGCCGCCGCCAGCAGCATCCGGCCGATCCCGCGGCGCTGCCAATGCGGCTTCACGGCGAGGATGTTGACGTACCAGCTGCCGCAGACGAGGTTCTCCAGCTCGTTGAGCGGCACCACCAGGGCCGGCGTCTCCGCCGTCACCGGCTCGGGCGAATCGGCCAGGGCATAGTCGATGATGGCACCCGCCACCGCGCCATCCACCGTGGCCATTTCCGCCCTTGTGTAGGAGTAGCCGCCGGTGGGCCGTCGCGCCCGCTGCCGGCCGAGCAGGCGTGGATCCATCCCGGGCGGCGCCAGCGCCTGCCAGAGTACCAGCGGCAGCCCGTCGCCGGCGGCGATGGTGAGGTCGACGATGTCGTCGGCATCGGCCGGCGTGGCCGGGCGCAGCGACGGTGAAGGGGACGGCGCAGGGGACGGCGCAGGGGACGGCGTCGGCGATTGCCGCCGCGCCGCCGATGCGAAGGTTGCGCGTGCGATGATACCCATGTCAGGCAGCGCAGCGGTGAGAGATATGCTCGATGTGCCGGTGGTCGGTGCCGCAGCAACCGCCCAGTACATTGGCGCGCGGCAGCAGCCGGCGAAGCTCGCGATACTGCTCGGCCAGTTCCTGGGGATCGCCCGGATCGAGCTCGGTGGCCGTATCCAGTTCGGCATGGCTCTTGGCCGAGGCATTGGCGCGCACGCCGCCGATGCGCTGGATCCATTCTCCCTTTCCCAGATGTTCCTGGAAATGGGTCGGATGGGCGCAGTTGATCATGAAATAGGCGGGGTAGCCGCCGGTCGCCCGGTCGGTCGCCGCGATCGCCTGCGCGATGGTGTCGCCTGTCGGCAGCCGGCCGTCGGTTTCCACCGTGAACGAGATCACGACCGGCATGCCGGCGGCCTTCGCGGCACGCGCGATGCCGATTGCCTCCGGCACATTGGTCATGGTGGTGGCGCTCACCATGTCGCAAGCACTGTCGGCGAAGGCCACCGCCTGCCTGGCGTGATAGGTCTCGGCTTCGGCCTCGCTCATCGCCTCGCCCGCGACATAGCCGTCGCCGCGCGGGCCGATGACACCGGAAAGCACGATCGGCTTGCCGGCATTGGCGAGATTGGCGCGCAGATCGTCGATGAAGGCGACGGCGGCGCGATTGATGCGATCGAGCGCCGGCTGGTCATAACCCACCTTGGCGCCCCAATCGGTGTTGGCGCGCCAGGTCGGCGTATCCAGGATGAAACCCATGCCGTTCTTCGCCGCGATCTGCAGGTAGCGGGCGAAATAGCCGCGCAGGGCGTCGCGGCCCTTGACCGTGTCCAGCAGGGGAAAGGCGGCGAAGCAGGTCAGGTCGAGTCCGTCATGGAACACAAGGGTGGTCTCCAGACCGCCATCGGCGAGAAAAATGTCACCCTTGGCTTGCGGCAGATTCTGACGATAAAGGCTCATATGCGTGTCTCTTCCTGATTTGTTAACAACAGTGAATGCGTCGGCTCTGGTGGCCGCTGGTCTATCCGGCCGCGCCCCCTTTCAGCTAGTGGACGTATGGTGCGGTCGCACCCGATGCCGTAAACTGACAGTTATGCTGTGTTCTGGCTGTGAAACGGTTCACAGGGCGCGCACGCCAAGCATGAAAGGATGGCAAATCTGTACCGCGGGTACAGTTGTCGAGAGTGCCGGCGGCACCGCAAGGAGGGCGTGGGATATGGGCAAGGGAGTCGAAACGCGCGAGCGCCTGCTCGACATCGCCGAGACGGCCATCCTGCAAAAGGGATTTGGCGGGACCTCGATCGAGGAACTGATCGCCGAAGTGGGGATCACCAAGAGCGGCTTCTTCTATCACTTCCGCGACAAGAACCAGTTGGCGCATACCCTGCTGCAACGGCATCTTGAGCGGGACGAGGCCATCCTCAACAATATCTTCGGCCGCGCGCGCGATCTCACCGACGATCCGCTCCACACCCTGCTGGTCGGTCTGAAGCTGATGGCCGAAATGATGGCCGATCTGCCTGACGGCCATCCCGGCTGCCTGGTGACGACCTATTGCTACAACGAACGCCTGTTCGACCAGGAACTGCGAAATCTCAACCGCCAGGGTGTCGAGGCCTGGCGCATCCGCTTCCGCGGCATGATCGACGACATCAACGCCAGATATCCGCCCCGCGAAGACATCGACCCCGATCAGCTGGCGGACATGGTCTCGACCGTGATCGAGGGCGGCATCGTGATCTCGAAGGTGCTGCGGGATCCGGCGCTTTTGCCGCAGCAGATCCTTTTGCTGCGCTCCTATATCCGGCTGCTATATTCACCCGGGCGCGAGTTCGACAGCTGATTCTACGGGTGGGTCTCCAATTCCGCCGCTGCACGCAGCTTCGCGCAACCGAATGGGCGGGCGGAAAGGGAAAGGGTTTGTGCAGGTCATGCTGGTGATGCGACTGCACCGCTGCGGCGAGAGGCTGCGGGAAGAAGCGATCGCCCGGCCGGATCCCGGCGCGGGCCAGGTCCTGATTGCGGTCGAGGCCTGCGGTGTGTGTCGGACCGATCTCCATGTCGTCGATGGCGATCTGCCACATCCGACCCTTCCGGTCATCCCGGGCCATGAAGTGGTGGGGCGAATTGCAGCCGTAGGGAAGGGTGTCGCCGGCTTGGCGATCGGCGAGCGCGTCGGCGTTCCCTGGCTGGGCTGGACCTGCGGCGCCTGCGATTACTGCCGGAGCGGACGGGAGAATCTCTGTCCCCGCGCAAAATTCACCGGCTACACCCTGAACGGCGGCTATGCCGAGGCAATGCTGGCCGATGCGCAGTACTGCTTCAAGCTCGACCCCGCGCTGGATCCGGCCCATGCCGCGCCGCTGCTCTGTGCCGGCCTGATCGGCTACCGGGCGCTGCGTCTCGCCGGTGACGGTCGCCGCATC
Organism: Rhodospirillaceae bacterium; assembly: GCA_016794165.1. Classification (GTDB taxonomy): domain Bacteria; phylum Pseudomonadota; class Alphaproteobacteria; order Dongiales; family Dongiaceae; genus Dongia. Next base: position 6,234 of record JAEUKV010000231.1, read on the forward strand.
GGCCTCTACGGATTCGGCGCGGCGGCGCATATTCTGGCGCAGGTCCTGCGCTGGCAGGGGCGCGACGCCTTCGCCTTTACCAGGCCCGAGGATCTCGCGGCACAGGATCTGGCGCGGCGCCTCGGCGCGGTCTGGGCGGGCAGCGCGGAATTGCCGCCGCCCGAGCCGCTCGACGCCGCCATCCTGTTCGCGCCGGTGGGCGATCATGTCCCCATTGCCCTGCGCGCGGTACGGCCCGGCGGTATCGTCGTCTGCGCCGGCATTCACATGACCGATATCCCCACCTTTCCCTACCGGTTGTTGTGGGAGGAACGCCAGATCCGTTCGGTGGCAAATCTGACGCGCGCGGATGCCGAGGAGTTCCTGGCGCTGGCACCCAAGGCGGGTATCGAAACCACGATCGAATGCCATCATCTTAGCGACGCCAATGCCGCACTGGATCGCCTGCGTGCTGGCGCCGTGACCGGTGCCGCTGTCCTGATTCCCCAAGGAGCCCATTGATGACCACCACGCTGACCTTCTGCGGCGCCGCCGGCACCGTCACCGGATCGATGTTCGTTCTCGCCACGCCGAAGGCGCGGGTGCTTGTCGATTGCGGCATGTTCCAGGGGACCAAGACTCTGAAGGAACTCAACTACCAGCCGTTTCCCTTCGATGCGCGGAAGTTCGACGCCGTGCTCCTCACCCACGCACATATCGATCACTCGGGCCTGCTGCCAAAACTGGTGCGGGCGGGCTATCGTGGCGCGATCCACACCACCGACGGGACTGCGGAACTGCTCGACTGGATGCTGCCGGATTCCGCTCAGATCCAGGAGAGCGAGGTTATCCAGCTCAACCGGCGCCGGCGCCGCTCCGGCGAGGACGATGTCGAGCCGATCTATACCGAGATCGACGCCGCGCGCTGCCTGCGGCAAATCAGACACGTCGCCTATGATGTCTGGTATCCACTGGCGCCGGGAGTGAAGGGCCGTTGGTGGAATGCCGGGCATATTCTCGGCTCTGCCTCGATCGAACTCGAGGTCGAGACCTTCAATCCCGATCACCCGACGCTGCGGATTCTCTTCTCCGGCGATATCGGGCCGAAGAATCCGGCCTTGCAGGAACGCGCCCAGGCACCCAGCGGTCTCGACTATCTGGTCATGGAATCGACCTATGGCGATCGCGACCGACCGGAACTCAACGATGCCGCGCGCCAAGGCGTCCTGCTGGACGAGATGCTGCCCGCCCTGCAGGCGGGCGGCAATGTCATCATTCCGGCTTTCGCGGTCGAGCGCTCGCAGGAACTGCTCTCCGATCTGGTGACGCTGATGGCCGAGGGTCGCCTGCCGAAGATCCCGGTCTATCTCGATTCACCGCTCGCCACCCGGGCAACGGAAGTGTTCGAGCGCCATGCCCATCTGCTCGACGTTGACCCGGCGGGTGAGAGCCCGTTCCGCGCTCCCAACATCCACTTCACTGCCTCGGCCGAGCAGTCGCAGCAACTCAACCGGATCAACGGCGGCATCGTCATCATCTCGGCCTCCGGCATGTGCGAGGCGGGTCGCATCCGCCATCATCTGCGCCACAATATCTGGCGCCCCGATGCCACCGTCCTGCTCTCCGGCTTCCAGGCCAAGGGGACACTCGGGCGCCTTCTCGAGGACGGGGCAGATCGGGTGCGCATCATGGGGGAGGAGTTGGTCGTGAAGGCCCGCATCCGCCGCCTCGACATCTATTCGGGCCATGCCGACCGTGCCGACCTACTGGATTGGGCGCAGGCGCGCCTGCCGATCCACCGGGGCGTTTTCCTTACTCATGGCGAACCGGACGCGCTGGCCGGCCTGTCGCGCGGGCTCTTGGAGATGGAGGGTATGCTCGACGAACAGATCGTCGTGCCGTCGCTCGACCAGACCTATCGGATCGATCGTGCCAAGGGGGCGCTGCCGGTTGCCAGCGAGGCACCGGCGCGTCTGGTCAACAGCGGGGTGGAAGCGCTCAAGAAGGGTTGGGACTGGCACAACGAGATGTCGGTCTTCAGCCTCGATCTGCACCAGCGCCTGCAGGGCATGGCCAATGACAAGGAGCGCCTCAAACTGATCCGCGATCTCGAGAAGGTGATGGCACGCAAATGACCGGGCCTTCCTGAGCCGTCCTAGAAGCCGATCTGCTGTGCCACCAGCGGTGCCAGCTTCTGAAGGTCCGTCTTGGTCAAATCCTTGGGAATCTCGGCTTTCAGGACCCGACTGACCCCGGGCGCCAGCTTCTGGCGCAGGTAGCCGAGCGCCCTGGGAGCCGCCGCGAGGATAAGCTGGTCGCAGCGTCCGGCCGCAACGACATCCGCCATTTTCCTGGCGACGTCGTCAAGAAAGCGCTCCTCTGCCTGCTCATGCAGATCGTTGCGCGGCGAAAAGGACGTGCCGCCGACCCCGAAACTCGGCTGCATCCGCCCGGGCTTGTCGGAGCCTATTTCGCGCGAGGGATCGCCCGCGTGTTCCATCTCGAAATCCACCACCGGTTCCGGCGGCAAATCGGCACCACGATAAAGATAGCCGCGGGCGCGCTGACCATCTGCGAGAACAAGCCAGGTGACGGTTTTTTTCATGAATGGGATCCCTGTTGAGCGGCAATTCCACCTAATATGGACCATCTGGCGCTGGCTGCAAGCGACAGCCCGTCGCGGCCGGATGCGGCAGAGCCCCCGGCAGTGGGATCCGGCTCCCGCTATTTTCAAGACGGCCCGCGCCTGACGGCCTCAGTGGCTGGCGCATCGCCCAACGAAAAAGGGGCCCGAAACGTGGTCGGGCCCCTCGGTTTCAACGTGTCGCGATCTTAGTTGTCGCCCGTGCCCTGATCGGGGGTACCGTCATCGTCGGTTGGCGGAAGCGGAGTGGTCCCCGGCGCATCGCCGGTACCCTGGTCAGCGGTGCCGTCATCGTCGCCGCTCTCGCCGCTGTCGTCGCCACTTTCGCCGCTGTCGTCGCCGCTCTCGCCGCTGTCGTCGCTGCCACCGCTTTCGCCGCTTTCGCCGCTGTCGTCGCTGCCACCGCTTTCGCCACCTTCGCCGCTGCCGCTATTGCTGCCGCTGCCGCCACCGCCGCTGCCACTATTGCCGCCGCCACCGCTGTCGCCGCCGCCCTCGCCGCCCTCGCCGCCGCTGCCACCCCCCTCGCCGCCCTCGCCACCGCTGTCAGCCAGGGCCTGGCCATTGTCGAAGTCGCCGGACGCCAGCAGGCGTTCGAACTTCATCGGGGTGATCGAGAGGGCAGCCACGAGTGCCAATGTGGCAGCGCTGCTCAGCAGGACGCGACGCCCGGACGTCGGCTCGGCGTGTTGATGGTTCATGGAACTCTCCCATTATCTGTTCGTTGGCGAATCACGATGACCGCCAGGACATGTGACAATGCGCAGAGTAGGCAACTGCAACTGAACACAGCCTTATCGGCGTTTTAAGCTTGCGTTAATCTTGACTCGGGTGAGATTGGACCATTGCCGACTGGATGGTACCTTTCACCTTCCTCGAAGATCCGGTTCATACCGAAACCACAGGTTGTCCCGACGTGTCGCCAAAGCTGATCCTGAGACCCACCGCGCTTGCCGGCCGGTCGCGTTTTGCGCTGACGGTGATGGCCTGTGCGATTGGCTTGGCCGGTACCGCGCGGGCAGCGGATTGCCAGGGTGGGGCGACGCCATCAGACGCCGCCGGCACTGCGGCGCTCTATGACCGGCTGGCCAAGAACATCAGTGTCGAGCCGCTGGCGTTGGCCATCGCCAATCGCCCCCTCAACGGGGTCTGCGCCTGGGTCTATCAGGTCAAGGTGCTGACAGCCTCCGGCAGCGTGGCCGTCCTGGATTTCGATCTGGTCAGTCTCAACCTGATGCGCGTTGACGGTCCGGCCAACGATCCTGAGATTGTTCGCCTTTCGGGACATCTTGATGTCGTGACCATCGATCGCAACCGCACCCTGCCGGATGACGATCCGCACTCGCCCGTCAGCGACAAGGGAGAGGATTCCGACGGTTCCGATAGCGGTGGAGAGAGCGGCAACAGCGGCAGCGGCAACAGCGGCAGCGGGGGCAGCGGCAGTGGCGGGAGCGGCAGTGGCGGAAGCGGCAGTAGTGGCAGCGGCAGTAGTGGCAGCGGCAGTAGTGGCAGCGGTAGTGGGGGTGAAGGTGGCGAAGGTGGCGACGGTGGCGACGGTGGCGAAGGTGGTGGTGACAGTGACTGAAGAGGCCGGTGCATGCGCTTGTTGATCGTCGAGGATGACCCGGAGCTGCAGCGCCAACTGTCTGCGGCCGTGCGCGGCGCAGGCTATGCCGTCGACACTGCCAGTGACGGCGAGGATGCCCATCATATCGGTGCCACGGAAAGCTATGATGCCGTGATCCTGGATTTGGGCCTCCCCCGCATCGATGGCCTGTCGATTCTTGAACGGTGGCGCAAGGAAGGGAACACGACGCCGGTTCTCATTCTGACGGCTCGCGATTCATGGACGGAGAAGGTGCGTGGCTTGCGCTGCGGTGCCGACGACTATGTGACCAAACCATTCCAGATGGAAGAAATCCTGGCGAGGATCGAGGCGCTTATCCGCCGCGCCAAGGGAATATCCACGCCGATCGTGACGGTTGGTGCGCTGACCCTTGATACGGCGCAGAATGCCGTTTTTCGCGACGGACAGCCGGTGCCCATGACACCGCTGGAGTACCGCCTCACCGCCTATCTGATGATGCGCCGCGGTGCGGTGGTATCCAAGACCGAGATCACGGAGCACATCTATGACCAGAGTTTCGATCTCGACAGCAACGTTGTCGAAGTCCTGATCAATCGCCTGCGCAAGAAGCTCGGCCGCGACGTCATCACGACCCGACGCGGCCAGGGTTACGTGCTGACGCCATGAACAGGCTGTTCGGCGCGCTTTTCCCGCACTCCCTCAAGCTGCGCCTAATGGCCGCCGCCGCGGTCTGGGCGGTGCCTGTTCTGGTCCTGGCCGGCCTGCTGCTCTATTGGTCTTTCCTCAGTCATCTCGAACGGCAGATCGACGAGGATTTGGAAGCCTATCAGCGTGAGTTGCTGGCAGCGGCGCAGATCGATGCGGACGGGATGCTGCGGCTGACCTATACGCCGGCCGACCCCAGATTCAGCCGTACCTTCAGTGGTTGGTACTGGCAGATCGCAGCCGGCGCAGAGATCCTCCACCAATCGCGCTCCGCCGGACCGTCCGGGCCAGGTTCTCTGCCGCTGCTCTCGACCACACCGGGCATCGTCGAGCTTGCCGGCCCAGGCGGGCGCGAACTCAGAATCCTTGCCAGCGAGGCCAGTCTTCCCGGCGGTACTGAGCCACTCACAGTTCTCGTTGCCGCGCCCTGCGACGAAATCGACGCCGCGCTTCACCAATTCGGTCTGCATGTCCTGGCCACCTTCGCGATCCTGGGCGTCGTGTTTCTGATGACCGTCTATTTCCAGGTTGGCTTCGGGTTGCGGCCGCTCGCCGATCTGCGCCGCGAGATCGGCGCCATCAGGTCCGGCCGGCGGGAACATCTGGGTGAACGTTACCCCGGGGAGATCGCGCCGGTGGTGGAAGAGGTCAACGCGTTGATCGATCACAATCGGCAGCTGCTCGATCGCGCCCGGCACGAGGCCAGCAATCTCGCCCATGCAATCAAGAACCCCCTCTCGGTGCTGACTCACGAGATCGCCGCGCTGGGCGAGAAGAAAGGCGCACCGATGGCTCATCAGGTGCAGACGATTACCGCCCAGGTCGAGCGGATCCTGAAACGCATACGGACCGCCGGGCCCTCAAGGGCCGGTCATGCCCGCAGCGAAATCGCCCCCATCTGTCATGATCTCGCCTATTCGCTGGGGATAATCTACCGCGAGCGCAATCTCGCCATAACCGCCGCGATCGAGCCGGATCTCGCCTTTGCCGGCGATGCCGAGGACCTTGCCGAGATGCTGGGGAATCTTGCGGACAATGCCTGCAAATGGGCGCGCAGTGCCGTTACCATGACGGCGCGGCGGGAGGGTGACGTCGTACGAGTGGCAGTCGAGGATGACGGGCCGGGCATCGCCGCTGCGGCGCGCGAAGCGGTTCTGGGGCGCGGGCGGCGACTCGACGAACGGGTCCCCGGTTCCGGTCTGGGACTCGACATCGTGCGCGAAATCGTGACGCTCTATCGCGGCAGGCTGGCCCTGGCGGATGCCGCTTCGGGTGGGTTGCGGGTCGAACTGGATCTGCCGGCCGCCTGAGACCGATGCCTGGCCGATATCGGTCGCCACGCCGGGCTCTAGCCGCGCAGCGCCTGATCGAGATCGGCATAGAGATCGGCGGCGTTTTCAAGCCCGACCGAGAGGCGCAGCAGGTCGCCGGGCACCGGACTGTCGGCGCCCTCAATACTGGCGCGGTGCTCGATCAGGCTCTCGGTACCGCCGAGAGAGGTGGCGCGCTGCCACAATTCCACCCGCGCGGCCGTCGCCAGCGCCGCCGCCCGGCCATCCCGATGCCGGATCGACAGCATGCCGCCGAAGCCGTCCTGCATCTGCGCACAGGCGATCGCATGACCGGGGAACTCGGGCAGGCCCGGGTAGAGGACCTCGGCCACCGCCGTATGCCGGGCAAGCTGCTGCGCCAATGCGAGGGCGGTCGTGCTCTGCTGGCGCACGCGCGGAAACAGCGAGCGCATGCCGCGCAGCAGAAGCCAGGCCTCCACCGACCCCAGGATGGCGCCGAGATTGGCGCGCACCGCGCGGATGCGGTCCCAGGCCTCATCCTCCTGCGCCGTCACCAGGGCACCGGCGCAGAGGTCGGAATGACCGTTGAGATATTTGGTGGCGGAATGCATCACCAGATCCGCGCCGAGCTGCAGGGGCTGGCAATGGACCGGTGTCGCCACGGTAGAATCGACCGCGAGGCGCGCACCTGCCGCATGGGCCAGCCGGGCGGCGGCGGCGATGTCGGTGAGGGTCCAGAGGGGATTGGCCGGCGACTCCACCCAGAGCAGCCTGGTCCGGCCGGGCCGAATCGCGGCGGCGAGGGCCGCCTGGTCCGACATCTCGACCAGGGTCACGTCGAGGCCCCACTCCCGGGCATATCCCAGCAGCCACTTGCGCAGCGACCAGTACATCACCCGGGGCGCGACTACATGATCGCCGGGCGAGAGCGCCATGAAGACCGAGGTGGCCGCCGCCATGCCCGAGGCGAACAGCGCGGCGCCGGCACCACCTTCGAGGTGCGCGAGCAGGGCCTCTGCCTGGTCAAAGGCCGGGTTCTCGTCCCGGATATAGGCGCGTCCGGCACCGTAATCCGCACGGCGCAGGAAGGTGCTCGACATGTGAATGGGTGGGGCGACCGCCTGCGTGCTTGCGTCAATCCAGCCCAAGGCCTGTGCCGCCGAAGTGTCGGCCTGCCACCTCTTGGCATCGTGCCGGTCGGTCATGATCGCCCTCTCCCTGTTGTCGGCGGCCGAACTGGCGACCGATCAACCGAGATTGCTCAGTGGCCGCTGGCGGCGCAACCGAATTGACGCAGGGCGGCGAGGTCCGAGATGGCGACGGCCCGGCCGTTGAGCTGCACGCCGCAACTCCGCAGCTGGCCGATCACGCGCGAGAGGTTCTCCGGCGTCATGCCGAGATGGCTGGCCAGGGTGCGGCGGTCTTCCGCCAGCACAAATCGGATCGGCGCGGCGGGCGAACGCGGTGGCGTGCCGATGGCCTCGGCGCATTCCACCAGATAGGAGGCGAGGCGTTGTGGGGCCGAGCGCAGCTTCTGGTCCTCGAGCCGGCGCAGGAACAGGCGCCAATGCTGGACCAGCTGCGCCACGGCGCCGCGGCAGACACCGTTCTCGGCTTCGATCACGGCCCGCAGATCGGCATAGGGCAGGCAGGCGAGGCGGCTTGGCTCGATCGCCCGGGCGCTGATCGGGTGGGGCGCGCCAACAAGTGCCGACGGGTCGAGCAGGCCCTCCCTGGGGCCAAAAACCTCCAGGATGCAGGCGCGACGATCCGGCGTGCTGCCCGACAGGGCGACGCGGCCGGACAGGATGATATGCAGGGTGTCGGATGGGTCGCCCTGGTTGAAGATCGGCGCCTCGCGCGGCACATCGATCAGATAGAACGATGCCGCCAGGCGGTCGAAAGCGTCTGGCGAGAGGGCGGAGAGCAGCGGCGCCTGTCTGAGCGTTGCGAGATCATGGCTGGACAGCGGTGCCGCCTGGTCGCGCGCCGACGCGGCGCGACCGCGCGACGCCTGATTTCGTGTTCGGGCCGGTATGGCGCTGATGGCGAACGACAAGCCGTATCCTCCCTCAATGCACGCATCCTAGACGGCGAGTCGCTGGGGAATATTGACTTGGATCAAACCCTGGAAAGAGATCGGTCCTCTGGTCGCAGATCTGCATTGCCCAGTGGGACTCCGATTGGCTCCCTGGCTGCAACGCCCAAGCGTCGCCGTCCCCGGGGCAGGGCAGCAAAATGCGCGGGTCCATCTCTTGAACTATACCGGACATCCGGTATAGTAGCCGCCATGGCAACCGACACCGATACTTACCAGCGCATCCTGATCGCGGCCGAAAGCGTCGTCCTGGCACAGGGCGTGGCGGCGCTTACCTTCGACAAGGTGGCGAAGGCCGCCGACGTGAGCCGTGGCGGTGTGCTTTATCATTTCAAATCCAAGCAAGCGCTGGTCGAGGCGATGGTGGAGCGTTTCGTCTCCGGCTTCGAAACGGCGATCGACGATCTGGTGGCAAAGGATCCCGAACCGATCGGTCGTTTCAGCCGCGCCTATATCCGTGCCAGTTTCGAGCCGGTCGTGCCGGGCGATCTGGACCGTCTGGGCAGCTGCATTATCGCTGCCCTCAACAATGAGCCAGATCAGCTGGAACCACTGCGCGCTCAGCATCGGCGCTGGCAGAAGAAGATCGAGGATGACGGCCTTGACCCCGTGACCGCGACCATCATCCGCCACGCGGTCGATGGCCTGTGGCTCGGCGAGGCCTTCACCACCAACAAACTTGCCGCCGGCATGCGCGCGAAGGTAATTGCGCGCCTGCTCGACATGTGCGCGGCACCGGCCAAACAGGCGCGCTCCGCCTGATCACTTCATTTGCGTATCGAGGAGAGTGCTCATGGGCTACGCCCCGTCACCGCGTCCGACTTTCGAGGGCGCCACCCATATTCCTTACGCCCAGGTGACGCGCCATCTATGGGGCGATGACGCGGCGGGCCGGGTCGATGACTGGATTTATGTCTCCAGCGACAAGATTCATCAGTTGGTGTTCGGCCTGCCGGTCGGGCACAGCTTCCGCCATTCCGAGGCCTTCCGCACCGTATTCGGTGCCGATGAGGTGCTCTATGTCCTTTCCGGCAGTTTCATCTGCGCCAATCCGGAAACCGGCGAGGTGCAGCGGGCCGAGAAGGGGGAGGCGATGTTCTTCCGCAAGAACACCTGGCATCACGGCTTCAGTGTCGGCACCGAACCCTTGCGCGTGCTGGAGTTCTTCGCGCCACCGCCTTCGACCGGCTCGTCCGGGGCCTATGCCAGGACCAGACCCTATGTCGAAACCTCGCGCTACACCCAGGATCAGTGGCTTGGCAAATGGCCAATGGAACGCGCGGCGGTGGAGAAATCCCGCATGATCCAGGTGCAGCGCGACAGCGATCTGATGTGGCGCCTGGAAGGCAACAACCAGGCGGCGATCGTGGGGCTTTATGCCGCCACCGAGCATCTGACTGCCGGCAAGCTGCAGCTGCTGCCGGGGCAGCGTACCGATACCTTCGTGCATGGCGGCGACAAGAGCCTCTATCTGCTCACTGGTTGCCTCAACGTGCTGGCGCCGGAGAATGACGGCCAGAAATGGTTCGAGGTGCATCCGCGCGATGGCTTCTATGTGCCGAAGGGCATGCCGCATCAGTTCCACAACATGACCAGCGAGCCGCTGGAGTTCGTGTTCGGTGTCGCCCCGGCCTATCACGCTTTGGGCTGAAAGACATGCGCCTGCCCGCCTTCCCGCAAGAGATGATGCTGATCGGCATCGATGTCGGCGGTACCAAGACCGCCATCGGCGGTGTCGCGGCCGCGGATGGCGAGGTCCTGGACAAGCGCGTCGTGGCGACGCCGGCGCTGGCTTCCACCGGCCGGTCCTTTGTCGAGCATCTCTGCGTCATGGCCGGCGCAATCAAGGACGAAGCGGCGGCGCTCGGCTGGCAGTGTGGCGGGATCGGCGTCAGCCTGTGCGAACTGGTCGATCTTGCAGGCAACCCGGCGAGCGGGTTCCGCGTCGAGTGGCGCTATGCGCATGCGCGGGAGTTGTTCTCGACAATCGCGCCTTGCGTCATCGAAGCGGATGTGCGGGCGGCTGCCCGTGCCGAAGCATGGCGGGGGCGGGGGCGGGACTTCCGCTGCTTCGCCTATGTAAATCTGGGGACGGGGGTCAGTTCCTGCTTCGTCATTGACGGTGTGCCCTATCCCGGCGCGCGAGGTGCCGCGCTGGTCCTGGGGACCGGGCCGGCGCTGAACGTTGACCCGGCCGGGCAGACTTCGAGCTATGTGCCCGAAGAGGTCGCGGGCGGTGCCGGTATCGTGGCGCGCTACAATGCCGCTGGCCACAACGTGGAATCGGCGCTGGACGTACTGGCTCGGGCCGAAGCGGGCGATACCGCAGCGACGGAGATCGCCGCCTTGGGCGGCAAGGTGGCTGGGGCGGGGATCGGGTTCCTGGTCAACGTTATCGACCCGGAAGCGGTCATTGTGGGCGGCGGTCTCGCCACACATGACGGCATCTATTGGCACTCAGCCGTGACGCAGGCGCGGGCCACGATCTGGAACAAGGCGGCGCGCGACCTTCCTATCCTGCAGGCTGGATTGGGCGCCGATTCAGCACTGATCGGCGCGGCACTCAGCGCCCTACCGGCAGAGGACTCATCGCAAAGAAAACATCGCGCCGGGTGAACCGGCCATCACCTTTATCATCATGGAGGAACAACAATGTTTGGGTCAAAATACGAGATCGATCGCCGGCATTTCCTGCTGGCCGCAAGTGCCCTGGGTATCGGTGGCAGCATTGTCAGCCGCGCGGCCTTTGCAGCCGATCCCTTCGTCTGGATGGGCTGGCAGGGATATGACGGCTGTTTCCAGGGCGGGAAAGCACTGGAGGGTCACGGCCTTTCCATGTCGCCCACCTATATCAATGCCAATGAAGACATCATCACCAAGCTGCAGGCCGGCGGCGTGGGACAGGTGGATCTTGCCACGATCTATTTCGGCTATCTGCCGATCCTGGTCGGCGCCGGCCTGGTCGAGCCGATCGATGAAAGCCGCCTGGCCGCCATCGGAGCCATCTTCCCCGAATTCCTCAACAACGATGCCTTGCGTTTCGACGGCAGGCTTTATGGCGTGCCGTTCACCTGGGGGTCGTTCCCGATGGTCTATGACCCGGCGGCGGTGGCGGCACCGACCTCGTGGCGGGATGTGCTGAAGGACGAATACAAGGGCAAGGTGCTGCTGGTCGACGATCCGGTGGCGCTGGTGCAGATCTGGGCGCCGATTGTGACGGAAAACAAGGACCCCGGTGCGCTGTCGCCGGAGGATCTCAGCAAGACCATCGATTTCCTGATCGACCTCAAGAAGAACCATGCCCGCGCCCTGGCGCCGGGTTATGGCGAGGCGGCGGATATGTTCGCTCGCAACGAGGTGGTGATCTCGGCCGTAGGCTGGGAGGCCATGGTCGGATTCGCCGCCGCCAAGGGCAAGGAGATCAAATATGTGGTGCCGCAGGAAGGTACCGCGATCTTCATGGATTGCCTGTGCATACCGAAATCGAGCCCGCATCTCGATGCCGCCTATGCCATGGCGGATGCCTGTCTGTCGGTCGATGGACAGATGACGGTTGCCAATGAACTCAGCCAGGCGGTGGTGAACCAGGAAGCGGCCAAGGGTGTGCCCGCCGAGAACATGACCATGTATCAGTATGAGAACCTCGCCAAACTGTTCGAGACGGCGCGGCTCTACAATTTCTTCCCGCTGGAATCAGATGGCAGCGTGGTGACCTATGACCAGATGCTGGAGGAATACCAGCGTTTCCAGAAGGCGTGATGCCAGAAGGTATGAGTAACGGAAACTCGAGCGGGACAGGCGTGCCTTTGGTGCGCCTGTCGAATGTTTCGATGGTCTATGGCGGCGTCACCGCGGTGGCGCCGCTGGACCTCGATGTCGCCGCCGGCGCCTTCCTGTCGATCCTGGGCCCGTCGGGCTGCGGAAAGTCGACGCTGCTGAAGATCATCGCCGGTTTTGCCGATCCGAGCTCCGGGCGGGTCGAGATCGACGGCGTCGATGTGACCCGGATCGGGCCCGAAAAGCGGCCGACCAATATGGTGTTCCAGGGTTACGGCCTGTTCCCGCATATGACGGTGCGGCAGAACATCGCCTTCGGCCTTGGCATCGCCCGGGTGCCGGCGGCGGAAGCCCGGCGCCGGATCGCCGATGTCCTGGAACTGGTGCAGCTGGCGGCGCTGGCCGACCGGGCGGTCGATCAATTGTCGGGCGGACAGCAGCAGCGCGTGGCGCTGGCGCGCGCCATCGTCATGCGGCCCAAGGTGCTGCTGCTCGATGAACCGCTGGCCGCCCTCGATCTCAAGCTGCGACAGGCGATGCAGGAGGAGCTGCGGCGCATTCACCGGCAGATCGGCGGTACTTTTGTGTTCGTCACCCATGACCAGGAGGAGGCGCTCAACCTCTCCAGCGAGATCGTGGTGATGCAGGCCGGCCGCGTCGAGCAGCGCGGCACGCCGCAAGAGATCTATCGCCGGCCGGCCTCGCTGTTCGTCGCGGGCTTCGTCGGTGAGTCCAACAGGTTTTCCGGCCGGATGCGGAGCGGCCGGATCGAGACGGCAATGGGAAGCTTTCCCGCCGATGCAAAGGACGGCGCGGAGGTGGTGGCCATCCTCCGCCCGGAAGCGATCACGCTGGGGCCGGTCCGGCGGGCTGACGATGTCGCCGTGACGGCAATGATCGAGGATGTGGTGTTTCTGGGTGAGCGGGTGAAGGTTGTTTGCCGCGCCGAGGACGGCACGGCGATTCACCTGCGGCTATCGATCGAGGCACGCGGGCAATTGCCGCAAGCCGGTCGATCGGTGACGCTGAGTTGGCGCGCTGCCGACATGATCGTGATACCCGAATCATCATGAACATCCGCGCCATCAGCCAGGGTGGCGATCTGCGGCGGCTATTCCTGCTGCTGCCGGCGGTAGCGATCTTTGCCGGACTGTTCCTGATGCCACTCGCCTTCTTCGTGGTGATCAGCTTCTGGCAGAAGAAATCCTTTGCCATGCTGCCGGCCTTTGTGTTCGACAATTACCTGCGCGTGGTCGAAAACTACGGTGATGTGTTGCTGTTCACCCTGGCGCTGGCGCTGGTCACGGCCATGATCTGCCTGATCTGGGGGTTTTTCTTCGCCTATGCGGTGCGGTTCCGCGCCGGCCGCTTCGGCGATGCCTTGATCGTCATCACCCTGCTCACGCTCTTCGGCGGCTATCTGGTCAAGATCTATGCCTGGAAGAGCATCCTGGGGAGCGAGGGCATCGTCAATACGGGGCTGATCTGGCTGGGGTTGATAGACGCGCCGATCACCTTCCTGATCTACAGTCCGGTAGCGGTGGTGATCGCGCTTGCCAATTTCCTGCTGCCCTTCGTGATCCTGCCGGTCTATGCCTCTTTGCGCAACGTCCGCGAGGTGACGATCGAGGCGGCCCGCGACCTCGGTGCCGGGCCGTGGACCGTCATCCGCGCCATCGTGCTGCCGCAGATCCGCCCGGGCCTCATCGCCGGCTTCGTCTTTGCCTTCCTGATGGCGGCCGGTGACTACGTGACGCCGATGTTCCTGGGCGGTACCTCCGGCAGCATGTTCGGCCAGTTCATCGCCATCGAATTCTCGACCCGCTTCAACTGGCCGGTGGGGGCGGCAATGTCGCTCTCGCTCCTGCTGTCGAGCCTTGCCGTGGTGGGTGTCGTCTCATGGCTGATCGGGAGGCTGCGCCATGTCCGCGGCGTCTAGGACCGGCTGGAACTTGCTGATGGGGATCACGGTGCTCTTCATGCTGGGACCAGTGATGCTGGTGGTGCTGTTTTCCTTCGCGAGCAATCAGCTGCTCGGCTTTCCGCTGGGCGACCTCACCCTCGACTGGTACCGCGAGCTCTGGGTGGATGACGAATTCCGCCGCGCCTTTTGGAACAGTTTGAAGGTGGCGGGGCCGGTCTGCCTCATCTCGACTCTGGTCGGCAGCGCGGCGGCGTTTGCGATTGCGCGGCTGCGAGGCATCTGGCCGGGGCTTGCCACAAATCTGCTCTGCCTGCCGTTGATGCTGCCGCCGCTGGTGCTGGCCATAGCACTTCTGTCCTTCTACACGCAGGTCGCCGGGATTCCGTTGGGGCTCGCCACGGTCATCGCCAGCCAGCTGGTGGTGACACAGCCCTTGGTGGTCCTGGTGGTGGCGGCGCGGATGGCGCGGTTCGACTATACGCTGATCGATTCGGCCCGCGATCTCGGCGCCGATGCCTTCACCATATTCGCAAAAGTGACATTTCCGATCGTGCGCTCGGCGGTGATCGGAGCGGCGCTCATGGCAGCCTCGATCTCGCTCGACGATTTCATCCTGACGTTCTTCACCATCGGGACCGGCAACACCTTGCCGACCTTCATCTGGAGCAAGATCAGGACCACGCTTGACCCATCGATCAATGCGGTCGGCACGATCATTCTCCTGCTGACCATGATATCGGCGGCTCTGGCTATGTGGGTCAGCAGGTATCGCGGCTAGAAGGCGATGCCGGGTCCGTCGTCAAGCGGGATGCCGCTCGACCTGCCAATGCGGTTCACGGACCAGGCCCTTGAACGAACGATTGGTGCCCCTGGCCGGACTCGAACCAGCACGCCTTTCGGCACCTGATTTTGAGTCAGGCGCGTCTACCAATTTCGCCACAGAGGCACCGTGCGCGAGCCGCTGGGAAGCGGCGCGGGGCATATTAGTCTAAGGCCGGCACTTGGCAAGCCGTGTGCTCGCCCGTGATGTCGGCGGGCCGGGACGGTTCGACGAGGCGCGTTGCATGACGCCCTCAGGCAAGTCCCACCGGCACAATCCGAGGCTGATTGGAGAAAATTTTTACGCAAAATTAACTAAACCTGGACAGCCTTTCGAGGCGCACTCACCTCACACAATATTGCTGAATTATCGTGATTTTTCGGTGATAACGGGGGCCTTGGCCGGTTCGGCGCTGGACGTTCGCGCTATGCAAAAACTATTGTTGGATGGGATCGGTTCACGAGTCGCTCCCTGGCGGTTTTTCTGATTCTTCAAGGTCGCCAGGACGACATCGTGGGAGATCGGGATGGAATGGTCAAAGGTACCGTGGCGGCACGGATCCAGGGCCGAAGCCGGGCGCATCGTTCGGGTTTCGACCTGGGATTCCCCCCGCGGCAGAAAAAGGGACGACATTCGTGGCAAGATTGACGCAAGCAGATGTAAGCCGTCTCGCCGCTGACCCCAGCCCCGCCAAACGGGCCGCCACGATGTTGGCCGTGGCCAGCGTCTACAGTGAAGGGGCCCTTGGTCCCGAGGAACGCGACATCGCCCATGCCATTATCAATGCGGTGTTGCCGGACGCGGAACTCGAGTTCCGCCGCAAGCTTGCCGACACCCTGAAAACCGCGCCCGGCCTCGACCGCGGCATCGCGCGGCGGCTGGCCGAGGATGTGCTCGACGTGGCCCGTCCGATCCTCGCGGAGTGCCTGGCGCTGACCGACGAGGATCTGGTGGCGGTGATCGAAAGCCGCTCCATCGAACATGCCCGCGCGGTGGCGACGCGGCGCGAGCTTTCCGCCGACGTGTCGACGGCGCTGATCAAGACCGATGACGAGACGGTGGTGCTGCGCGTGGCGGCCAACGAAAACGCCGCCATTCCGACCCAGGCCTATCACCGCCTGCTGGACCGCTTTGCCGATCATGCCATGATCACCGATGCCGTGGTGCAACGCCGCGCCCTGCCGATGGCGGTGGCGGAGCGCATGACCACAATCGTTTCGGGGCGCGTTCTCGAGCGGCTCATCGACAAATACGACCTGGAGCCGGCGCGGGTCTCGGCCATCATCGAGCATGGCCGCGAGAACATCCTGCTCACCAGCTTCGCGCCAGGCCAGCGGGCCGAGGAGATGCGCGCCCTGATCGAGGCCCTGCACCAGAACGGATTGCTGAGTTCGACCCTGGTCATGCGCGCTTTCTGCCTGGGGAATTTCGCCTTCGTTCTGCCGGCCCTCAGCCTCAAGGCCGGAATCCAGATCAGCAATGTGCGGGCCCTGCTGGGCGACGAGGGCAATCGCGGTCCGCAGCAACTTTTCGAGCGCTGCCAGATCGATCCCGCCTTCCGGGAGTTGTTCATGCAACTGACCGTGCTGGGTCGTCACGAGCGGGTGCGCCGCTTCGGCTTCGCGCCGGAAGGGTGGCGGACCAATGTCCGACCCGTGCTGGACGATGTCATCGGCGACAGCAATCCGGAACAGGCCTTTGAACAGCGTATCACCGAGGCCCTGATGATGATGTCGTCGCGGCACCACGCTGGCGACGGCCTGCAGGGATTCTCCGGTCGGCAGGCGACGGCGTAACCGGCCGGGGAACGCCGTTTCCATCCCGGTCGCCGGAATTTGATCGCAAGGCCGCCCTGATCCTGCCCGACTTCGCTCCCATATGATGGCCGACCATGCCTTCCCGGGGTTCCGCATGGGGTGGAACCGGGAACGCGATCTGGTAAAAGGCGGCCATGAACGCGCCCGATTCGCACCAACCAGCCGGACCTGCCCGGAACAAGCCGGCGCGGCGCTGGCGTCGCCGCCTGGCGCTCTTCACCCTGAAATGGGGGACCGTTGCCGCCATCTGGACCGGATTCATCGGCCTCGTCTTCGTCGCCTGGTGCGCCTACGATCTTCCCGACGTTTCCAAGCTCAATGAGATCAAGCGGCGCGCCTCGGTCAGCCTGATGGCGCGCGATGGCAGCCTGATCGCCTCCTATGGCGATCTCTATGGCAGTGCCGTGGCGCTCCGGGACCTGCCGCCCTATCTGCCGGCCGCTGTGATCGCGACCGAGGACCGCCGCTTCTACGATCATTTCGGCATCGACCTTCTCGGTCTCGCCCGTGCCGTCTATGTCAATCTGCGCGAGGGGCGTCTGGTTCAGGGCGGCAGCGGGATTACGCAGCAATTGGCCAAGAACATCTTTCTGACGCCGGAACGGTCCCTGCATCGCAAGGGTCAGGAGGTATTGCTTGCCCTGTGGCTGGAGCGGGAGTTCACCAAGGACCAGATCCTGGAGCTCTATCTCAACCGGGTCTATTTCGGGGCCGGGACATATGGCGTCGATGCCGCGGCGCGCAAGTATTTCGGGCGCCCGGCCAGCGAGGTAACCCTGTTCGAAAGCGCCATGCTGGCGGGCATGCTGAAGGCGCCGTCGCGCTACAATCCGCTCAACGACAAGGAACTGGCGCGAGATCGTGCCAAGCTGGTGCTGCGCGGCATGGTGGATGCCGAGCTGATCGCGCCGGATCTGGCGGAGGCCGCGGCGACGCTCACCGCGCCGTCGGTCAACCCGCAGGCCCATGGGCAGATCGGGCAGTTCTACGCCGATTGGGTGCTCGATCAGATCTCGTCCTATGTCGGCTTTGCCGAGCAGGATCTGATCGTCGAGACGACCCTCAACCCCACGCGCCAGCGGCTGGCGGAACAACATCTCACCCGGATCATCGCCGACAGTGGTCCGGCCCAGAAGGCAAGCCAGGCCGCCCTCGTGGCGCTGGCGCCGGACGGCGCCGTGGAGGCCATGGTGGGCGGTGTGTCCTATCGTCAAAGCCAGTTCAACCGCGCAACCCAAGCCCAGCGACAGCCCGGCTCGGCCTTCAAGGCCTTCGTCTTCCTCGCCGCCTTCGAGGCCGGCTACGGCCCCGGCTCCAGCATGGTCGACGCGCCGATCCGCATCGGCAATTGGACGCCGGGCAACTACAACGACAAGTACTATGGTGCGGTGAGCCTGCGCGAGGCTTTTGCCCGCTCGCTCAACTCCGTCGCCGTGCAGTTGTCGGAGCGCGTTGGCCGACGCAACGTGATTGCCACGGCGCAGCGCCTCGGCATTACCTCGCCGATCGGCAACGATGCCTCGATCGCTCTTGGCACCAGCGAAGCGTCGCTGCTGGACATGACGGCGGCCTATGCTGTCTTCGCCAATCAGGGGCGCGGCGTCTGGCCCTATACCATCACCCGCATCACCACGCGCACGGGCGAGGTGCTTTATGAGCGGAGCGGGTCCGGCCCGGGCCGGGTGGCAAGCGGGACGGCCGTCAATGCGATGCTGGATGTGATGGGGGCGGCCGTCACGAACGGCACCGGCCGGAAAGCGGCACTTGACCGACCGGCCTACGGCAAGACCGGAACCACGCAGAACTTCCGCGATGCGTGGTTCGTCGGCCTCACGGCCGATCTGGTGACCGGCGTCTGGGTCGGCAATGACAACAACAGCGCCATGGACGCAGTGACAGGCGGGTCACTCCCGGTGGCCATCTGGCACGATTTCATGCGCGACGCCCTGGCGGACGTGCCGCCGCGTGATGTCCCGCGTCCGGTCGGCGGCGCCCTCGCCACGGGAACAACCGCCGCCCCCGTCGAACTCGGCCCCGCGGTCGCGGCTCCGGCGCCCAGCGCGGCGCCATCCGGGATTGGCGCCCTGCTCG
Source organism: Rhodospirillaceae bacterium (assembly GCA_016794165.1). Classification (GTDB taxonomy): domain Bacteria; phylum Pseudomonadota; class Alphaproteobacteria; order Dongiales; family Dongiaceae; genus Dongia. The sequence goes on from JAEUKV010000231.1 coordinate 24,969, forward strand.
AGAGCATTCTGGGCGGCGGTACGGATTCCGCCACGGGTTCCGGTTCCGAGCGCGGCGCAAGCGAACCCGTGCCGATGTATCAGCACCGCGAGGACAAGGGACGCTGAGACAGGTCGTGCCGGCGGGAGCCCGCACCGATCCCGATCTGCAGGCGTGCCTGTCAGGGCTGAGGTGCCACCCGCGCCCCCGCGAGATCGACCGGCCTGCCGGCCACAACGATGGTGAGCGCGTTTTCGTCCAGCAATCGCCTGGCGACGCGTTTGACGTCGTCGAGGCTGACGGCGGCGATCTCGGCCTGGCGGCGGTCGATATAGTCGATGCCAAGATCGGCAATCCGGATGTTGAGCAGGGTTCCGGCCGCCTTGCTGGTGGTGGTGAGATTGCGCGGATAGGAGCCAAGAAGGTATGATTTGGCCGCCTCCAGTTCCGCACCGCTTGGCCCTTCCGCGGCCATGCGCCGCCATTCCTGGCGCAGGATCTCCAGCGCTTCCGCAACCTTGTCGGTACCGGTTTCGAAGCGACCGCTGATGAGGCCCACCCGGTCGAGGGTGACCAGATCGGTGCTGACGCCGTAGGTCAGGCCGCGTTTGACGCGCAATTCGCTCATCAGCCGCGACGAGAAACCGCCGCCGCCCAGTATGTAGTTCATCAGATAGGCGGCGAAGAAATCGGGATCGTCGCGCAGGATTCCAGGCTGCGCGAAGGCGACGATGCTCTGCGGGAGGTCCCGCTCGATTGTCAATAAAGCGCCTTCATTGTCGGCGTCGATTTTCGGCAGTGTTTCCCGGGTTCCGGTGGCCGGCAGGCCGGCGAAGGCGCGGTCGACCAATTGACCCAGGGCCGCCGGGGAAATGTCGCCCGCGGCCGTCACGAACAGCTGATCGCGGGTGAGCCGTTCGCGGACAAAGGCGCGCAGATCGTCGGCGTCAAGCCCCTGTACCGATGCGAGCGTGCCCTGGTCGGGCCGGGCATAGGGATCGTCGCCGAGGAGCGCGCGCAGGATGGCGCGTGCGGCCAGCAGGCCGGGATCGCGGCTCTCGCCCGCGATACCGATCAGCAACTGGCGCCGAATGCGCTCCAGGGGTTCCGGATCGAACCGCGGCCGGGCAAGGGCGAGGGCAAGGAGGTCAGCCGCGGCATCGGCGTGTTCGCTCAGTGTCCGCAGATAGCCGGTGAAATCGTCGCGGCTGGCGCTGAATCCAAGATCGAGGCCCATCGCGGCCACGCGCTGCTGGAAGGCGCTGGCGTCGAGCTCGCCGGCGCCCTCGTCAAGCAGGCCGGAGGCCAGTTTCGCGCGGCCTTCCTTGCCGACCGGATCCAGGGCCGAACCGCCGCGAAAGCCGAAAGCCAGCGACACGATCGGCACGGCGTCGTCCGCCACCAGCCAGACCTCGATCCCGCCCGGACTGACCACGCGCTGGATCTCCGCCGCCTGACCGAGCGGCGCGGCAAACATGAGTGCCGCGCAGATGCCGGCAATTTTCAGCGCATATCCATATCCGGTGGCGAACGGCTTCATGGCGCCGGCACCGTGGCAGTGCCGGTCGGCTCCGGCAGCAGGATCGCCGTCACGCTGTTGGCGGGCGTGAGGACGGTACGTGCCGCGGTCATGACGGAATCGGATTTCACCGCCGCGATGCGATCCGGCCAGGCCTGCAGATCGGCGAGGGTCGAGTCCGCACCCAATGCATAGGCGACCAAACTTGCCGGTCCGGCGAGGCCATCCCGCGCCTTCACCGATTCGATCATCAGGCGTTGTTTGGCGGCGGCCAGTTCCTCCTCGCTGATGCCCTCGGCAAGGAGATTGGCGATTTCCGTGTCCAGCGCCGCCTCGACTGCGTCGAGCGCCTCGGTGTCGCGGGGTGCCACGCTGAAGCTGAAACTGCCGTAGTCGCGCATGTCGCCGCTGTAGCCGGCACTGACGCCGATGGCGATGCCCTGATCGAGCACCAGCTTGCGGTGCAGCCTGCCGACCGCGCCGCTGCTCAGAATCTCGCCCAGAATGGCCAGCGCATACGGCGTCTCGGCGGTAAGTGGCGCCACCGTGTCGGCCAGCGCGGCGCTGCGATAGCTTGGCGCCAGATAGCTTCGCGTGACACTGGGATATCGGACTTCCGGGCTGGAGAGGCTGAGGCGCCGCGCGGCCACCGGCGGCGGTTCGCGGAGGCGTTGCCGCGTCGGCACGGCGCGTGCGGGAATTGCGCCGAAGTGAGTCTCCGCCAGCTGGCGCACTTCGGATGCGGCGACGTCGCCCGCCACGATCAAGATGGCGTTGTTGGGGGCGTACCACTGTTTGTAGAAGCCCTGCGCGTCGCCCAGGTCATAAGCGGCGATCTCGTGACGCCAGCCGATGACCGGTCGGCCATAGGGGTGATTGCGGTAGATGGCGGCGTTCACGGCCTCGCGCAGGCGGCTCGACGGGTTGTTGTCGATGACCTGGCTGCGCTCGTTGAGGATCACGTCACGCTCCGACAGAACCGTGGCGGAGTCGAGGCGCAGATGGACCATCCGATCGGCTTCCATGGCCATGATCGTCGCCAGATGTTCCCGCGCCACTTCCTGGTGGTAGGCGGTCATGTCCTGGTTGGTGAAGGCGTTGTCGCTGCCGCCGAGGCGGTCGACGATCTGCGAGAAC
>JAEUKV010000233.1 GCA_016794165.1 Rhodospirillaceae bacterium
GCAGCGCGTGGCACTCGCCCGGGCCATCGCACCCAGGCCCAAACTCCTTCTGGCCGACGAACCCACCGGCAACCTCGACCACGAGACCGGCGAACGCATCATCGAACTGCTGTTCCGCCTGCGCGAGCAGGTTGGTGCCACGCTGCTGCTGATCACCCATGATCCTGCTTTGGCGCGCCGGTGCGACCGGACGCTGCGCATGGCCGACGGCCTGATCGTCGGTGACGAGAGGTTGGCGGCGTGAGTCTGGATCAGCTTCTGCTCGCCGGCCGTTTCGCCCGGCGCGAATTGCGCGGCGGCTTGCGTCGGTTCGGTATCGTCATCGCGGCGCTGGCGCTCGGCGTTGGCATCATTGCCGGGGTGGGCTCGCTCTCCGCCGCGATCGAGGCAGGCTTTGCCGCCGATGCGCGCGCCATTCTCGGTGGCGATGCCGAGTTGCGACTTGCCTACCGCGAGGCTGATGCCACCGAACGGGCGGCAATGGAGACCGGCGGCCGGGTTTCCCACGCCATGGAACTCCGCGCCATGGTCAAAGTCGCCGATGCCGAGGTGGCACCGACCCTGGCCGAGGTCAAGGCGGTGGATGCCGCCTATCCGCTCTACGGTGCACTCGAACTCGCACCGGCCGTGCCGCTGGCCGATGCCCTCGCGCCGGGTCCCGACGGACTCTATGGCGCCGTCGTCGAGCCAACCCTGGCGGACCGCCTTGGTCTCGAGGTGGGCGAGACGCTGATGGTCGGCAGCGCCACTTTCCGTCTCACAGCCCTTCTGGCTTTCGAACCGGATCGCGGCCTGCGTGGTTTCTCGCTCGGGCCGCGCCTGATGGTGACGCCGGAAGCCCTGACCGAGACCGGCCTGCTGCAACCCGGTGCCCTGGTCTATCATCTCTACCGGATCGCCTATCCGCCGGCCTTCGATGGCAAGGCGTTTCTCGATGGCTTGCGCGCCGACCTGCCCAAGGCCGGCTGGCGCATCCGCGAACTGGGCGATGCCAATTCCGGCGCCAAGCGCTTCATCGATCGCACCGCGCAGTTTCTCAATGTCCTTGGCTTCGCCGCACTCCTCATCGGCGGCATCGGCATCGCCAATGCCGTCAGGGCCTATCTCGAAAGCCGGGCCCAATCGCTCGCCATCCTGCGTTGTGTCGGCGCCACCTCGTCGCTGCTGTTTGCCATCTATGGCTTGCAGATCCTCGCCATGGCGGCGATCGGCGTGATCCTCGGCCTTGCGCTGGGTGTTGCGCTGCCCTTCGCGGCACAGGCGGCGCTGAGCAGCTATGGACTGCGAATCCTGCCGGGTTTCTATGCCGTGCCCCTGCTGTTCGCGGCGGCTGTGGGCGTGCTCACGGCGGCATCCTTTTCGCTGCTGCCGTTGCTGCGGGCGCAGCGGATCCGGCCGGCGCAGCTGTTCCGCGCCATGGCGTTGGAGCTGGGCGCGGTGCGCCGGATCGATATCCTGCCGCTGGCACTCATCGGCCTGGTGCTGGGGGGCCTCATTCTGCTCGGCAGCAATGACCGTATGCTCGGCTTCTACTTCATCATCGCCGCCCTGGGCGCGCTGCTGCTGTTCCGCCTGCTGGCAATGGGCATTCGCCGGCTGGCGGTGACGTTGCGGGCCCGGGCCCAACTCGGTGGCTGGCCCCAGGCGATCCGTTTCGCCCTGGGTGCCATGGTGCGACCGCAGGCGCCGGCAGCCGGTATCGTCGTCTCGCTCGGCCTCGGTCTTACGGTGCTGGTCGCGGTCGGCCTCATTCAACGCGGCCTCACCCGCGACATCGAGGAGACCCTGCCGGCCCAGGCGCCGAGCTTTTACTTCATCGATATCCAGCCGAACCAGCTGGAACAGTTCACAGCCGATGTTTCCACCTATCCCAGCGCCGGCGAGCTGTCCCATGTGCCGATGCTGCGCGGTCGTGTCGTGCGGGTGAACGATGTCCCCTCGGAAGAAGTCAACCCGCCGGCCGATGTCGCCTGGGTGCTGCGCGGCGACCGCGGCATCACCTGGTCAGCGGAGCAACCCAGGAATGCCAATGTTGTCGAAGGTGAGTGGTGGCCGGCTGACTATCAGGGCGAGCCACTGATCTCGCTCGACGTGGAGACCGCACGCGGTCTCGGCCTCAACATCGGCGACACGCTCACCGTCAATATCCTCGGGCGCGAAATCACCGGGCGTCTCGCCAACTTTCGTGAAATCGACTGGGCGCATCTTGATATCAATTTCGTGATGGTGTTCTCGCCCGGGCTCATTTCCAATGCACCGCAGACGCATATCGCGACCGTGCGGGTCGATCCGGACCGGGAAAGCGATCTGGTGAAGGTGCTTGCGGCCGCCTATCCCAATGTCTCGGCCATCCGGGTCAAGGACGCGATCTCGACCGCGACCCGGGTACTGGAAGCGGTCGGCTGGGCGGTGCGCGTTGCCGCGGGCATCGCACTGGTAGTGGGCGCCCTGGTCCTGGCCGGCGCGATGGCAACCGGTCAGCAGCGGCGTATCTACGAGGCGGTGCTGTTGAAAATGCTCGGTGGAACAAGGCGCGACGTGGCCCTGGGCTATGTCACCGAATTTGCCTTCCTGGCCGGGTTGAGCGCGGCTCTCGCCCTTGCCATCGGCAGTGCCGGGGCGTGGCTGTTCCTCACCCAGGTAATGGAAGGCGGCTGGACCTTCGACCCGCCACTTGCCATCGGCATCCTGGTCATCAGCCTGGTGCTGTCGCTCGGCCTCGGCTTCGCCGGCTCCTGGCGGGCATTGGGCGCGCGGGCGGCACCCTACCTGCGCAACGAGTAGTGTTGGTTACTGAGCTGCGGTTACGTCGGAACTCGACGCTGGCGGCCAGGAATCCACCGTGGCTACCCTGGTCTCTTCCGTCGCCGGTTCCTCGATCTCGGTCAGCACGGCCATGAGCGCCGCGCGCAGCACCTTCAGCCGCTCCTCGTTCTCGACCTTGAGGCCGTAGTGATCCTTTACATAGAAGACGTCGACGGCGCGATGGCCGAAGGTCGAGACCTTGGCGCTGGAAATCTGCAGATTGAGGCGGGTCAGCGCCGCGGTGAGGCGATGCAGCAGACCGCGCCGGTCGCGCCCATTGACCTCGATCACCGTATGCGTGGCGCTGGCCTTGTTGTCGACCAGGACGCGCGGGATGATGGGGAAATTGCGCGCCGCCGGTGAACTGAGCTGCGGCAGGGCATTGAGCTGAACCAGGGTCAGTTCCGGCACCTCGAGGACCCGCGTGATGGTGGCCGACAGCTTCGCCAGCCGGCCCGGCTTGTCGAATGGCCCCCCCTCGCGATCCTGAACAAAGAAAGTATCCAGGGCCTTGCCGTTCCGGAGCGTGAAGATGCGGGCATCGACGATGCTGGCGCCGCTCAGCGCCATGGCACCGGCCAGTTGCGAAAAGAGGCCGCGCGCGTCGTCGGCATAGATCGTGACCTCGGTCATGGCGCGCCAGCGATCGACATGGAATTCGACTGCCAGCGGCCGCTGCTCGCGGTCCGCCTCGCGGATCATGCGGGCATGGCGCGCCAGGGTCGCGGTCGGAAAGGCCAGCCAGTAGGCGGCATGGCCGCGCGCGGCATGGGTGCCGAGATCCTCCGGCGACCAGTCAGCAAGCGTCGCCTTGAGCTCGGCCAGGGCCGCTGCCGCTCGGTCTTCCCTGGCTGCGGTATGAACCCCGCCCAGCATCAGGTCTTCTGCGCGATGATAGAGCTCGCGCAGCAGCTGCGCCTTCCAGCCGTTCCAGGTTTTGGGCCCCACGGCGCGAATATCGGCCACGGTCAGGACCAGCAGCAGCCGCAGTCGCTCGGGCGATTGTACCAGATCGACGAAATCGGCAATGGTCTTGGGATCGTCGATGTCGCGGCGGAAGGCGGTGTTGCTCATCAACAGGTGATAGCGCACCAGCCAGGCGACCTGCTCGGTCTCCTCCGCGGCGAGGCCGAGACGCGGGCAGAGCCGTTCGGCAATATCGCCGCCGAGCAGGGAATGGTCGCCGGCGCGACCCTTGGCAATGTCGTGCAGCAGCACGGCCAGATAGAGCACTCGGCGCGACAGGACCTCTTTCACCACCTGGCTGGCGATCGGCGCTTCATCCTTCAACTCCCCCCGCTCGATCCGGGAGAGGATGCCGATGGCGAATATGGTGTGCTCGTCGACGGTGTAGGAGTGGTACATGTCGTATTGCATCTGCGCCACGACGCGCCCGAAATCCGGGATGAACCGGCCGAGAACGCCGACTTCGTTGAGGCGCCGCAATGTCTGCTCCGGCGACTTTGGCGAGATGAGCATGTCGAGGAAGAGCGCATTGGCGGCTGGGTCCTCGCGTACCTGATCAACCAGGCGCAGGGAATGCGACATCGCCGTCATGGCACTCGGGTGAATCTCGACGTCGTGCTGCTGCGCCACCGCGAAAATGCGCAGCAGATCGACTGGATGCTGGTTGAAGTGATCCGCGCGCGCGATGGTGAGGCGCCCGCTCTCAAGCGGGAAGCCGCCCAACTCCTTCCTCAGAATGCCGAGTGCCGGCAGGCGCAGCAGCGGCTTGCGGATCAGCTGCGCCTCGATTGCGGCGCAGACATAGCGGGTGAGGCCGCCGACCGACTTCGCCACCAGAAAGTAGTGTTTCATCAACCGCTCGACGCCCTTCGAGCCGGCATGGTCGGTATAGCCGAGGCGCCGTGCGATCTCGGGCTGCAGGTCGAAGGTCAGCCGCTCCTCGCCGCGGCCGGTGAGATAGTGGAGATGGCAACGCAGCGTCCAGAGGAAATTGAATGCCTTGTCATAGGTCGCGCGCTCTGCGGGTGTCAGCAGGCCTTGTTCGACCAGGGCCGCCATTGAATCCTGGCGGCATACAAAGCGGGCCAGCCAAAGCAGGGTCTGCAAATCCCTGAGACCGCCTTTGCCATCCTTGATGTTGGGCTCAAGCGTGTAGCGGGAGCCGCCATGATACTGGTGCCGCGCCTGCCGCTCGGCGAGTTTGTCATGATAGAAGGCCTCGGCATGCTTGAGGATACTCTTGCCGAACCGGGCCTTGAATTCATCATAGAGGCCTTGGTCGCCCCAGATGTAGCGGGCTTCGAGCAGCGTCGTGCGGATCGTGAGATCGGCTTCCGCCTGGCGCAGGCATTCATCGATCGATCGCGTGGCCTGGCCCACCTTGAGTCCGAGGTCCCAGAGGCGGTAGAGCATGAACTCGACCACCTGCTCGCAATAGGGCGACATTTTGTAGGGCAGCAGGAAGAGGATATCGATGTCGGAATAGGGGGCGAGCTCGCCGCGGCCGTAGCCGCCGACCGCAACCAGGGTCAGGCGCTCGGCGATGGTCGGGTTGCCGACGGGAAAGGCCTTCTGCGTGGTGAAGTCGAACAGGCCGCGCAGCAACTGATCGATCAGAAAGCTCGCCTCATGCGCATTGGTGATGCCGGCATTGGCACCGCGACCATTGTGGTAAAAACGGGCCTGGATTTCTTCCCTGCCGGCAGCCAGGTGGCGTCGGAGAATGGCCGAGAGTTCGGCACCCGAATCGGCGGCGTCGCCCTTGCCGTCTGACAGGGCGTCGAGTTCGGCCATGAGCCGCCGCCGGTCGATGATGGCACGCTGGTTGTCGACGTCAGGCATGCCTGGAATGTAGCAGGAACATCCTCAGTCGGGGAAGTTCACATACCGCAATGCGGCATAGACCTGTTCCCGGTCCCCCGTGCGACTGCAGCCAAAGCCGAAAATGTAGCGCCGCCAACCACCAATCTGCTTCCCGGAAAAGTGCTGAAAGCCAACGCAGTCAGACGGGATTGACTTGAATTCGCTGGAAAATTCGGCGGTCTTGAGGCCCTGCTGAGCGCGTCCGCTGCGCCAGTCGTCGATCGAACTGTCGCTGAACAGGTCGTTGAGATCCTCGCGCAGGCTGGACTTGCCTGGAAAGATGTACCGGTGATTGGTGCGCAAGTCGAAAATAACCATGAAATGAGTACCGTCGGTGGCGTTCGCTTCGAGTACGTCCGTGGTGACCTGGACGCCGCCATTGGTTTCACAGCTGGTATCGTAACCCGGTTCGCTGACTTTCAGGAGTATCGAAGCACAATCGACTTCGTCCGCACTGGCGTTGCCTGGCCATCCCATAGCCATCCCACCCGACGCGATCGCGACCAGGAGCAGCAGGGTGGGAAAGCCGATTTTTGACTTTTGCTGTAGGTGTTTATCGGAATCCATGATGTTTCTTCAACCATTGCGATCCCAACACATTGGCGAAGGGCCGGGCGCGAGTCAAACCGTCGCTGTCGCCCCGATGCTTTTTCCTTGGCGGTGCGGGGCAAAGTCGGTTTAATTCGGCCAATGAATCGAGTGCGGATGCCATTGCACTCATAGAACAATGTATTGGACAGGGGTACCGTTCATGGCGCAGCCAGCGCTCGTGGTTGAGGATCTGCACAAGAGATTTGGCGATCTGGAAGTCCTGAAGGGTGTCTCGGTCACCGCCGAAACGGGCGATGTGATCGCCATGATCGGCTCGTCCGGCTCCGGCAAGAGCACGCTGCTCCGCTGCATCAATCTGCTGGAGACGCCGGATTCCGGACATGTCACGGTGAACGGCGAACTCATTCGCATGCGCCCGACCAAGGGCGGGCACGCGGCACCCGAGGACTGGAAGCAGGTCGACCGGATCCGCGCCAGCCTCGGCATGGTGTTCCAAAGCTTCAATCTCTGGTCGCACATGACCATCATCGAAAATGTGATCGAGGCGCCGGTCCATGTGCTCAAGGTGCCGAAGAAGGAGGCGATCGAGCGCGGCGAGCAATTGCTGGCCAAGGTGGGTATCGCCGACAAGCGAGATCACTACCCGAGCCATCTCTCCGGTGGCCAGCAGCAGCGCGCGGCGATCGCCCGGGCGCTGGCCATGGAGCCCAAGGTGATGCTGTTCGACGAACCTACCTCGGCACTCGACCCGGAACTGGTGGGTGAGGTGCTGCGCGTCATGCGCCAGCTGGCGGAAGAAGGGCGCACCATGCTGGTCGTGACCCACGAGATGGGCTTTGCCCGCGAAGTGGCCAACAAGGTGATCTTTTTGCACCAGGGCCGGATCGAAGAAGAGGGCAACCCCAAGGTGGTCTTTGCAAATCCCAGTTCGGAGCGTCTCAAGCAGTTCCTGACAACGGCGCATCACCACTGATATTTGGGTGGCATTTCCTATCTCGTGGTGAATAATTTCTTAACCAGATTACGCCAGACTCTGGTGAGGATTCCTGCAGCCTGAACGGGCAGCGACTTGTTCGGATTGGGGAATTCCCCTGACACCACAGCCGATCCAGGGCCTGCGTGACGAACCGAGCCAAGAGTCTTATCCGCGATCAGCGGCAGTTGAAGATCGCGTCCGTGAGCGTCCTGCTGGCCAATCTGACCGGCTTCGGGACCGCGTTCGCTCTGTTCTGGGCGCAACTGCAGCCCGAGGCACCCCGCTTTTCGCCGCTCCTGCCGCTATCGATCATCCTTGGCGTGTTTGCCATCGATATAGCTGGCTTCTGGTATTTCCGCGCCCTCCGCCTGCGCAATACCGCCTATCGCGGGGCTTTCGTTTCGCTGATCCTGGATTCGATCGACGCCGCAGTCGCCGTCTACGATTCAGCCGGGCGGCTGGTTCGGGTCAATCGGGGCGCGGAAAGGCTGTCCGGCTACAGCGAGGCGGAACTCAAAAATCCGGAAGTCTGGAAGAAGATCCTCCCCGGCGACAGCTATGAGCAGGTACGAAGCATCATGGCCGGCCGCGCGGCCGACGAATACCCGATCATCAACGTCAACCCGTGGATCGCCCGTGATGGAACAGAGTATCTCCTGCGCTGGTCGAATGTTGCCCTGACGGACGATGACGGCGCGGTGGCACTGATCGTTTGCATTGGCTTCGACATCACCAAGCAACGCCGCTTCGAGGCCGATCTGATCAATGCCAAGAACGATGCGGTCCTGGCAAATCGCGCCAAGTCGGAATTCCTTGCCAATATGAGCCACGAACTGCGCACGCCGCTCAATGCGATCCTCGGCTTTTCCGAGATCATTCGCGACCAGCGCCTCGGCAACAACGCGGAGATCTACCGCGACTATGCCGTCGACATCTATGAAAGCGGTCAATTGTTGCTGCAGTTGATCACCGACATCCTCGACATGGCCAAGCTGGAATCGGGTCGCGTCAGCTTGCAGGAAACCGAACTCGATCTGCCGACCATCATCGCGGCCTCGCGACGCATGGTCGAGGCGCGGGCCGAAGAAGGCAGCGTTCGCCTTGTGGTCGATACCGCGCCACATCTGCCGCCGATGCGCGGTGGCGAACGGGCACTGAAACAGATTGTCCTCAATCTGATGTCCAATGCGGTCAAGTTCACACCACAAGGCGGCACGGCTACCATCGCCGTTGGTCTCAACGCCGCCGGCGGCGTGGAAATCAAGGTCTCGGACACGGGTATCGGCATCCCGGCCGATGCGATCGAGCGTCTGTTCCAGCCCTTCTATCAGGTGGACGCGAAAATCTCGCGACGCTATGGCGGGACCGGGCTTGGCCTCGCCATTACCAAGAAACTGGTCGATGCCCATGATGGCCAGATCGCCGTCACGAGCACGCCGGGAGCGGGCACGACCGTTACCGTCTCTTTCCCGCCGGCACGGACTTTGGTTCCGGTCGGCCGCTGAGCCAAACGGAAAGCCCGGTGCCAGTGGCGGCACCGGGGAACAGTTTCAGTCGGCTCTCAAACCGGCGCTATGGGCGCTACTCCGTTGGCGCGGGCGCCATCCCGCCAGCCGGCGGCAACACGGATTCATTGCGTTGCCGGGTGGCCTCCGCTTCCTGGGCTTCGTGGCTCTTGAAGGTCGGGGCGGCTTCCAGCTGCTCCTTGGTATACTGGATCCGCACCAGTTCCGGCTGCGGTCGCATGTCGATTTCCTGCCAGGTCAGGCCGACTTCCTTGGACCCGATACCCATGACACCACCCACCGACAGCACGACGCCAGTGGCGCCGCCGCTGGTGTCGAACAGGATGTCCTTGATCTTGCCGACGTCCTCGCCCTCGGCGCTGAAGACGGAGGCTCCGATCAGGCTCTCCGCCCGCATCTCGTTGGGACCCTGCGCCTCGATCAGCGCGTCGGCCGGCGGCGGCATCGGTGTGGGTTCGACGGCGACATCGCCGACGGCATCATCGGCGGGAGTCGGATCGGGCGTCATTGGCGCCTGGGTCGTCGCCGGTGCGCCTTGCGACGGAGCCTGATCCACCGGTGCCTGCTCGGCAGGGGCCGGTGGCAGCAATGGATCTGATTCCTGTTGCGCTTGCGCCCCCGGGAAAATAGCCAGCGCCGCCGCAGTTGCGAGTAGCATGAGTCGGGTGAGCATGATGTTCTCCTTTCCGCTTCTCCACGTGAACTCTGTCTGGGAGACAGTCCAGACCGGGCGATCTGGTAAACCGCCGATCTGCATCCCACACGTCATTCAAATGCTTGCCACAGGAAGGCGTTCCAAGGGGCCGGCAGGCTGGTTTCAGATCGGTCACAGGCGAGGTCACAGGCGAGATCGCAGGCGGCGGCGTTTTCGGCAGCACGGTCCCGTTGCATCGTCATGGCGTCGTGCTCGAATTTCCGATAGGCTCTCACACTGAGGTCGACTCGTCCCCAACGCGATTGGGGTTTATCAGGGGGAACGCAAATGGGCTGGCTGTCCTGGATCCTCTTTGGCCTGATCGCGGGCATTGTGGCGAAGCTCATCATGCCGGGGCGCGATCCCGGCGGATTTATCATCACCATTGTCATCGGCATCGTCGGCGCCTTGCTGGGCGGCTGGCTGGCAACGCAGTTCGGCCTTGGTGACGTGACCGGTTTTGATCTGCGCAGCCTGATCATCGCCGTCGTTGGCGCCTTGATCCTTCTCTTCCTCTATCGTCGCCTGCGCAGCTAGGGAGAGCTGGCGTCATGTTGTCCGGATGGCCCGTGCATCGCCGAAACGAACGTGACAACTTCTGAATTTCAGCTGTTCGACCCTGACAGCGATATCCCAGGCTTTCGCGCGCCGCGCAATCGTGCGTTGCTTGACTACTGGCTGAGCCTGCGCGGCCATCGCCGCATGCCACGCCGCGCCGATATCGATCCGTCGGCAATTCCGAACCTGCTGCCACACCTCATGGTGACCGAGCTCAGTGGAGAACCACCGCGAGCACGCTACCGCCTGGTCGGAACCGAGATCGTCGCTCTCGCGAAATTTGACTTTACCGGCCGCTTCGCCGACGAACTGCAATTTCAGGATGCCGAGGCGTTCGACTATGCGGGTTGCTACGCCGAGGTCGCTGCAAGTCGCCTGCCAGGCCGTGGCCTTTCTTGGTGGCTGGTCGCCGGGCAGCGCGCGCGCTGGATCGAGTTTCTGATCTGCCCGCTTTCGGACGACGGCCAGCGGGTCAACCAGTGTATTGCGCTCGAGGACTACGAGCCGCTCGATCTCGTCGAGCGGGATTCCCTTGTGCCCGTGGCGCGCCGCTAGCGCCGGGAGCAAGGGCCGGGTCAGCCGGGTTGCGTCGCCCGCGGATGCGTGGCCAGGAAATGCTTCAGGACCGCGCGCAGGGATTCGGCGTGATGCGCGTCGCCTCGCGCTTCGGCGGCGGCGATGTCCTCGAGGATATAGCGCCTGATGCAGCGCTCGCCCTCGGCATTCTGGCAGAGATAGTTCGCCATTTCGGCGGCGATGATGGCGGGCACGTGTTCATGCTCCGCAATCGCCGCGATCTCGCCCTTGCTGAGGCCGCAAAGGCCCAGGCAGTCCTCGAATGTCAACATGCTCGGCCTCCCACTTCCCGGCCGACGCGGAACGCCCCGGGGCTCAATGCACCGAAACGATCCGGAACGGCCGCGTCACGCCGTCATGCTCGGTGATCGAGACATATTCACCGGCGACGAAGGTATGCTTTTCGAACTTGAAGGCGGGTTCATCGTCATCCGGGCCTGGCGCATAGGAAAACACCCAGCGGTCGCGCCCGAGATGCAGCAACTCGCCATGCTCGGATTCCTCGCCCTCCCAGAAACGATGGACCCGGCAGCCAGCCTTGTGATCCTTGTAGGCGGTGACGTCGAGATGCCCGTTCGCGGTGAGCGGTGCGGTGAATTCATAACCGCAGCGGGGATTTCCCTCCGGGAACTCCTTGGTGCGGGCCAGTTCCAGGCGGATTTTTTTCAGGGGGCTGCTGGTCATCACGCGTCCTCGCTTCTTTGTGTCAGTTTAAAGACTATGCCCAAAACCGCGATCAATTCTTGATTCAGATCAAGACTTGCCGCCGCCCGCCATCCCCGTCAACATCTCACGCAGCCCCGGATTTCCCGCAGTCCAGGCATGCCAACTTTTACAGGTAAATCAGCGATGTGCGGCCGCTATGCCATGTACACCCACCCCACAAGGGTGCGCGACTTCTTCCACATCAGGGGTCCGCTGCCGAACTTCGAGGCGCGCTACAACATCGCGCCGACCCAGACGGCACCTGTGATTGTGCAGCGATCTGAGGGAAGACACCTGGAGCTCAAATCCTGGGGCCTGGTTCCTGCCTGGTCGAAGGATGGCAAGAGCGCCTATGCCACGTTCAACGCCCGGGCCGAAACGTTGCGGGAAAAGCCGACCTTCCGCGACGCCTTCCGCAAGCGCCGGTGCGTGGTCCCCGCCGACGGCTTCTATGAGTGGACCGGCCAGAAGGGTGACAAAACCCCGCACTTCTTCCAGCGGGCCGATGGCGGGCTTCTCGCCCTGGCCGGGCTTCATGAAACCTGGCAAGGGAAGGATGGCGAAGCCATCTACAGTTTCACCATCGTCGTCACGGCCGCCAACCTCTGGATGAGCGCCTATCACGACCGCATGCCGGTGATCCTGGCGGATGCCGATCTCGATGCCTGGCTGGGCGGCCCGCCCGAGGTCGTGGCCACGATGATGACGGCACCCCCCGAGGATGCCCTCACGGAGCGCGTGGTAGGAAAGGCGGTGGGCTATGTCCGGAACGAGGGACCGGAACTCCTGGCCTGACATGGGCGATCCGAATCCCAGCAGGTTGTGTTTGCCGCCGCCGGCACTCCACCGATGGCACTGTTCGGCTGGCTGTCATTCAGGCTCCGGCAAGCCCTGCAAACAGCTTGGATACCTTGTGTGAATTGGCTACAAGACATTGGCGCACGGAGATCCAGCTGCCCGATCATTGAGGTGAATTGTCAGAAGCATGTCATCAGACCTCGAGCGAAAGGCACTGGATGCAACGGCGGATGCCACTGTCATCATTGATGAGAGTGGTTGCGTCTGCTTTTTCAACCGTCAGGCCGTCGAGATTTTCGGCTATGCGTCGGATGAGGTGATCGGGCGCAACGTTTCGCTGCTGATGCCCGAACCGGATTCCGTCCGACATGATTCCTATCTGCAGCAATATCGCGACACGGGCAAGAGCAGGATCATCGGCAGGGGCCGCGATGTCGTTGGTCGCACCAAGGCCGGCCAGGCCATCCCGCTCTGGCTGCGGGTCGGCGAGTTGCGCACCGAAGACGGCAAACGCTACTTCGTCGGCAGCCTGCGCGACATCGCGGAACGGAACCGGCTGGAGGAGGCACTGCGGGGGAGCGAGGCGCGGTATAGATATGCGCATCAACTGGCCAGGATTGGCCACTGGGTCTGGCGGCCAGGGCCCGATGGCGACCCGCAAGGCGGGATCAGCGAATATTCGGCGGAGGCCGCAGAAATTTTCGGCGTCACTCCTGGCACTTTGGCAATTTCCAACAAGGAATATGTATCGCTGTTTGTGCATCCTGAGGATCGCGACATGGTGGTCAAGCTGATCGCCGGTGTTCAGGACTGGCCCGATCGCAGGTATTCCGCGCGCTACCGTATCCTGCGTCCGGATGGCGAAGTCCGCGTGGTGCGCGAGATTGGCGAATGCATTTTTGACGGGCTGCGATATTCCGACACTCAGATCGGGATCATCCAGGACATTAGCGACCAGGCCGTGACCGAGGAGCGCCTGCGTACCGCAGAGATGCAGCACGAACGCGGCCAGCTGATCGCGCGCCTGGGGCACTGGATCCAGGATTTCGGCCCCAACGGCGAATGGTGGACCGATATTCCGCAATACTCGCAGTCTGTCGCCAAGATACTCGGCATGACACCGGAGGAACTGGCCATCCCGAACGGCGACTTCTTGAACCGCTTCGTGATCCCTGAGGATCGCGAGTCGCTGATGAAATGCTACGGTCAGTTCGACGATCCGTCCGTCGACAGATACAGCACCGAATACCGCATCCGGCGCCCGGACGGCGAAATCCTGACCATCCGGGAGATCGGCGAGATCCAACGCGATGCGGAAGGTCGCGCGCGGAGCCTCACCGGTACCTTTCAGGACGTCAGCGAGCAGAAGAAACTGGAACACAAGCTGGAGCAGGAAGTGCTGCGAGCCGAGATGGCCGACCGGGCGAAGTCGCAGTTCCTCGCGACCATGAGCCATGAGCTTCGCACCCCGCTCAACGCCATCATCGGCTTCTCCTCGCTGATCGAGAACGAAACCTTCGGCCCGATCCAGAATGCGCGCTACCGCGAGTATATCCGCGACATCAATGCGAGCGGCGAGCATCTGCTCTCACTGATCAACGACATCCTGGCCCTGTCCCGGATCGAGGCCGGCAAACACGATTTCGATTTCCAGCCAGTCGACCCGGCGGCCGCCCTGACCCATGCCAGCAGCCTGATCTCGTCGCTCGCCTTCGAAAAGGAAATCCGGATGATCGGCCCGGAGGGCGGGACTGCCGGCAATGTCCTTGGCGACCGTCGCGCCATCAACCAGATCCTGATGAACATCATCGGCAACGCCATCAAGTTCACCGATCGTGGGGGCGAGGTGGCGCTGCTGGTGGAGCCGCGATCCGGCGCGGGCATGATCGCCCTGGTGGTTGCGGACAACGGCCAGGGCATTCCGGCGGACAGCCTCGCCAGCCTCGGGCAGCCGTTTGTACAGGTGGCACCAGCCCATACCAGGAGCCAGGGCGGGTCCGGGCTTGGTCTTGCCATCTCCAAGCTGCTGGCCAGGGGCATGAAAGGTCATATCGAGATCGACAGCGAACTCGGCCGGGGGACCGTGGTGCGCCTCCTGCTGCCGCGGGCGGACGTCTAGCGCCCGCGGGCGCCCACTCAGCTGTCCAGCGTCTCGACCAGTTCCTTGGCCTCCGCGAGGCCGATGCGCGTTGCCTCGCGCAGGTGCTTGATGGCCCCGATCTTGTCGCCCGCTGCGTGGCGGCGACGCACCTCAGCCATGGTCTCGGCGCTCACCGCCAGGGGCTGGCCGTTGAGCAGAACCTTGACCGAACCAGCGGCATCGTCCGTGCGCACGATGCGCGTCGGCCCACCGGCGCTGCCCTGCCTCGCCGCCACTTCGCGCGCCAGCTTGCCGCCGCGCCAGATGCGACCGATCACCGAGCCCAGGATCAGGCCGATGATCAGATAGCCGTATTTCTGCTCGACCCCGGTCAGCCCCGCGATCCAGTCGGCAATGCCATCCATCCTGGCCATCTCTTGTACGTGCGAAATGCTGCCGGACAGCATGCCTGCATTCGCGGACCCCAGGCAAGCACCTGTGTGGCACGGTAGCGGTCGCTTGGGCGGGCATATCGGCCGGTCCCTATAGACACCCTTTCGCCGCCCATCCGGATCGATGAGAATGCCGCCGCCCAGGGGAACCCGCCGTCGGCGGGGACCCGGACCGGGCGGCACGCATGCCGGGACCCTCATGTCCACCCAACCTGCCAGTTCGCCCGCCACCCCACCTGCCGCCGCCCGGCCACCCACCATGCTGACCGTGCTCAGGAACCGGGACTTCCTGTTGCTGGAGACCAACACCTTCTTCGGCACCCTCGCCGCCGAGATCCTGACCGTGGCGGTCACCTGGATGATCTATGACCGGACCCAGGACCCGTTCCTCCTCGGCCTCACCGGCCTGGTGCAGTTCCTGCCCTTCCTCTGCCTGGTGCTGCTGACCGGCTCGGTGGCCGACCGCTATTCGCGCCGCCACATCATCGTCCTCTGCATGGTGGTTGAGTTCGTGGCCATCCTCGGCATCGCCCTGGTGACCGGGACCAGCGCCGCCGAAAATGGCCACGACATCGTCTGGCCGATCATGGCGTTCCTGGCCCTGCTGGGCGCGGGGCGGGCCTTCTATTCCCCGGCCGCGCACGCCCTTGCGCCCAATCTGGTCAAGCGCGAGGAGATCGGCGCCGCCATCGGCTGTTCGACCGCGGTCTGGCAGATTTGCTCGATCGCCGGGCCCGCTTTGGGCGGCCTCCTTTACGGCATCTCGGCCACTTTCGCCTTCGCGACCGCCCTCGTCATGGTGGCGATCGCCACCCTGGCGCCGCTCTTCATCCGCCATGTGCCGCAGCGCGCGGTGGGCGAGCACAGCATGCTTTCCTCGCTCTTCGGCGGCGTGCGCTACATGAAGGCGGAAAAGATCGTACTCGGCGCCACCACCCTCGATCTCTTCGCCGTGCTGTTCGGCACGACCATCATCCTGCTGCCGGTCTTTGCCCGCGACATCCTGGTGGCGGGACCGTGGGAGCTGGGGCTGCTGCGCGCCGCCATCGGCGTGGGCGCCCTCTTGATGGCGCTGTTCCTCGGCCTCTACCCGATCCGCCGCCGCGCCGGGCAGGTGATGTTCGCCGCCGTCGCCATCTTCGGCATCGGCACGGTCGTTTTCGGCCTCTCCAGCTCGCTCATCCTCTCGGTCGTGGCCCTCGCCCTCATGGGGGCCAGCGACATGGTCAGCGTCTATATCCGCGAGGTGCTGATCCAGCTCTGGACCCCGGACGAGCTCAGGGGGCGCGTCAGCGCGGTCAATGCCGTGCTGATCAACGCCTCCAACGAATTGGGCGCCTTTCGCGCCGGCGCGGTCGCCCGGGTGATCGGCCCGGTCGAGGCGGCCGTGCTGGGCGGCGTGTGCACGCTGGCCGTCACCGGCCTGTGGATGTTCTGGTTCCCGAAACTCCGCCAGGCCGACGACCTCTCCGGCGCGGAAGGAGCGAAGGAGTAGGGGGGCGCGGGGGCGGGCCGGAAAGCGGCGCGGGCGCCTGCCCAATGTGAACGAGTTTCCCGTTTGCGCGGGTGCGCGGGCCCGCAAGCGGTGCCACCTTTCCTCCGTTACGGCTCCAACCAGCCACCAGGAGGAACAAGGATGAACAAGCGCCCCACCACCATCGCCGCCATCGCCTTCAGCCTCATCATGGTGATCGGCACCGCTCACGCCGGCATCAGCCTGCTCGGCCATTGGGACCTGCTGCATGACGCTCGCACCAAGGCCCAACAGGCCAAGGCTGCCTCCATCGCTCCCTACACCTTCGACGGCGCGCGTATTGTGATGCGGTGAGAAGGCAGGGACCCGGTGTGCGTGGAAAGCTCCATCTGTCTCCTGGTCAATTCGGGCAGTTAGGCAGGGCAAGGCGAGACAATCGTTGCCGCGTACTCACAGATTGATACTCAAAGTCACGCCAATGCGCCGACCTCGGCATAGAAGACGACAACGTCGCGGCCGCGGTTCTTGCCTGCATACATGGCGCGATCCGCACAGGTTAAGAGTTCGTCCATGTCGGTTGCATCGGTAGGGTAAATCGCAACACCGATCGTTGCGCGCACATCAACGACGCCATAATCCGTCTTGACTGGCAGGGAAAGAGATTGTCGCAGTCGCTCCGCCAGGCGCCGGAAGCTCTCCGGATCGGACTTGGTGGCAAGATTGCTGACGACTGCAAATTCATCACCACCAAGTCGACCCGCGATATCCGTATCCCGGAGGTTTGTGGTGAGGATGCCGGCAACGGTCTTGAGCAGCTCGTCGCCGCGGGCGTGACCAGCGAGATCGTTAACTCCCTTGAACTTGTCCAGGTCGATGAACATCACCGCCATCAGTGTATTCGTTCGCAGGGCGGAGTTTGCTGCCAGGTTCAAGGTTTCCATGAATGCACGTCGATTCAACAGGCCAGTCAGTGTGTCGTGGCTGGCCAGGTAGTCGCTGTGTTGCTTGGCCAAGGTCAATTCCTGCCTCTGCAACTCCAGCCCTTCGGCAAGTTCCACGGTCTGCTGTGCAACCTGCTCAAGTGATGTTCGACTGTATTCCAGCTCAACCGTGTGTCGCTCCAGCTCGTGTTTGTGTTGCAACAACTCCAGTTCGATCTTCTTTCGATCCTCGATCTCAGCGACCATGCGGGTGTTCGCATTGCGCAACTCTTCTTCCAGACGCCGCCGTTCGGCGATATCCCTCATGGAACCAATGAAACGTCGACGGCCATCCGGGGTGCGCAACTCTCCGATACGCAGCCAAAGGGCCAGAACGCGCCCGTCTTTGTGGCGCCCTTCGACATCTCGCCCAACACCAATGATATGAGGGATGCTGGTTTCCTGGTAACGCCGCAGGTACAGGTCATGTTGTGAGCTCACTGGCTCGGGCATGAGCACCTTGACGTTGCGCCCAAGCACCTCTTCCGGTGCATATCCGAAGATCTCGCTGGCTGCGCGATTGAACAACTCAATGTTCCCCTGCTCGTCGATCAACACAATCGCATCGGCGATTGCGTCGAGAACAGATAGCCCAAGCTCCGTGGTAGACAGCATAAGATGTCCTTCAAGCATTCCTATACACTGAAATGTGGCAGTTCATTGGGCGCAATGCGCAAGCAATGGAATAGTCGGCGGGAAGTCACTCATGCGTCGTTCGCAGCATAGATGAATTGGATACCATCGCCGGCAAGCTGGAGACGCCGCCCTGCAGCGCGGCTTAAGTCGATATCGAACAACGCGATTCCCAATCTTTTCACTTGACGCACTTGCGACGGGTGCTGGTGCCGAGGGAATGGCGGTCATTCACAACGTATGAGAGTCGCTACCGGACATTTCTTTCAAGTCGTGCCTCGTCAATTGGGTCGAACATTGTGCCTATTCCCGCAGCAGTCGTGCCGAATCGTGCACGGTCAGTGTCTTATTGTCGAAGGTGAATAGACCATCATCCCGCAAATCCCGCAGCATTCTCCCAACATGAATTGGCGTGAGCCCCGTTGCATCCGCCAGGAGAAGTTGAGTGAGTGGAAAGGGATAGACGTTGCCATTGCCAAGTCCGCGCACCTGCAGGCGTTTCACGATACTGGCAATAAGGCGCACGATGCGCTCGCTGGCCGAATGGCGGCCAATATTCATCAACTGTTCGTCCGTGCAGTTTGCCATGTTGCCAATGAGCGCAACGACACGCTTGGCGAGCGTGGGCCGCGATAGCAGGAACGCCATCAACTGCTGACGATCGAAGGCGCAAGCCGTGAGAGCTGTCAGTGCCTTGACCGAAAAGCTCATTCGTTCGCCGAACAGCAGCGGGAATCCAATTGTGTCCCCTGGCAGTAGAAATGAGAGGATTTGTCTGCGTCCATCCGATGTCGTCTTGTAGCAGAAGGCCCAGCCGTCATAGAGCTGATATATCTCCTGTGATTCATGACCTTCGCGGTAGATCAACCGACGTGCTGGGAATGTCAGGCTGGATTTGCGGAGCGCCTCAATTTCTGATGCCCGGCTCGTGGCCTCGTCGCCATAGGGGGCGACTGATCGCAGCGGGCAGGTACTACAAGGCGTAGGGCGGCTGATCAACATGGATCTCGTGTGCATGGGGTTGGCCAGATTTGGCCATATTGCGGTTCCTCCTGTCGCGGGCCTGATCGAAAGGACGCCGAAAACGAGGCTGGGATGGCAAGAAACTCTATGCCCTTCTTTACCTCTTATCTATTCATCAAGTAAACTATACCATTGTCAAGGAGCTCTTTTGATCGCGCGGTGCCCTTTGTGAGCAGTGCGTTCCGCCGGCCTGCATGCAAGTTTCCACCATCGCGGGAGGAACCTGTCTATCCGCACGATCACGCATAGCCATGATGTCGGCATTCCCTGGTATCGAACGCGCCGTCCCGATACCCACAGGGACATCGAGAGCATCAGCTAGCTCCTGTTCGCCCTCTATCTGGCTGCAATGGGTATGGTGCTCATGGTGCCGCCATGCGACGCAGACAGAAATCCTGCGCTACGCGCAACATGTCGCCGACAGGTACCACCTGCGGGGAGAGATCCAGCTCGGGACCCAAATCTCCGCTGCCACCCAAT
This sequence comes from Rhodospirillaceae bacterium, assembly GCA_016794165.1. Lineage (GTDB taxonomy): Bacteria > Pseudomonadota > Alphaproteobacteria > Dongiales > Dongiaceae > Dongia. The sequence continues at coordinate 19,142 of JAEUKV010000233.1, forward strand.
GCCGATGTGTCGGCAAAGTGGGCGGACGATGCGACGGACCCGGACGAGCACCTCATGACGCGCTTCATGGGGCGTCTGCGCGGTCGTCCATGGCAATGGCCGTTCGAGGAGCCATCTCGAAATGCAATGTATTTTGGATACATAGATCTGTACTTCATATCTGCAATTCATGTTCCCAGAAATAGTCCAGGTATGATTTTTGTTAAATGATCAATCACAATTTGAGAATAAACTTTAGAACATTGAGATGTCGCCGCCTTTCATTCGAGGCCTTGCCTGTCTGCATCGTCGACACGTGGTTGGCCCTAGTAACCTGAGGAACTGTGGCTTGTGAAACTCTCGAAACCAGAATCGCGGTCTCCAAAAGCGGAGTCAGGTTCATCCAGTGACAAACGGCCAGACTCCCAGCGCGACGTTAGTGTTTACGACAACGTAACAAGTCATCAGCTTGAAGCCGCGCGGCTGAGATTCGCGAAGATCATCGAAGTTACCGATGGGGCAATCGTCTCAATTGATGACGCGGGGAAAATCATACTGTTCAATTCCAGCGCTGAAAGAGTATTTGGCTACAAATCCGAAGAAATTCTTGGATTGCCACTGGAAACACTCATTCCCGAACGCTATCGAGAGTCACATCGCCGCTATCTGTCAGCTTTCGCCGTCGACCCCATTTCATCGCGGCGTATGAGTGAGCGCAGTCAGATCATTGCCCGCCGTTCCAACGGCGAAGAGTTTCCGGCCGAGGCATCCATCCTGCGCTATCAAATAGCGGGGCGGACAGAGATGACGGCAATCCTCCGCGACATTTCGGTGCAGGCCAAAGCCATAGAAGCATTGCGAATTAGCGAGGCGAGGCTTGCCAATGCCCAGCGCATTGCCGGCCTCGGGCACTGGGAGTGGGACATCGAGACAAACCAACTCTATTGGTCGGATCAGATCTTTTCCATCTTTGGCCTCCCGCAGGGTGACTTTGATCCTACCAACTCACGTTTCCTGAACTGCGTTCATCCCGACGATCGCGCAGCCGTGCAGTCGGCCGTGTATGCCACGCTGCGAGAAGGACAGCCATATCGCATCGACTATCGCATCATCCTGCCGGATGGCGAGGAGCGGGTCGTTCATGAGGAAGGCGAAGTGGTCTACGGCCCGGATGATTGCCCGCTAAAAATGGTTGGCGCAACCCAGGACATCACCACGCACAAGCGTACCGAAGAAGTTCTTCGGGTTGCCAGGAAACAGGCCGAAGCCGCCAATCGCATGAAGTCGGAGTTCCTGGCCAACATGAGTCATGAGCTACGCACTCCACTCAATGCGATCATCGGCTTCTCTGAGGTGATGGCCCGGGAACTCATGGGGCCCCTGGGAGCGCCCAGCTATCACGGCTATGCTCGGGACATTCAGCATAGCGGGGAGCATCTGCTGGGGATCGTGAACAACATCCTCGAC
>JAEUKV010000235.1 GCA_016794165.1 Rhodospirillaceae bacterium
CGTCACCACCCCGGTCGACGGGTTGACCGAGATCGTGAAGATCCGGTTGCCGTCGTTGATCCCGCCCTCGGTCCCCGAGGTCGAGCCGGTCACCGTGGTGCCGTTGATGTAGAGGTTGATCGGCGCCCCGCCGATGGTCAGCCCCGAGGGCTGACCTTCCGCCACGCCGAGGCCCAGGCTGTAGACCAGGCTCGAGCTCGCCTCGCCGTCGGCCCCGCCGTTCTTGGTCCAGCCGAACACGCCCGAGAAGTTCGCCGTCGAGCTGCGCGTGTCGCTGTTGGCGCCGATCGTCTCGGCATCCTGGGTGTCCAGCACCACGCCCGTGTCCGAGCCCTTGGTCACGTTGATCACGGGGCTGTCGTCGTCGATCTTGACATTGATGTTGCCGGTGACGCTGTCACCGTCGTTGTCGATGACCTTCACCTTGAACTGCAGGTCGATGTCGTTTTCGGCGTTGCCGTTGGGATGGTCGAGCGGCTTCAGCAGGGTGACGGTGAAGGTGCCGTCATTCTCCACCTTCACGGTGAGCGCCGGATCCGCCTGGTTGCCGGTGTGGCCGATCAGCGTATCGCCGACCTGGGTGAAGGTGAGGAACGGACCATCGCCGGTGAGGCGCGGCGGCGCGCCGTTGAGGGAGATCTCGATCTCTCCCGGGCCATCGGTGCCGAAGTCGATGTTGAGATTGCCGCTGGCAACATAGAGGCTCGGGGCGACGTCGCCGGTACCGCCGGGATGGTTGCCGCCGGCGCCTGGAATGACATCCTCGTCGAGTGTCACGCTCTTCGAACTGTCGATCCTGGGCCCGTCATCGTAGAACTTCACCAGATCGCCGATATCCTTGATGTCGGTGGCGACATCGCCGTCGTAATCGGTCGCGGTGACCTTGACCTTGAGGGCGCTGTTGATCAGATCCTCGAATTCGTCATGGCTGCTTGTGTTGCCGTGCTTGATGGGCGCGTATTGTGCCACTTCCAGGCGGCCGTTCTGGTCGATGCCGATGGCAAATACCGCCTTGCCGGCATCCGGACCGCCGGAGACGCGGCCGACGACGATATCACCCTCCTTGAAGAGGACGATGTCGCGGGTAGCCCCGCCACTATCAACGAAGTCGAGGCCGGAATTGGTGCCCGGCGCCGCAACCTCGACCGAGAGCACCACCGCGCCAGGCCGGTCAGCGCCGAGATTGCTGCTGACCTGGACGATCGCGTCGCCATCCTTGGCCCATTCGATGATCGGTCCAAGGCCGCCGGCCAGGAACTTCGCCGGCACGCTGGCGTCGCTCTGGTCGTCGCGCTGATTGCCGGCGCTCTCGTCGATGTCAACCGTGCCCTCGGTCTTCACCGTCAGACTGACGATTGGGCCGTCATCCTGAACGCCGATGGTGATGAAGCCCTTGGCCACGTCGTTCTGGCTGTCGCGCAGGCCCGGGGCGCAGGCGTCGCCGTCGACGATGGTGTATTCGAACTTCAGGTGGATGACGTCGCTGCTGCCCACCTGGCTGCCGTTGGCGCCCTGGTCTGGATGGTCGAGCTGGTCGAACAGCTTGAATTCGTAGGAGCCGTCACCCTCGATCTTCAGCGAGAAGATCTTGACGTCGTCGCCCTGGCGATACGCCGTGATGGTGGCCGGCAGGCCGCCATCGGAGACCATGTAAAGCGGCTGGCCCATCGAGCGCAGGTCGCCCGCCTGGGTGATCACCGTACCGTTGTTGCTGTTGCTGTCGCTGTCATTGGCGTCGACCAGCTGGATGTTGATCGCAGCCCCCTGCGAATCCGGCCCGAGGTCGAAGCCCGCGATCTGGCCCTGGGCCGTTTCCGCGCTGGAGCCCGGATTGGTACCGCCGTCCGGTCCCGGATCCTGGCCGTCATTGAGGGCCGCTTCCTTTACCACCGTCTGCGAACCGTGCACCACGCCGGTGCCGGCGTTCGGCCCGAGATCCTGGACGTCGATGTTGAGGGTAGCCTTCGAGGTATCGCCGTCGGCGTCCTGCAGCACGTAGTCGAACTTCTCGGTCTTGTCGTCGTCGCACTTGGTGGTGGTGACGTTGAGCAGCAGGAAGTCGCTGTTGTTGCCGTTGTTGCCGCCGCCGTTGTCGACCGCGCTCAATTCGATGCGATCGAACTTGATGCCCTCGGCGATCTCGAAGGTAACGAGGCCGTCGCGGTCGCCCGCGACCGTCCCCTCGCCTACCTTGACGCCATTATCGAAAATCTCCCACTTGAGGAATTCCTGCTTGCCGCTGTCGAAGTGAAAGCCGTCGAACAGGGCGCCCACCGTGACCGTCGCCGACCACTGATCGGCACCGCCGGGGAAGCCGATCCGGAGGGCGCCGTCGTTCTTGTCGGTCTCGGCGCCGTCGATGCCGTGTTTCACACCGATGCCACGATAGATGATCGGATCGTTCCCGGCGCTGCCCGGCACGTTGACGGTCTTTATCGCCAGATTGTTGAAGTCGAAGCCGGAACCCGGCGCGCCAGCCTGCTCGATATTGTACCCGTTGAAGGCGCCGGCCCATTCGCCCAGCGTATCGTTGCTGCCGTCGGCCTTGGCCGCGAAGCCAGCGAAGACCGGATCGCCATGCTCGACCGAGTGCGGCGACTTGTATTCGTACCAGCCGAGATCTTCCGAGCCGGCCTCGGTCATCTGCACGGTGAGCTTGCCGCCCAGTTCCGTGTCGATCGTCAGCTTTCCGTCGACCAGATTGGTATCCGGGCCGTTGCTGACCTTGACCACGCCGGTGGGATTGCCTGCACCGTCGAGCTCCAGCGTATAGGTGACGCCGTCATGCTTGAGCTGGACGATCTTGTGGCCTTCGTCGACGCTCAGCGTGTCCTTGCCGATGTCGTTCTTGTTGTTGCCGTCATAGCTGATGCCGGTGATCAGATTGCCGGTCACCGTCTCGCAACCCTCGTCCACCTCGGCATAATCGTCCTTCGCCTTGGGCGCGTCGTCGATCACCGAGACCTCGAGGGCTGCGGTCACCGTGTCGCCGTCGAAGTCGGTCGCCTCGAAGAACACCAGGGTGTTGCCGTCGGCGTCGTAGAGATGGATCGGGTCGTTGGCCGAGTTGTTGTAGTCCGGATGGTCGGCGTTGCCGCCCAGCGGGTTGTTGATCTGGTGATACTGCACGAACACCAGCTGGCCGCTCTCCGGGTCGAGGCGCAGCATGAACACGGGGATGCCGTCGCCCTCGCCGTCGATGCCGCCTTCGGCGTCGACCAGGATGCTCTGCGTGCGGGCTTCTTCGAGATCGTTGTCGCCGCCGCCGCTGTTGAAGCCGCTGGGCGACGCCATGCCGATGATGGTGTTGGCGTCGAGCTGGAAAGCATAAACGCTGAGGATCTGGACCGAGCCGTCCGGGTTGACGAAGCTGATGGTCCAGTTGGTCTTGGAGCTGTCGAGGACCTCGTTACTGCCGCCCTCGCTGGTGTCCTTCATGAACAGTTCGAAGGCGCGCTTGTCGGTGGCGTCGCCTTCATTCCAGAGAAGGTTGCCGTTCGAATCGTAATTGTAGAACGACAGGTCCTTGCCGTCGCCCGCATCGTAGTCATGCTTGAACTTGGTGCTGCCGGCCTGGTCGTTGCCCTTGGCCTTGCCGTCGGCGCCGAAGCTCACCGAGAGATAGGTCTTGGCCACGCCCAGCGCATCGGCGTGAAAATTGCCGTTGCTCAGGAACTCGCTGGAAAGCTGCGCCAGGATGCCCTGCTGGTAGCCGATGTCGACGTCCTCGCCCGAGGCCTCGCCGCCGCCGATGCCGTCGAGCAGGTCGTCCGCCTTGCCGATCAGGTAGTTGCCCAGCTTGCCGCCGACGTCGTCGGTGTACTGGTCGGTGCCCTTGTTCGGCTGCAGATCGGACTCGTAGCCGGTCGACTGCGTCCCCTTGCTCTCGTCATGGCCGATGGTCAGGTTTGCCTTGACGATCGCCAGCGGCACGTCGAAGCCGCAGAAGCTCTTGTAAACGACTTCGCCCAGGAACGGCACGTCGTCGATGTCCTGGAACACCAGCGGCTGCGGGAAGGTACCCGGTACCGGCGGGCTGTCGCTGTCCTGCAGGAAGAACGGCACCTCGATGTTGAGGATGTCCTCGCCGGCCACACCGGAACCCTTGGTCGGATGATCCACCACGCCATAGATCGTGAAGGTGATGCCGAACTCGGCATTGCCCGCCAGGTTGGTCTCGCCGCCATTCACCACATCGTCGTCCACACCGATCGTGAACACCACGACATTGGTCGGGCAGCCGCGATTCATGATGGTATAATAGGCAACCACCATCTGGCCGGTGCCGTCATTGGCGCCGGGGGCGCTCTCCGGAATGGCCGGCAACAACATATATGCCAGTTCATGGCCGTGGGACGTAAGGCCCATGCCTTCGAGCTGGTCGATCAGCGGTACATCGCCGGCGCCGTCGTTGATGCCGTCGCCATTGGCGTCGAACACCAGTTTGCCCGGCAGATCGGCGAAGAAATTGGCTTCCACGGTTGCCCGGGTCCAGAGCGGCTCGCGGTCGCGGTCGACGCCGCCGAACCCGTCATCCGAAATGACCGGTTCGAACGCGCTCTTGCCGTCCTCCGGGCTGCCGAACCAGGTATCGGTCTGGCTGCCGTCTTCATGGTCATCCGTATCGAACGGATCGTTGCCTTCCTTGTGCTTGCCGAGAATCCATTTCGGCCCGCCCTCATCCTGCGAGAAGCGCGCAAAAGACAGCTCCTCGCCGCTTTGCTCGCCACCTTCTTCATCCTCAGGCGTGGTGAGGCGCCGGATCAGGTCGCGATCGTACTGCCGGCCGTGGAAATCATCCTCGTTGACCGGGTTGCCGGGACGGATGCTGACCACGATCGGGGTCGTGTCGGCTTCCTCGAAGGTCTCGAACACCTCGAACTCGCGCTCGATCAGCCCATACTGCAGCTGCGTCGCCTGCAAGCCGCCCACCGCGTTCAGGCCGCCCAGGCCGGGCAGCGGCGCAAACGGCGAGAACACGCCGCCATTGTTGTCCACCCCGGGACCCTGGTCGCCCGCCGCCGGGCCCGCCGCGGTCTGGATGTCCAGCGCCGGGTCGGTGGCCGCCACGACCGCCGCCACGTCGATCGCCGATCCGTTCGCGTCGATCAGATTGACCTCGCCCTCGCCCACCGCCGCCACGTAACCCTGCAGGATCACCGTGATGTCGCCGACCTTGATCGCCAAATTGCCGTTGCCATCGTCAAGACGCGCAAACATCTGGTCCGACGGGAACGGCAGCTGGATCGTCTCGCCCGGCGTCACCTGCACCCGCACCACAGTCTCGCCCTGCGGCACCTGAACCTGCGTCGCCCCCTGCGTCAGCTGAACCCGCTCGACATCGCCCTCATGGGCAACAGAGCTCGCGTTCGAAGCTTCGGACTGGATGTTCGTCGTGTCGGTGGCCATGGTTCGCTCCAATCAGTCGGTTGACTTGTGGCGGATCGGGAAGTTGGTGGCTGGAGAATCTAGTTGGAATCCACTTCCCCTATTCGTTATGTGACAATATGTGCGTCTGGCCGGGCGCTCAATGCAGCCTAAGCCTGAATCAGCATACGATTTTGTAAGCAGGATCGTTTTTTGGGAAAATTTGGAATAATTTCGCCGTTCAATCGTTCAGCTTTATCACTGAATTGACGGCAAGCCCGTTCGGGCACTTCTTCCGGCCCGGATACCGGCGCTGCGGCCGGCGCCGGGACAGGGACAAAAATCAAGTCGTTTCAATCATCAAGACGTAGGCCAGATCGCCCTCGGCCCGCCGCAGGATAGGGCAGATATTGGCCTTCGCCATGATCAGGCGACCGGGCCGCAGGCAGACGATTCGGGCCGGAAAAACCTGATTCCGACCTCCCGAGAACTGCTCGACGATCTGGTTGAGGGGCAAAGACGACTTGACCTGGAAATACTGGTCGAGCGGTTTGCCGACCAAGGCGGATTCCCCCAGGCCAAGCCATTTCTGCGCCGCGGCGTTGGCCTTGAGCATGACGCTTTGGCCATTGGCGACGAAGGCGGGGACCGGGCAGGCATCGGCGATCAGCGAGGCCGAAACGCCCTGCCCCGACATGGATTGCTGGCGCACGCGATCCTCAAGGTCGCTGATCTGCTGTTTCAGTTCCGCCAGGCACTGCGCCCGCACCGTGGCGGAGAAATTCCCCTCGTGATTGGTTGCGACGGAAAGTTCGTCCACCAGCTGGTTGAGCCGCATGCGGCGGCGATTGGCGGCCTGTTCGAGGGCTGCCCAGGACGCCTGGTCCAGTTTGAGCGAATATCTCCGACCGCGATATTGCACGACCCGATGTACCAGCTTCGGATCCGGCAGCGCCTTTGCCAGCGCTGCAGCTGATTCGCGTTGCAACTCCATCCCGTGCGACCTTTCGTGATGTCGGTTGAGGTAGGCGATGGTCACGGCGCGCACAGCCGGGGTAACCTGGCGCCGCCAAAACGGCCCATCCCAACCCACGCGCGCACACGACAGTGTGACACAACTGGGGGCGATTTGGCTAGACTCTCATTTCCGCTTTTAGCAGACGCCTGCAACTGGCTAGAATGGCGGCAGAAATTCTGATGGGGGCTTATATGCCGTTCGTGATGCGGGACAGTGAAGGCCGGGTCGCGGCCGTGTACCGCGAGAAATCCGCGGGGGCCGAGGAATATTTGCCGCCCAGCCATGCCGAAATCGTCGATTTCCTGGGCCAGGCCGAACACATCGACAAACCGAGCATGCTGCAGTCCGATCTGGAGATGATCCGCGTCTATGAGGATCTGACCGACATCCTGCTCACCAAGAACATCGTCATGCTGACGGATTTCCCGCCGGCCGCGCAGGAGAAGATCATGCGCCGCAAACGGCTGCGTTCATCGCTGAGCGCGATTACGGAACTGCTCGACGGCGCCGACGAGGACGATCAGGAATTGCTGTGAGGAGCGGGCCGGCTGGCTTTAGCCGGCGGCATGATCCACGGAGATGCTGAGCCCGGGCGAGTAATAAAGCTTGGTGCCGTCTTCGAACACCCAGTACTGCAAGCCCTTCACGTCGATCCCGCCATCAGTGACGTGGGATTCGGCGATGCCGCTCTCGAGCAGGCGAAGATCCGTGACGATGTTGAGACTCGGGTCGTCGCCCTCGTTGAGAATGACGATTTCGCCATTCGCATCGGGCAACAGGTCGGAAAGGTTGAGGCTGAACTGATCGCTCATTGCGACCGCTTCGGCGCCTGCCACCTCGACATTCGGGTCGTTGATCTCTGCCTGACTCATCGCTGCGCCCATCCCTCTGCGCCTGATAAGCTAAAATACGAGATAAAAGTTAACTGAATCGATTCGACTGCGCAATCCCCGGCCCAGAAAGCTAACAGCGTGGCGGATCGGCAATTGGCCAAGTGAAGTTAACTTTATAACACGATGATATTGCAGTATTTAATTTTCGGAACTTGCCAAAATAGATGGAGCTGGCCGGATTCTGAGAATGTGAGGAAATGTCGAAAATCGTTGCCGGCCGCGAAGCGAACGGTTGAGTCGGCCGTTGGAACCGGACAATTATCCACAATACTGAGCGACGGGAATCGGGCGGCGTGAACCAGAAATCGGACGAATTGATCAGCCCCCCGACGCGCCCGGCCGCCGCAGCCGTTGCTGTGGCCGATCCCCCCCCCTCTGCCAGCCGCCTGCGCCGGCCCGGCCTGATCTGCGCCCTGGCAATCACCGCCGTGGTCCTGCTGGCCAATTTGATCGCCGCGGATCAGCTCGAGCGTATCGAGCGGATGACTCTGGACTGGCGCTTTCTGTTGCGGGGGCCGGAAGCCCCCAGCGGCGATGTCGTGGTCGTCGCCTTCGACGAGGCCTCGATCCGCAGCTTCGGCCGCTGGCCGGTCAGCCGCAGCCTGATCGCCCAGGCGGTCGATCGGGTCGCCGAGGAAGGTGCCAAGACCATCGCCCTCGACTATCTCTTCCTGGAACCGCAGCAATCCCTGCCCCATGAGGCTCGCGCCGTGCTGGCAAGCCTCGCGGCCGGGCGCGCGGCGGAGGATCCCCTGGCGCTTGAGGCCGTTCGGCTCGCCGCCGACGATGCCGCCGACCGGGATCTGGCGGCCGCCATGAACCGCGCCGGCAATGTCGTTCTCTCCTTCGCCTTTTCGCCGGATTCAGGGCTCACCGAAACCCCCGATGCGATCGCCGACTGGGCCTATGTGCACAACAGCGCCGCCTGCGCACCACCCAATGCGGTCGAGTTCGCGCCCCGGGTGCAGGCCGCCATTCCGTCGCTGGCAAGCGCGGCGCAACTGGGCGGCACGGTCAACGTCGACACCGATGTCGATGGGGCACCGCGTTTCGAGCTGCTGACCATGGCCTTCGACGGCTATTGTTTCCCGCCCCTGGCGGTTGTCGCGGTCGCGGTGCATACCGATGCGACCTGGTCGGAAAAAAACGATGTCCGCATCGACCTCGGCGAAGCGCTGCATCTGGCTGGCCGGACAGTCCCGGTCGATGAAGCCAACCGCGTCGTGGTCAATTATTTTGGCCCCGCCGGCACGATCCGCACGATCTCCTTCGCCGATGTGATCAGCGGGCGACTGCCGCCGCGCGTCTTCGAAGGAAAACTGGTCTTCTTCGGCACGCATTTCCTGGGCGGCACCGACCTCTTCCGGACCCCCTATGATCTCGACATGCCAGGCGTCGAGCGGCACGCCACGGTCGCCGAGCGCTTGCTCCATGGCGGCAACATCGTCGCCAGGGACTGGACCGTGGGCGCCAGCCTGCTAGCCGTATTGACGCTCGGCCTGCTCGGCGCCTTCATCACCCGCTTCCTGGGCACCGGGGCCAGCATCCTCGCCAATGGCGCGCTGGCCGGCGGTTGGTTTATTGCCACCTACCTCGCCCTCTTTCCCTACGGCATCTGGCTCAACGTACTGTACCCGGTGGCCGCGATCGGCCTCAACATGGCAGCACAGCTTGGTTTGCGTACCATCGCCGAGGAACGCCAGCGCCGCGCAGCCGAGGTACATCTGCGCCAGAGCGAGGAACGCTATGCCCTGGCTGCCCGTGGCGCCAATGACGGGCTCTGGGATTGGGACATGCTGGCCGGCACTTTTTACACATCCCCGCGCTGGCAGCACATGCTGGGTCTGCGCGCCGATCGCATGGCGGGCCTGCCCGGAGACTGGTTCGACCGCGTTCACCGCGACGATATCGACACGCTGCGCGCCGCCATCGATGCCCATCTTTCCGGCAGTTCCACGCATCTGGAACAGGAAGTGCGCATGCGCCACGCCGACGGCGAGGATCGCTGGATGGTGGTGCGCGGGATGGCGGTCAAGGACGAAACCGGCAGGGCGACGCGCTTTGCCGGATCGATGACAGACATCACGGCGCGCAAACTCGCCGAACGGCAGCTGATGTTCAATGCGCTGCATTCGCATCTCACCGGCCTGCCCAACCGCGCGCTCCTGATCGACCGGACCGACCAGGCGCTGCAACTCTGGTCGCGCGACAAGAATGCCGACGTGGTAATGGCGGTACTGGATCTCGACCGCTTCGGCCATTTCAACGAGAGCCTCGGCCAGAAGGTGGGCGACGACATCCTCATCATGCTGGCGCGCAACCTCGAGGAAGTGATGCGCCCGGACGACACCCTCGCCCATCTCGGCGAAGACGAGTTTGCCATCACCCGATTCATCGCCGGCAATGTCGAGGAACAGGTCGAGGAACTGATCGTCACGCTGAAATCGGTGCTGGCGCGGCGCCTTGAAATCGCCGACCGGTCGCTCGAGATCGAAGCCTCGATCGGCTTCGTCATCGCCTCCCAGGCGGCCGGCGCCGCCGCCGACGAGCTGTTGCGCGACGCCAATCTCGCGCTCTACCGCGCCAAGGCCCAGGGCCGCAATCAGGTGGTGCGGTTCGAGGAGAGCATGCACCAATCGGCCATGAAGCGCTTCGGTCTGGAGGCCGACCTCAAGCGCGCCATTGCCGCCGGCGATCAGCTGGAGCTGTTCTACCAGCCGATCATCGCCCTCTCCGACGGCCATATCCATGGCTTCGAGGCGCTCATTCGCTGGCGCCATCCGGAACGCGGTATGATTTCTCCGGTCGATTTCATTCCGCTCGCCGAGGACACTGACATGATCGTCGAGATCGGCCGCCGTTCGATCATGGAAGCGGCGCGCCAGATCGCCGCCTGGATGCCGGCCGATGGCGATCCGCCGCAGATCGCCGTCAACGTCTCCGGCAAGCAGTTCATGGCGACGGGCCTTCTGGAGGATATCGAGCGCACGCTGAAGAAGACCGGCGTGCCGCCCGGCGCCCTCAAGCTGGAAGTGACCGAAAGCCTGATTATGGACAACCCGGAGCGCACGGCCGACATCCTGCGCCGGGTCATCGCGCTGGGCTGCAAGGTCTCGATCGACGATTTCGGCACCGGCTATTCATCGCTGAGCCACCTGCATCGGTTTCCATTCCACACGCTCAAGGTCGACCGCTCCTTCGTCATGCGCGTGGCCGACAGTCGTGAGGGTCTTGAGATCGTCCGCGTCATCGCGAGCCTCGCCCATATCCTGGAACGCGATGTCGTGGCGGAGGGCATCGAAACCGAGGAACAGGCGGCCCAGCTCACCAAGCTCGGCATCCAGTTCGGCCAGGGCTATCTCTACGCCAAGCCCCTGCCGGCCAACGAAGCCTCGGTTTTCCTCGCCAAGAACCGGCAGAAGTTCGCCAAGCATTGAGGGGCGGCTGCCGGCCGACGACAGCCACATCGACAGCGTCGCCGACCAGATTCGCCCCGGGTCAAGCTCCTCCTGCAGCTGGCTCTCGTGCCGCTCCCGGTCTTTCCGCACCTTAAAATCACGGATCTGTGGTCGGTGGATTTTGCCAGATCCGAGCTGCTCCCGGCCTGAAACGTCACCCTGCGACAAGATTCACGCCGCCCTGACCCTTGATCGGCCCCGGCAAAGCGCCTAGGTTTCACACCAACAGGTGAATTCCACGGGGATTGAGATGGATTACCGTCAGGGCTTTGTCGACACCATCGGCAACACACCGCTCATCAAGCTCAACAAGGTCTCTGAGCAGACCGGCTGCACTATCCTGGGGAAGGCGGAGTTCCTCAATCCCGGCGGGTCGGTGAAGGATCGGGCGGCGCTCGCCATCATTGAGGACGCGGAGAAGAAGGGCCTGATTCGCAAGGGCGGCCTCATCGTCGAGGGCACCGCCGGCAATACCGGCATCGGCCTCGCCTTGGTCGGCAATGCGCGGGGCTACAAGACCCTGATCGTCATCCCCGAGACCCAGAGCCAGGAGAAGAAGGACATGCTGCGCCTCGCCGGCGCGGAATTGCGCGAGGTGCCGGCACTCCCCTACAAGGACCCCGGCAATTATGTGCGCGTCTCCGAAAGCCTCGCCGAGGAATTGAAGGACAGCAACCCCAACGGAGTCATCTGGGCCAACCAGTTCGACAATGTCGCCAACCGCCAGGGCCATTACCGTACCACCGGCCCGGAGATCTGGCGCCAGACCGATGGCAGGGTCGACGGGTTCGTCTGTGCGGTGGGCACCGGCGGCACGCTGGCCGGTGTCTCCATGTTCCTCAAGGAGCAGAACCCGAAGATCAAGATCGGCCTCGCCGATCCGGAAGGCGCCGCGCTCTATTCCTTTTTCAAAACCGGTGAGCTGAAATCATCGGGTTCGTCGATCACCGAGGGCATCGGCCAGGGCCGCATCACCAAGAATATCGACGGCACACCGGTTGACTTCCCCTATCAGATTCCGGACGCGGAAGCCCTGCCGATCATCTTCGACCTGTTGAAGGAAGAAGGCCTCTGCCTCGGCGGCTCCAGCGGGATCAACGTCGCAGGCGCCGTGCGGCTCGCCCGGGACCTCGGGCCGGGCCATACCATCGTCACCGTCCTGTGCGATTTCGGCACCCGATATCAATCGAAGCTGTTCAACCCGGCCTTCCTGGTCGGCAAGGGCCTGCCCACACCCGGCTGGATGTGACCGTTCCGCGCTGAAGCGTCGAGGTCGAAGGGCGCTGGCTTGACCGGTGCAATGCCCCATCTATGATCGGTCTTCAAGGCAACGACGAGAAACGATCGACGGGATGGAAGAGCTCTTTCGCCAGGATTCCTATCTTAAGACTTGTACGGCCAAGGTAGTCGGCGCCGATTCTGGCGGCATTCGCCTCGACCGTACGGTTTTCTATCCAATGGGCGGTGGTCAGCCCGGCGATTGCGGCTGCTTGCGCCTTGCCGACGGCACAGCGGTGGAGATCGTCGACACGCGAAAGGGCGAGGCGCCCGACGAGATCCTGCACATTCCCGCCGAAGGGAGTGCGCTTCCACCGGTCGGCGCCGACGTCACGGCCGAACTCGACTGGGCCCGACGTCATCGCCTGATGCGGATGCATACCTGCCTGCACCTGCTCTGTTCGCTGATCAAGGGCGATGTGACCGGCGGGCAGATCAGCGACGGCAAGGGGCGGCTCGATTTCAACCTGCCGCCCGACGTGACGCTGGACAAGGCCGTGCTGAGCGACGGCCTCAACGCCCTCATTAATGGCGATCATCCGGTCGAGCCACGGTGGATCACGGATGCCGAGCTCGCCGCCACACCGGAGTTGGTGCGCACCATGTCGGTGAAGCCACCCGCGGGCCAGGGCAAGGTGCGCTTGCTCGACATCGCCGGAATCGATCTGCAACCCTGCGGCGGAACCCATGTTCGGCGCACCGGAGAGATCGGTCCGGTCGAAGTCACAAAGATCGAGAGCAAGGGCAAGATGAACAAGCGCGTCAACATCGCATTCAAGGTTTGAAGGATCGCACCAATATGGCCGGCAGCTACGCTCATCCGGAGTACCTCGTTTCCACCGACTGGCTTGCCGCCAATCTCGCGCAACCCGACCTTCGTATCGTCGATGCGACCTATTACCTGCCCATGCAGAACAAGAACGCGCGCGCCGAATATGACGAGCGGCATATCCCCGGTGCCATCTTCTTCGATATCGACGAGATCGCGGACAGCACGGTCGATCTGCCGCACATGCTGCCGCCGCCCGAGAAGTTCGCCTCGCGGGTGCGTCGCCTCGGCATCGGCGACGGCAATCGCATCGTGGTCTATGACGGCACCGGCATGATGAGTGCCGCGCGCGTGTGGTGGATGTTTCGCGTCTTCGGCGCCAAGGACGTGGCGGTCCTCGACGGTGGCCTGCCGAAATGGCTATCCGAAGGAAGACCGGTGGAGGATCTGCCGCCTAATCCGCGCGAGCGCCATTTCAGCGCGCGGCTCGACAATACGCAGGTCCGCAGCAAGGGGCAGCTGATCGCCAATCTCACCAGCCACCGCGAACAGGTGCTGGATGCCCGCTCCAGCGGCCGCTTCAACGCCACCGAGCCGGAACTCTGGCCCGGCCGCCGTCCCGGTCACATTCCGGGTTCAAAGAATCTGCCCTATACGCAATTGCTGCGTCCGGACCAAACCTTTCACGACGGAGATACGTTGCGGGCGAAGTTTGCGGCCGCAGGCATCGATCTCAAGAAGCCGGTGGTAACCACCTGTGGCTCCGGGATCACGGCGAGCGTACTCGCCCTTGGCCTTGCCCTCGTCGGACACCGCGACATCGCCGTCTATGACGGCTCCTGGGCGGAATGGGGCCTGCCCGGCGATACGCCGGTAGAGCCCTAAACCAAATCCCGCTTGATCTTCTCGTTCCATTCGCGGCTGGCGAAGCGAGCGCCATTCTCGAAGGCATCGAGCTCGCCGCTGATATGGAAGAAGCCGGCGTCGGCATGCATTCGCGTCGTGACCTCGATGCGGATATCCCAGCCGGGGCGCGACTGCACATAGAGTTGCCGGCAGGTGTAGGACGCGCATAGCGGATCGTCCGGTGCGATCCTGAGGTCGCGGCGGATGTTGTGCAGCACCTCGGTCCCGATCTCGTCGAATCGCTGGCGCCCCTCGCCGAAGACGCCTTCGGTATCGGTTACAACAGTGACGCTGCCATCCACCAGGTCGAACGTGACCTCGCGCTTGACGCTGCCGGGCGACACCTGGGTGATCGGCGTTGCCGCGGCGGCCTCAGGCTTGCCGAAGGGTTCGCTGCCATCTGTCGATTGCGGCCGGCGATGCGGCAGGGTGAGGCGGCTGGTGCCCGCCACGATACCCAGGGTCGCCGCTTCCGGCGTCGGCCAGAGCAGCGGCCAATAGGCGCTCGACAGCGATACGCGAAGACGATGTCCGGCGGCGAAGCGATGCGCGCAGGCATTGAGAACCAGCTTCAATTTGTAGCGTTGCCCCGGCACCAGCGGCGTCGGTTCGGCATGGCTGTCGCGATGGGTGAGATTGATCACCTGGAAGCTCACGCGCAGGGCCTTGCCGTCCGGCGCCACATCGGAAAGCCTTGCGCAGAGTTGCGCCACGGGCTTGTCGCTCACGAACTCCAGTTCCAGTTCCGGTGCGCCCAGTACCTGCATGGCCTCGTTGAGCGGCGCACCGTCGAAGACCAGGGATCCGACATCGTCCTGGCGCTGGTCGCCCGGCAGTTCGCCGACGCAACCGGCCCCCATCCATTCGCCGCCATTCATGCCGACATGCTGCGGCGATCGCAGGGACAGAACGGCCTCGGTGCCCCCCACCGGCGCGAGGCCGTCCTGGTTGAGATAGAGATGCACCGGCTCGATCCCCGGTGCCGGCCAGGACTGCTCGGCGACCCAGTGACCGGGGTGATGGTGCCGCGTCGTCTCGGGCGGCATGTAGTCCTGCATCCAGGCCCGCAGCATCGGCTCGCTCTCGACGCCGTTCGCCTTGCCCTTCAGCCAGCGGTCCCACCACGCCACGGCGTCCTGCAGGAAGCCGATCGCCGGACCGGGCGTGCCGTCCTGCGGATAGATATGCGCCCAGGGACCGATGACGCCCTTGCGCGGCACCTTGAGGTGCTCAAGCATGCGCGGCACGGTGTTGGTGTAGGAATCGACCCAGCCGCCGACGAGATAGACCGGCACCTCGATGGCGCTCCAATCCTCGCAGATCGAGCCATGACGCCAGTAATCGTCGCGGCGCTGATGGTGCATGGCAAGCGCGGGCCAGAACGGCATCTGCTCCAGGCGCTCGCGCCAGTTCTCGCGCCAGCCATCGCCGAACAAATCGGGGTCCGCCGGCCGCGCCTGATAGGCCAGCATGATGGTGCCCCACCACAGATTGTCGTTGAGCAGGCAGCCGCCCATGTAGTGGATGTCGTCGGCATAACGATCGTCGGTCGAACAGACGGAGAGAACCGCCTTCAGCGCCTTCGGGCGCAGGGCCGCCACCTGCAGGCAGTTGAAGCCACCCCAGGATTTTCCCATCATGCCGACATTGCCGTCGCACCAGTCCTGCGCCGCCATCCAGTCGATCACCTCAAGGGCATCGTCCTGTTCCTGGCGGAGATACTCGTCCCACATGAGACCGTCGCTCTCGCCGGAGCCACGCATGTCGACCCGCAGCACAGCATAGCCATGGCCGGCGAAGTAACCGTGCATGGGCTCGTCGCGGGCGCGGGTACCGTCGCGCTTCCGATAGGGAATGTATTCGAGAATGGCAGGGACCGGCGTCACCGTCGCCCCTTCCGGCAGCCACAGGCGCGCCGCGAGGCGGCAGCCGTCCTTCAGGGTGATCCAGAGATGTTCGGTACTGGCAAATTTCAGGGGCGTTTCGACGGCGACCGCCATGATCCACTCACTCGCTCTTGACCTGCCTTTTCTGCAGCAGGTTGTTCAGCCAATCGGGGTCCATTTCCGGCACCGATGACAGCAAGAGCTCAGTATAGGCTGGATATGGCGGCGAAAGCACCTCCGTCTTGGTGCCCTGCTCCACCACCTTGCCCTGGTTCATGACCACGATCTCGTCGGCGATGGCCCGCACCGTGGCGATATCATGGGTGATGAACATGTAGGAGATGTCGAACTCGGCCTGCAGCCGCAGCAACAGCTTCAGGATCTCCTCCTGCACGATCTGGTCAAGTGCCGAGGTGACTTCGTCGCAGATGATCAGTTCCGGCTCCGCCGCGAGCGCCCGGGCGATGCAAACGCGCTGCTTCTGGCCCCCGGAAATCTCGCTCGGCAGCCGGTCGATGAAACTTTCATCAAGTTCGATCATCTTAAGGAGATCGACGATCCGCTGCTCCAGCTTGGGCCCGGTCAGGCCATGATAGAAATTGAGCGGCCGGCCGATGACGTCGTAGATCCGGTGCCGCGGGTTGAGCGCCGTGTCGGGGCTCTGGTAGATCATCTGAATGCGGCGCAGCATTTCCTTGTCGCGCTGTCCCAGCGCTGGCGGCAGCGGCTCCCCATTGAACAGGACGCGCCCCTTGCTGGGCGGCAGCAGGCCGGTCACGACCCTTGCCAGGGTCGACTTGCCGGAGCCGGATTCGCCCACCACCGCGACCGTGCGCCCGCGCGGGATACGGACCGAGACATCGTCCAGGATCTTGTCGGCGTTGCCATAGGCGGCATCGACATGCTCGATGCTGAGGATGGTGTCGTCGCTATGCGCCTCCGGCTTGGCGAGCCCGCGCACCGCCCAGAGGGACTTGGTGTATTCCTCTTTCGGCGCCGACAGCATCTCGCGCGTGGGCGATTCCTCGACCAGTTTGCCATGGCGTAGGACCATGATCCGGTCGGCCATCTGTGCCACCACGGCAAGGTCGTGGGTGATGTAGATCGCGGCCGTGTTGAACTCCTCGACGATCGACCGGATCGAAGCCAGAACCTCGACCTGGGTGGTAACGTCGAGCGCGGTCGTCGGTTCGTCGAAGATGATGAGGTCCGGTCGGCAGGTTATCGCCATCGCCGTCATGACGCGCTGCAACTGCCCGCCGGAGACCTGATGCGGGTACCGCTCGCCGATCGTGGTGGGATCGGGCAGACGCAGACGGCCATAGAGGTCGACGGCGTCGGCGACGGCGGATTTGCTGTCGCGGATACCGTGCTGCGTCTCGGTCTCGATGGTCTGGTCGATCAGGCGATGCGCGGGATTGAAGGCCGCGGCCGCACTCTGTGCCACATATGAGATGCGCGAGCCGCGCAGCTTGCGCTTTTCCTCCTCGCTGGTCTTCAGCATGTCGATCCCGTCGAACACGATGCTGCCACCGGTGAAACGACAGCCCGGCCGGGCGAAGCCCATGGCGGCGATCCCCAGGGTCGATTTGCCAGCGCCGGACTCGCCGATCAACCCCAGCACCTCGCCACGCCGAAGGGTAAGGTTGATGCCCTTGATGATCGGGTGCCAGATATCGTCGCTCTCGCCCTCGATCTTGAGGTCGCGCATTTCCAGCAGGATCTCGCCTTTTTCCCGCCCCGGTCGCTTCGTGTTGTCATTGGCCATCGCGCAACCCGCTTGTCTTGTGAAGGAACCAGTCGACGATGAAATTGATCGAGACCGTCAGCAATGCGATGGCACCCGCCGGCAGCAATGGCGTGATTCCTGCCTGAAAATCATCCCTTGCATAGGTAAAGAGCGTCGCCGTCTCCTTGACCATTGCGCCCCAATCCGCTGTCGGCGGCTGCAGGCCCAGGCCGAGGAACGAGAGCGCGCTGATGGTCAGGAACACGAAGCAGTATCTGAGGCCGAACTCCGTCAACAGCGGCGGCATGATATTCGGTATGATCTCGCGTCTTACGATCCAGCCGGTGCCTTCGCCGCGTAATCTGGCGGCCTCGACGAAGTCGAGCGACACAACGTTCATTGCGACTGCGCGGGTAAGACGGAACACCCGGGTGGCATCGACAAATCCAATGACCAGGATGATATGGTACACTTCCGTTTTCTCGAAGATTGCCAGCACCATCAAGGCGAAGATCAGGCTGGGAATAGCCATCACCGCATCCACCAGACGGCTTGCCACCTGGTCGACCCAGCCGCGAAGAAGCGCCGCAACAATGCCAAGCAGGCCACCGGTGATGAAGGCTACGGCCGTTGCCGCAAACGCGATGCCCATCGAATTCCGGGCCGCATAGATCATGCGCGAGAGGATGTCTCGACCCAGCTGATCCGTGCCAAACCAATACTGCGCACTCCAGACGTCGAAGGATCCCGGACTTACTACTTCCGATTCACCATAGGGCGCGATCAGAGGCGCAAATAGCGCCACGACTATGTAACCGGTCAGGACGATCATGCCGAACCAGGCACTCCACGGTGCCTTCTTCAGTTCCCGCCACGCGGCAATTGCCTTCGAGCGACGCGCCCGCGGAACCTTCGCCAATGTCGAAGCGTCATTCATGCTCGTTCCTCACGCAGATCCATGCCGGTCGTTTCAAACATCTTCTCGCTTCATCGTGGGTGCAGAAGACGCGGATTGGTGGCAATCGATATGATGTCTGCCGTCAGGTTGAGTAGTATATAGGTTGCGGCAAAGATCAGCGCGCAAGCCTGCACCACCGGCATGTCCTTGGTGCGAACGGCATCGACCATGAGCTGCCCGATACCGGGATAGGTGAACACCACTTCAACCACCACCACGCCGACAATGAGGTAGGCGAGGTTGAAGGCAATTACGTTTACGATCGGTGCCCAGGCATTGGGTAGAGCGTGACGCATGATCACACGCGACTTGCTCATGCCCTTCAATCGCGCCATTTCAATGTAGGGGCTCGCCAGCAGATTGATGATGGCCGCCCGCGTCATCCGCATCATGTGGGCAACAATGACCAGCGTCAGTGTCAGCGCCGGCAGCGTACAGCGATAGATGCGTTCCCATAGCGGTGTGTCATGATCGACCGAGGCAAGGCTTGGGAATATCTGCCAGATAACGGCCAGGAACAGCATCAAGACATAGGCCATGAAGAATTCCGGCATCGAGATCGTCGTGAGGGTGGCGGAATTCACCATGCGATCGAACCAGGAATTTCGGTACAGCGCCGCGAGGATGCCAAGAAACAATGCCAATGGCACCGCGATGACCGCCGTCATGCTGGCAAGGAACAGGGTGTTCTTCAGGCGCGGGGTGATGAGGTCCGCAACCTTGCGCTGATAGCCGACGCGGCTGGTGAAGGAACTGCCGAATTCACCAGTAACGACATCGCCGACCCAAACGAAGTAGCGTTCCAGCGCCGGCTTATCGAGGCCGATTTCCTTCTCGAACGCGGCGACGGTTTCGGGGGTTGCTGCCTGACCAAGAATGCGTTTGGCGAAGTTTCCGGGCAGCATCTCCACGAGCGAAGAAATCACGACGGAGACGATGAACAGCGTCAACAGCCCAAGGGCCAACCGTTGTAGGACCGTCCGCAGGATTGGATGCATTGCGTCCCGCGCCGCCAACACCGCGACGCCCCCTATTTTGAGCTACCAGCTTGACTGCATGGCTCGGAATGGGTTTGACCGGGTCGCAGCCCAGGGCTGCGACCCGGTCTCACCTCAGGCCGAGTTTACGCGAACCACCAACGCGACGCGATCTTCATGCCATCGACATCCCAGTTCGAAAGCAGATCGCCGTGAGCGACCGCCGTCGAATTGGCACTGACATAGGAGTTGAAGACGATGTTGATCAGGCCGCCGTCATCGTGCAGCAGCTGCTGCATCTCGGCATATTGAGCGGCGCGCTTGGTGGAATCCGTCTCAGAACGGGCTGCGACCAACAGTTCGTTGAAGCGCGGGTTCTTCCAGAACGTGTCGTTCCAGGCGGCATCGGCAGCATAGGCCGTGGTAAACATCCAGTCCTGGACCGGGCGACCGTTCCAATAGGAAGCGACGAACGGCTTCTTCAGCCAGACGGCGTCCCAATAGGCATCATCCGCCTCGCGGACCACGTTGATGTTGATGCCGGCCTTGGCGGCACTTTCCTTGAAGAGGGTGCCGGCATCGACCGCGCCCGAGAAGGCCGCGTCCGAAACGGAGAGATCGACCGACAGGCTGTCGAGCCCGGCCTTCTTCAGCAGTTCCCGCACCATGTCCGGATTGTAGGAATGAATCGGTTCCGGGTTGATGGCATACTGAATGCTGGGCGCAATCGGATTGTCGTTGCCGACGGTACCGTAGCCGAGGAACACCTTCTGCAGGATCTCTTCGCGGTCGATCGCGTACTTCAGTGCATTGCGCACATCCGGATTGTCGAACGGCGCCTGCTGCGTGTTCATCACGAAGATGTAGTGACCGTAACCGGTGACCTGATTGACCTCCAGGTCCTTGTTGCGCTTCAGCAGATTGACCGTCTTGAGGTCGCAGCGATCCATGAAGTGAATCTCGCCCGAGGTCAGCGCGTTGGTACGGGCCGCCACGTCGGCGATCACCTTTACCTCAAATTCGTCGAACCAGACGTCCTTGTAGAAATTCGGGTTGCGCTTCAACTTGGCCCCGACACCCGGGTCGAAGCTCTCGATGGAGAATGGACCGGTGCGAATGCCGGACTGCCAGTCGACCGTGCCGTCGTCCTTGGCCGGCATGATCGGCAGGTGGTAGTCGCTGGCATAGAACGGGAAGTCGGCATTGCCGCCGCTGAGCGTGAAGACGATATTGTCTCCGTCCGCTTTTACTTCCGAGACCGAAGCCAGGATCGACTTGGCCGCGGACTTGGAATCCGGCCCCATATGGTGCATGTAGGACGCAACCACGTCGTTGGCGGTCACTGCCTTGCCATTGTGGAAGGTGACGCCCTTCCGGAGCTTGAATACCCAGCTCTTGGCGTCATCCGAAGGCTCGAAGCTCTCGGCCAGGTCTCCGACCACGTTGCCCTTCTCGTCCATCTCGGTCAGGCTGTTGGAGGACGCACCCCAACCGACGATGCCAGTCATCTGATCCGGATAGGTTGCCGGATCGAGTGAATCGGTCGTAGCCCCATGGCCGATGCCGATCACAAACTTGCCGCCCTTCTTGGGCGTCTGCGCATAGCCGGCGCGCCCCAGTACGCCGGTGGCGAGTGCCGTCGAGACGCCGAGCGCCGTCGCGCGGCGCATGAAATCACGCCGCGAGATCCGCTTGGCGAAAGCGGCCTGCTGCAACTCTTCCCACTGATTCATCTTTTGCCTCTCCCTAACGGCCGAACCGATCGACACCATGTCGATCTCGCGGCAAACCCTGTTTTCCGTGGCCCATCCGTTTTGGTCTCGGTGCGGCCATCTCACTTGATTGAAAGTTCTACGCTCAAATCATTACGGTGCAACGTCAGGGATTCTTGATGAATCCCGACATGCGATCATTGGTATGCGACATAATCGCCGGAACGTGAAGGATTTTTTCACGAGCCTCCCTATGACTGCCCGATCATCGCGCGTTTTGCTGCGCTGCAAAGCCCGGCAAAGGCATCGGCCGCCGCGGTTGATGTATGAAGCGTCCGCAGATAAGCGTGCGGCAGGCCGGAACCGCAGCTATAATCGCATGGAATGCCAGCATGACGCAGACGTTGGGCATACTCGCGCCCGTGTGGCTCCAGCGGATCCAGCCCGGCCGTCGCGATGTAGGCTGGTGGAAGGTTTTCGAGCGATTTGGCAGAAAGCGGCATCACGTACGGATCCCCGCACAAATCCCGCCCGGCGAAATAGGCACGCAGATATTGGCTGACGGTTTCGGGCGACACGCCTCCGGATTGGCCCGGGTCGATGGCGCACTGCAGCGCCGGATAGATCAGACCCTGAAAGCAGACATCGGGCCCCCCGCGATCGCGTAGCCAGAGGCAGAGCCCGGCGGCGATATTTGCCCCGGCGCTGTCGCCGATCACGGCCAACCGCGCCGCATCGAGCCCCAGCCTTCCGGCCTCAGCCGCCAGCCAGGCGAGGCAGGCGACGCCATCCATCAGGGCCGCCGGATAGGGATGCTCCGGCGCCAGGCGGTAATCCAGGCTGAAGACGGCGATGCCGGCCTGAGCGCACAGCCGCGCCGTGGCGAGATCGTGGCTTTCCGGCGACCCCAAAGTCCAGCCGCCGCCATGAAAATAGACCGCGACCGGCAAATAGGGGCGCGCCGGGCTTGGCCGGTAGAGCAGGCCCCGAAGCGAACCTCCCGGCCCGGGCAGCGTTACAGCCTTCATCTCGACCCCAGGCGGGTGGGGGGCGTGAAACCTCGGCCAGAATGCATCGTAAATGGCGCGCTGGCGGTCGATCGGCAGGGCATCGAATGCGGCGGTAAAGGTCGCATCCGAAGCGGCGATGAATGCGCCGATGGCCGGGTCGACAGGTCCGGATTCATTGTTCATGCGACTGCCCACTTACTGCCCACCCAGCCCTTGCCTTGATCATATACGACACGGCATGATGCCTCCCGACAAGCGAAATGGCGTCGGATCCCCGCGCCGGTCAGTCTGGAAGCGCCAGCGTACACCCATGCAAGCAGCACCCGCCACTGATCAGCCGATGAACATCGGCTTCCTGCTGATGCCGCTCTTTTCCATGATGGCCTTTGTTTCGGCGGTGGAACCCCTGCGCGTCGCCAACCGCATGGCGGAACGGCAGCTCTATCGCTGGGAGGTGCTGTCGCGCGACGGCAACCCGGTAACCGCTTCCAACAACATGTCGCTGGCCGCCGACCACTCCATCGCTAAGCACCCGCCCTATTCAATGGTCGTAATCTGCTCCAGCTTCAATCCGCTGCGGCATTTTGATGCCCAACTGAAGCAGTGGCTGCAGCGCCAGAACAGCGCCAACATCGAGATTGGCGCCATGGATACCGGTGCCTTCCTGTTGGCCCGCGCCGGCCTGCTCGATGGCTACCGCACCACCACCCATTGGGAAAGCCTCGATAGCTTTTCCGAGGCCTTTCCCAAGGTCGAGGTGGAGAACGCGCTCTATGTGATAGACCGCAACCGCTGGTCCTGCGCCGGCGGCACCGCGGCGCTCGATCTGATGCTGCACATCATCCGGCGCCAGCACGGCCATCGCCTCGCCGCCGCCGTTTCCGAGCAGTTCATCCATCCCGAGATCCGCGGCGCCGAAAGCCGCCAGCGCATGGAACCGAAGGAGCGCCAGGGCATCAGCCATGCCGGCCTGGCCCGCGTCATCAAGCTGATGGAATCGCGGCTGGAGGAACCGGTGAACAGCGCCGTGCTGGCCAAGACCGCCGGCATGTCACTGCGCCAATTGGAGCGGCTTTTCGACAAGTTCTTCGGCATGTCGCCGCGGCGCTACTACCTTGATCTCCGCCTGCAGCGAGCCCGCTCGATGCTGCAATACACGGACATGTCGATCGTCGAAGTGGCGGTTGCCTGCGGTTTCGGCTCCGCCGCCCATTTCTCCCGTTCCTATCACGGCTGGGCCGGCAAGGCGCCCAGCGCCGAACGCCGCCGACCCGCTTTGGGGATCATGCCGACGCTGCGCTAAGCAGGAAGAACGTCCGCGGCGTATTTAATCAAGCGCTTGTCGAAATGCGTCAACCTGTTGCTGGCCGTGCGAGCCAGCATCCCGCCAACAGCTGAAACCCCGTGCCGCAAGGAAAGAACCAGCCATGAATTACGAAGTGATCGTCACCTGCGCCGTCACCGGTGCCGGCGATACCGTTGGCAAGCACCCGGCCATTCCCGTGACCCCGAAGCAGATCGCCGATGCCGCGATCGAGGCCGCCAAGGCCGGCGCCACCGTGGCGCATTGCCATGTGCGCGATCCGGAAACCGGCAAAGGCAGCCGCGACGTCAACCTCTATCGGGAAGTGGTCGACCGCATCCGTTCCTCGGGCACCGACGTCATCATCAACCTCACCGCGGGCATGGGTGGCGATCTCGAGATTGGTGCCGGCGAGGACCCGTTCAAGTTCGGCAAGGCCACCGACCTCGTCGGCCCCCTCACACGCCTCGCCCATGTCGAGGCCCTGTTGCCGGAAATCTGCACCCTCGATTGCGGCACGCTCAATTTCGGCGACGGCGACTACACCTATATCTCGACCCCGAACATGCTGCGCGCCGGCGCCAAGAAGGTGCAGGAACTGGGCGTGAAGCCGGAGCTCGAGATCTTCGACACCGGCCATCTCTGGTTTGCCAAGCAGATGCAGAAGGAAGGCCTGCTCGGCGACCATCCGATGTTCCAGCTTTGCCTCGGCATTCCCTGGGGTGCGCCGGCAGACACCACGACGATGAAGGCGATGGTCGACAATCTGCCGGAAGGCGCCATCTGGGCCGGTTTCGGCATTGGCCGCATGCAGATGCCGATGCTGGCGCAGGCGCTCCTGCTGGGCGGCCACGTGCGCGTGGGCCTTGAGGACAACATCTGGCTCGACAAGGGCGTCCACGCGTCGAACGGCACGCTGACCGAGCGCGCCTGCGAGATCATCACGCGCCTTGGCGCCCGTCCGCTCACCCCGGCCGAAGGCCGCAAGAAGCTCGGCCTCAAGGCACGCGGCTAATCAACAAGGACTGACAACATGATCACCAACATCAAGAAATGCGCCATCGTCGGCACCGGGGTTATCGGCTCGGGCTGGGCCGCGCGCTTCCTCGCCGCCGGCCTCGACGTCGTCGCCTGGGACCCCGGCAAGGGCGCCGAGGCGCAGCTCCGCGCCAATGTCGCCAATGCCTGGCCGGCGCTGGAAAAGGTCGGCCTCAAGCCCGGCGCCTCGCAGAGCCGTCTCACTTTCGTCGCCACCGTGGAAGAAGCGGTGAAGGACGCCGACTTCATCCAGGAGAGCGCGCCGGAGCGTGAAGACCTGAAGACCAAGCTCCATGCCCAGATCACCGCGGCGGCGAAGCCCGACGCCATGATCGGCTCCTCGACCTCGGGCCTGCTGCCTTCAGATTTCTACAAGGACGCGAAGAACCCCGAGCGCTGCATGGTGGGTCATCCCTTCAACCCGGTCTATCTGCTGCCGCTGGTCGAAGTCTGCCCCAGCAAGTGGACCGCGCCCGAAGCCGTGGCCGCTGCGATCGCCTTCTACAAATCGCTCGGCATGCGCCCGCTCCATGTGCGCAAGGAAGTCCCCGGCTTCCTCGCCGACCGTCTGCTGGAAGCGGTCTGGCGCGAAGGCCTTCACATGGTGAAGGACGGCTATTGCACGACGGGCGAGCTCGACGATGCGATCCGCTTTGGCTTCGGCATCCGCTGGTCGTTCTTCGGCATGTACATGATCTATCACATGGCCGGTGGCGAAGCCGGCATGCGGCACTTCCTGGAGCAGTTCGGCCCGGCGCTCGATCTCCCCTGGACGCATCTCAAGGCGCCGCCGCTCACCGACGACCTCATCGACAAAATCGTCGAAGGGACCGAGAAGCAGGCGGGATCGCATTCGATCAAGGATCTCGAGCGCCTGCGCGACGATTGCATCATCTCGGTCATCAACGCGATCACCGAAGCGAAGGCCAGGCACGGCTGGAAGTACGAGGATTGAGGAGATGAGCGCCCTGCTCCGCCCTCATCGCGAGATGGTCCTCCCCGAATGGGGTGACTACAACAAGCACCTCAACGATGCCTTCTACCTGGTCATCTTCAGTCACGCGACCGACGCGATGATGGACCAGATCGGGCTTGATGCGGCGGGGCGGGAGCGCAGCAATCATTCGCTGTTCACGGCTGAACTTCACCTCAACTATCTGAAGGAGGTAAAGGTCGGCACGGAGGTACGGGTGGAGACGACTTTCCTTGGCCATGACGCCAAGCGCCTCCACATCTTTCACACGATGTATGTCGGCGACGGCACCGAGCCGGTCGCCACCAACGAACAGATGCAGCTTTCCATGGATATGGCCGGCCCGCGCGTGGCGCCGTTCCAGCCGGATGTCCTCGGCGTGATCGAAAAGATCGCCGCCGAGCATGCGAAAATGCCGAAGCCGGCCCAGATGGGCCGTGCGATTGGAATGCCACCTAAGAAGGGTTGAGGACATGAATTTCGGATTGACCAGCGAGCATCAGATGCTCGTCGAGGCGACGCGTGCCTTCGTGGAAGCGGAACTCGTGCCTTATGAGAACGAGGTCGAGAAGACCGACCAGGTCCGCCCGGAACTCATCAAGCAGATCCACGCCCAGGCGATCAAGTCCGGCTTCTACGCGGTCAACATGCCCGAGGAACTGGGTGGTGGCGGCCTCGACCATTTCGCCTTCACCCTGTTCGAGCGCGAATTGGGCCGTACGTCCTTTGCCCTGCAATACGCCGTCCATCGCCCCAGCAATATCCTCAGAGCCTGCAATGACGAGCAGAAGGAGCGCTATCTCCTGCCGACCATCCGGGGCGAACGGGTGGAATGTCTCGCTATCACCGAACCTAATGCCGGTTCGGATGTCCGCTCGATGCAATGCCGCGCCGTGGCGGAGGGCGATGATTTCGTTATCAACGGCACCAAGCATTTCATCTCCTATGCCGATGTCGCCGACTACATCATCCTGTTCTGCTCCTCCGGCGTCGAGGAAACCAAGCGGGGCCCGAAGAAGCTGATCACCAGCTTCCTGGTCGACAAGGACACGCCGGGCCTTGAGGTGCGGATGGGCTCGCGTTCGGTCAGCCATCGCGGCTTCCACCATTGCGAGCTCGCCTTCAACAGCTGCCGCGTCAACAAGCGACAGGTGCTGGGCGAGGTGCATCACGGCTTCGACGTCGCCAATACCTGGCTGGGCGCCACGCGCCTCACGGTGGCCGCGCAATGCGTTGGCCGCGCGCAGCGGGCGATGGAGATGGCGACGCAATGGGCCGCCACAAGGAAGCAGTTCGGCCAAACCATCGGCAAGTTCCAGGGCGTCTCGTTCAAGCTCGCCGACATGGCAACCGAGATCGAGGCCGCCAACCTCCTTGTCCTGCAGACCGCCTGGAAGACGGCGGAAGGCACGGCGCAGGACCAAGACTACGCCATGGCCAAGCTGTTTGCGACCGAGATGCTGGCCCGCGTCACCGACCAGGCGGTGCAGATCTTCGGCGGCATGGGCCTGATGGAGGAAACCGGCATCGAGCGCTTCTGGCGCGACGCCCGGGTCGAACGCATCTGGGACGGGACCTCCGAGATCCAGCGCCACATAATCTCCCGTGCGGTGCTGCGGCCGTTCGAAAGCTGAAGCCGCCCGGAGCCGAGCCGAGTTCTCTTACTGTAAAGTTAAGATGCGATAGGACTGGCGTTGGCTTCGCCAATCCATGTGTATTCGCATACGATCGTGTACGGTTTTGCCATGTGTGTGCGTTGAGCAAATGGTGGCCTGGCACCATTTTCCTGTCAGACATTTCTGAAGGAAACCCGCCGCCATGGCGCAGCGCATCAAACTTGGTGACTATCTGGTCGAAATCGACGGCACCCGGCTTGCCTTTTTCGACGTCCTCGGCAACCCCATCGGCACAGCCCAGGATTTTGCCGAAGTATCGCAGGTGACGCTGCCCAACGGTCAGGCCCTGGCCCTCGAGCAGCTGACCGAACTGCTTGATGTCGACACCCTGGCGGCGTTCCAGACCGCTGCCGGCGAGGGGCCCGCCGATACCACCGAAATCGACAGTGGCGGCGGTCGTTTCGCGGCGTTCGAAAGCTCCCAGGGTATCGGCAGCCTGGAGGGCGTCGGTGGTCTTTCTGCAACTGAACTCACCTACCTTGTCCCCGAGGACGAAGCCGATCGCGACAGCGACGGCGCCGACGATCTGCCGCTATCTCTTGCCGGCATCCTGGAGGATTCACCCCCCGAGTCCGAACAGCCTGAGGTGCCCGAACAGCCTCAGGTGCCGGTGCTGCTAGCCCCCAAAGTGTCAGCGACCGACGGCCGCGTCGACTTTACCATGTCCAAGATGGTCGGCGAACAGAACCCGCTGGGCGACCAGAAGGTCGGTGACTATCTCCGCTCCGGCGGCGTCAACGGCAAGGCCGTCAATCCGGCCATGGTCAATGGTGTGGACAGCAAGAATTTGACCATGGCCGAGGCGGCCGAGGTCAAAGTCAGTTTCGTCTCGGAAGGTGCCGGCTACAAGTCCATGGTTGGATTCTACACCTTCGATGCCAATGGCAACATCAACCCGGACAGCCTGCAATTCCTGTGGCTCGATGCCAGCCAGGCCAAGCAGAACACGCCGGGCGG
>JAEUKV010000274.1 GCA_016794165.1 Rhodospirillaceae bacterium
GGCATGGCGCGCACCACATGCACCTGGGTCCCCAGGGCACGCTTGAAGTAGGCGACGGTCTTGCCGGCGGCGATGGACAGGAAGGTGGTGCCGGGCTGGGCCAGCATCTCGAGATTCTCGAGCGCATCGTCCATGAATTGCGGCTTGACCGCCAACAGCACCAGAGACGGGTCGAGATCGGCCGGGATGTCGTCGTAATGCGTGAAAACGGTGACGCCCGAGGCGATCACGTCATCGAGCCCCTGCGGGGCGGGGTCGATCACGAAGACGTCGCTTCCCTTGACGCCTTCCCGAAGCCAGCCGCGCAGCAGCGCGCCACCCATCTTGCCGCAGCCTACCAGCAGCAGCTTGCCCGGCAATGCCAGTTTTCCCATCGCGCTTCACGCCCTCCCGGTTGCGAGAGCGGTCGCCTATGAGTTCAGGCCGTCCCCACCGTCTCCAGCAGGGCGGCCTCGACCGCCTCCTGCGGCTTCTTACCGCCCCAGAGCAGGAATTGGAAGGCGGGGTAGAAGCGTTCGCACTCGTTGAGCGCCGCTTCCATCAGATCCTCAAGCTGTTCGGCCGTAACACCGGCCGTGCCGCGCAGCAGCACGGTGTGCCGGAACATCGGCACCGCTTCCTCGGAACAGAGGTCGAAATGCCCGAGCCACAGGCGTTCGTTGATATGCGAGAGCAACTCCGCCACATGGGCGCGCTTTCCTGCCGGCACCTTGGTGTCGAGGAGGCAGGAAAAATACATCGCCCCCAGATCCTCCTGCCAGACGAAGAACATGCGGTATTCGCACCACTGGCCGGTGAATTCGACGATCATCTCCTCGTCGGTCGACCGGTCGTAACGCCATTCATTGGCGTTCACCAGTTCTTCCATCATGTCGAGGGGATTTGCGGTCGGGGCCAGGGTCGATTCGTGGTTCAGCTGCATCAGAGCGCCCTCCATGCGTGGCGACGAGGCGAACCTGCCGCCAGTGATCGACCGGACTCAAGGCCGTCGGAGTCGCTACGATTGGGGCGCGCGACCCCTAAGGCTTGATGAAAAATGGTTAATTTCCCACCATATTTAGACTCGCAAATTTGCGACTCCGGCGCAAGAGGCATTTACATTGATTAACGAAATTGTCTCGCGGGTGCGGGAAACTACCCCTTCATGCGGTCTCTCCCTCCCCTGACGGGCCGAGGAGATCGCGCGGCGAGACTCTCACAAATTCGGCTTGTCCGGCATGGAGGGCGCATGATGGGCCGCTGTCGCGCTTTTTTCGGCCAGCTTCGCCTCGATCGCCTGAAGGCGCCGCTCCAGCTTGATCTGCTCGGCGCGAGCTTCCTGCGCCACCGCCTTCATGGTCTCAAATTCTTCGCGGTTGACCAGATTCATGCGCGAAAGCAGGCGTTCAAGATGCTGCTGGACCTTGCCCTCGATCTCCTGCCGCAGGCCGGTGAGCGAACCCAGGGCGCCGGTCGCCACCTTGGCCATGTCGTCGAGTATGCGGTTGTCGCTCTGCATGGCGTCCTGCTCCCAATGCTTGCCGCAGCGCGGCTTGTCGTTAACGTCCCTGGGCTTATATAACCGACCCGCGCCCGCTTTTCGAGGGCACCCCCGCAATTCCCGGCAAGTTCAGGCGATTCATGAATTCCGACACCGGCCATTACATCTATCCGGGTTTCGACCCCGTCGCCTTTTCATTGGGGCCGCTCGACATCCGCTGGTACGCCCTCGCCTATATCGCCGGCATCCTGCTGGCCTGGCGCTACATGGTCCATCTCGCCAAGAAACCGCCGGCGATCGTGCAGCCGGTGCATTGCGAGGACATGATCTCCTGGGGCACTGTCGGCATCATCCTGGGCGGGCGGCTCGGTCATGTCCTGCTGTGGAACCCCGGCTACTATCTTTCCAATCCGATCGAGATCCTGAAGATCTGGGAAGGCGGCATGGCCTTCCATGGCGGCCTCATCGGCGTGATCGTGGCCATGGTGATCTATACCCGCCGCGTGGGCATCCCGTTCTTCGCCCTGGCCGATCTCGCCGCCGCGGCGACACCGATCGGCCTGGGGCTGGGGCGTGCTGCCAACTACATCAACGGCGAACTGGTCGGGCGCGTGACCGACGTACCCTGGGCGATCGTCTTTCCCCATGTCGACGGCAGCCCGCGCCATCCCAGCCAGATCTACGAAGCGCTGACCGAAGGGCTGCTGCTGTTCGTCATCCTCGCCATCTTTGCGCATCGGCGCAGCATCCGCGAACGCATCGGTACGCTCTCCGGCATTTTCCTGATCGGCTATGGTCTCGCCCGCGTGGTCTCGGAGATGTTCCGCGAGCCGGAGGCCTTCACCGACAGTCTGGTCGCCACCACCTGGGGCCAATGGCTGAGTGCGCCCATGATTCTATACGGCCTCTATCTCATCTGGCGCGGCCGCCGCCGCCAGCGCGCCTGATGCAGCCGGTCGCAGAGCGCCTGCGTCGCCGCATCGCCCTTGAGGGCGGAATCACGATCGCCGCCTATATGGAGACCGTGCTGGCGGGTGCCGGCGGCTACTACCGCGACCGCGATCCCCTGGGCGAGGGCGGCGATTTCATCACCGCGCCGGAAGTGAGCCAGATGTTCGGCGAGCTGCTCGGCCTGTGGTGCATCGATACCTGGCGGCGGCTGGGAGCGCCGGATCCGGTTCATCTGGTGGAACTCGGCCCCGGCCGCGGCACCCTGATGGCTGATGCCCTGCGCGCCGCACGCGTGGCACCGGACTTTCTCGCCGCCAAGCAATTGCATCTCGTTGAGATCAATGCCGAGCTGCGGCGCCAGCAGCGGGACCGCCTCGCCGATCACGCACCGCACTGGCATGAGTCGCTCGCAGATCTCCCGGACGGGCCGCTGCTGGTCATCGCCAACGAGTTTCTGGACGCCTTGCCGGTGCATCAGTTCGTGATGACCGACCAGGGCTGGCGCGAGCGCATCGTGACGCTGCGGGAAGACGCGCTGGCCTACGGACTGGCAGCTCCCGGTGCCGCGCTCGCCCTGCTGCGACCGCCCCACAAACAGGCCCGGCCCGGCGCGATCGCCGAGACCTCGCCCGCCGCGATCGCGCTCGTTGATAGCCTGGCGCGGCGCCTCATGGCGCAATCCGGCGCCGCCCTCTTCATCGACTACGGCCCGGCGGAAAGCGGCCTCGGCGACACATTCCAGGCCTTGCGCCATCACCGGTTCCACGACCCGCTGCGGGATCCGGGCGAGGCCGACCTCACCGCCCATGTCGATTTCGCAGCCCTGGCGGAAGCCGCGCTTCAGGCCGGCGCCGGTGTGTTCGGCCCGGTGACCCAGGGCGATTTCCTGCGCTCGCTGGGGCTTGAGCTGAGAAGCGAGATGCTGGCGGAGAAGGCCGACGCGGCCACCGCCGAGATCCTGCGGCGCCAGTGCCGGCGCTTGATTGCGCCCGGCGAAATGGGCAGGCTGTTCAAGGTGCTTGCCGTGACGGGCGCCAACCTCAACCAACTGGCCGGCCTATGATCGTCACTATCGAGTCTCTTGCGCGGCTGCCCGGCATCGGCCACGGGTTCCTCACCCGGCGCGGCGGCGTCAGCGACGGGATTTACGATTCCCTCAATTGCGGCCTCGGCACCGAGGATGCAAAGGCGCGGGTGATGGAGAACCGTGCCCGCGCCGTCAGGGCCGCCGGCCTCAGGGCCGAACCCCTCAACACCGCCTATCAGGTCCACGGGCGCCATGTGCTGGTGGTGGAGAAGCGGCTCGACCAGGACGACCGGCCCCAGGCCGACGGTCTCGTCACGAAAACACCCGGTATCAATCTCGGCATTCTCACCGCCGATTGCGGGCCGGTGCTTTTCGCCGATGCCGAGGCCCGCGTCGTGGGCGCCGCCCATGCCGGCTGGAAGGGGGCCGTGGGCGGCATCCTCGAGGCGACCGTGGCGGCGATGGAGACCCTGGGTGCCCGCCGCGGCAGCATCGTCGCCGCCCTGGGCCCCTGCATCGGCCGCGACTCCTACGAAGTCGGCACAGAGTTCCCCACGCCCTTCATCGACCAGGACCCGGCCAATGCCCGCTTCTTCGCCGCCAATGCCTGCCGGAAATTCCAGTTCGACCTCGCCGGCTACATTGCCGCGCGCCTTGAAAAACTGGGCCTCGCCGCGGTCTCGGTGAGCGGCCACGACACCTGCGCGCTGGAGACCGATTTCTTCAGCTACCGCCGCAAGACCAAACGCGGCGAACCCGATTACGGCCGACAGGTCTCGGTGATCGGCCTTACCTGAAAGGGAGCCAACAGATGGACGAGTCGTCACGCTTCACCGGTGCCAAAGGCCGCAAGGTCATCCATACCCGCGAGACACCCTTTCAGCCCTATGACATGGAAGGGCCGGTGCAGAAGGACATGTCGGTCATCGAATTGCATTACGACCGCGCAGACCGGCAGGGCGCCTATCTCATCCGCATGGAACCGGGCGCCAAGACCATCGCCCACGAGCATCCCTTCCGCGAGGATTTCATGATCCTGGAAGGCGAGCTGATCGAAAGCGACGGCACCGTCCTCAAAGCCGGCGATTTCGTCATGTACGACCCCGGCACCTATCACAACAGCCGGACCGAAAAGGGCTGCCTGCTGCTCGGCTTCGACTGGAAGCGGCAGGGTTAGGCGACCGGAAAGAGGGCCGACCATGGATGACTTCCTCCCCTATGTCGGCTGGACGGTGGCGACGCTGCTGCCCATCATCAACCCGATTTCCGCCGCCGGCATGCTGATCGGCATCACCGGCAATCTCACGGTGGCCGAGCGCAACCGCCAGATCACCATGGCCTGCATCTACATGACCGGCATCCTGCTTAGCTTCCTGCTGGCGGGTGTCCTCATCATGGACCTCTTCGGCATCTCGATCCCGGGCCTCAGGATCGCCGGCGGCATGATCGTGGCCTTTCTCGGCTTCCGCATGCTGTTCCCGCA
Source organism: Rhodospirillaceae bacterium (assembly GCA_016794165.1). Taxonomy (GTDB): domain Bacteria; phylum Pseudomonadota; class Alphaproteobacteria; order Dongiales; family Dongiaceae; genus Dongia. The sequence goes on from JAEUKV010000274.1 coordinate 4,942, forward strand.
CGATTCGGAACTGGACACGGATGCCGATATCGAGGCGCGGCAGAAGCTCGATATCTCCTTCACGCCGCTCGCCATGCCGGGCCTCTCGGGTCCCGGCTCCATCGCCCTCGTCATCACCATGTCGACCAGCGTGCAGCAATCGGGCGAGCTCACCACGGCGATGACCTATCTGGTGATCTCGGTCGGCATCGTGGTGACCGCGATCATCATCTGGTTCTGCCTGCGCGCCGCGGGTCTTCTCAACCGCCTGCTGGGTGCCAACGGCATCGCCGCCATCTCGCGCATCATGGGCTTCCTGATGGTCTGCATCGGCGTGCAATTCGTCATCAACGGCGTGCAGGACCTCATTCACGACCCGGCCTTCTGGCCGAAATAGGCTACTTCCGACCGCGGTCCAGTGTAGTCGCGACGACCCCTGCCACGATGATGAGACCACCACTCCAGGTGAGAAATGCGTACCGTTCATCGAGCAGGACGATGCCAATCACCAGACTGGTCGCGGCTGCGACATAGCCGATCTGCGAAAGATAAACCGGTCCGCCCACGATCTGCAGGCGAAAGAACAGAGCGAACATCAGGGCGGAAACGGCTATCTGACCGATCGTGAGCAAGGACGAGTCGGCGAGCACGCCGAAGGGCATCGCCCCGTCCCAGATCAGGGAAGCGATGAAGAGGCACAGGGCCGCCGCCGCATTGCTGCCCATGGCAAGCACCAGGGGCCTGCCATTCGCCGGCCAGTCGAGCGTGCGATAGACATTGCCACCGGCGAGACTGAGCGGAATCAAGAGCGCCGTCAGCAGCCAGGGGAAATCAGCGCCGCCGCCAACCTCACCCTTCGACAGGATGATGGTGAGAGCGCCGATGCAGCCAAGGCTGATACCTGCAAAACCCAGCCATCCAGGTCGCTTGATACCCATCAGGATCGAGATGGTGAGGGTCATGATCGGCGAGAGAGTGAGATAGATCGCCGTCAACCCGGCTCCCAAACGCGGGATCGCCGTGTAGATCAGAAGATTGGGAATGACATAGGAGAGCAGGCCCGCCACCAGGTAGTAGCGCAGATGCCGCGCATCCCAGGCGACCCGGATTCGTCGCGCCAGGATAAAGCCAAGTATCACCAGCGCGCCGCCACCCGAAATGGCGAACGACCAGGCCGGCGGCGAAATCCCGGCACCATGGGCGAGCTTGCCCAGCGGGAATCCGACGCCGATCA
>JAEUKV010000289.1 GCA_016794165.1 Rhodospirillaceae bacterium
CGGGATCTATGCCTGCGAGCTGACCACGCCCGATGGTGGCGAGGATATCCTGCCGTTCTTCGTGCTGCCGCCCAGGGGCACGGCGACCGCACCCCTCGCCTTCCTCGCCTCCACCTATACCTACCTCGCCTATGCCAATTCTCATCACGGCTATGAGGATGCGCTGTCGGAGGTCTGCTATGGGGCGCTGCTGGAACTGGGACCGGCCGAGCAGTTCCTGAAGGAACGGCGCGATTTTGGCGTCTCGCTCTATGACCGGCACCGGGACGGATCGGGCGCCTGCCATTCCAGCTGGCACCGGCCGATCCTCAACACCCGGCCGAAACGCGCGATCTGGAATTTCAACGCGGATCTGCACATCATCGACTGGCTGCATGCGACCGGCCAGGCCTATGACGTCATCACCGACGATCGGTTACACGAAGAAGGCGTCGAATTGCTGAAGCGCTATCGCTGCGTCATGACCGGGACCCATCCGGAGTATCACAGCAGCGAGATGATGGACGCGCTGGAAACCTATCAGAAGCAGGCCGGGCGCCTGATCTACATGGGCGGCAACGGATTCTATTGGCGGATTGCGACGCATCCCGATTGGCCCGGCGCCATCGAGCTGCGGCGCGGTGAGGCGGGAACGCGCTGCTACGAACTGCCGGCTGGCGAGCGCTACCACGCCTTCAACGGTGCCTTCGGTGGATTGTGGCGCAGCCAGGGACGCCCGCCGCAGAAACTGGTCGGGGTCGGCTTCGTGACCGAGGGGTTCGACGCCAGTTCATATTATGTCCGGCTGCCGGATTCCCACGACGACCGCGCCGCCTTCATCTTCGATGGTATCGGCGCCGAGGAGCGGATCGGGGATTTCGGCATCCTGGGCGGGGCCGCCGGGCTGGAGCTCGATGCCAGCGATCCGGAACTGGGAACGCCGGCGCATGCGCTCGTGCTGGCGAAGTCGGTCGAACATTCCAACACCTATCTGCTGACGCCCGAGGAATTGCTGGCGGGGTTCCCCGGCCTCGACGCGATCGAGAGCGACCGCTGCCGGGCCGAACTGGTGTTCTATGAGACGCCGTCCGGCGGTGCCGTCTTCGCCACGGGTTCGATCGCCTGGTCGAGCGCCCTCGCCCACAACAGCTATGACAACAACGTGGCGCAACTGACGGGCAATGTCCTGCGCCGGTTCCTGGATCCCGCACCGTTCGCGCCCAAATCCCGCGACTGAGTCCGGCTTGCCAGTGGCTTCGGCGGCGTGGGATGATGTCGCATGTTGCTGGAGATCTTCGCCGACACGGTCTGCCCCTGGTGCTATATCGGCAAGCGCCGGCTGATCCGCGCCCTGGCCGAGCGGCCGCAACCCGCTCTGGTGGTGCGCTGGCGCGCCTTCCAGCTCAACCCCGGCATGCCCATGGGCGGTATCGACCGGGCACAATACATGACTGCCAAGTTCGGCAGCCTGGAACGCGCCCAGCGCGTCTTCGAAGGCGTCGCCCGGGTGGGTCGGCATGAAGGCATCGACTTCCGCTTCGACCGGATCACCCGGACGCCCAACACCCTGCGCTCGCACCGGCTGATCCAGGCTGCCTCACGGATCGGCCGCGAGAGCGCCCTGATGGACCGGCTCTACAGCGCCTATTTCACCGAGGGCGCCGATATCGGCGATGCGGCAGCGTTGATCCGCTATGCCGAAGAAATCGGCCTGCCGCCGGAAACGGCACAATCCGCAGTCGAGGGGCTGCCGGAAATCGACATGGCGCTCAACGAGGATTTCCAGTCGCGACGCCTCGGCATTACCGGCGTTCCCTATTTCATCTTCAACGGTCGTTTCGGCCTTTCCGGCGCGCAGGAGCCGGAGGTGCTCTACAACATGTTCGATCTCGCCCGTGAGGACGATCGCGAGCGCGCCGCTTCCTGACCCGCCTGCCGGGGTGCCGTGAGCAGCGTCACAGTTTCCTGAATTATGATGATATTCCCGTGACTTGACCGCCGACGACCCTGTGCCCCGCGTCACAGATTTTCGGCCGCAACCGGCGTAGTCTTTTTACATTGAAACGGTGCGCCTGACGCCGTCTCGCAGTAAAGAGAGCTACCGCCATGTTTCGCATCATGAGTATCGCCACGCTGGTTCTGATCGCGATCTGCTTCTTCGTCGGCGCCAGCATCGCCTTCGCCGATGAGAATGCCCTCACCGGCCTGGACGCGGTCAGCGAACACATCAACGACGCGACCGGCCCGGTCGACGACAGCTTCGTCGACAATCTTGCCGAGGCCGATGTCTACGATTTCAGCGACTACTTCGACGGCACCGTGACCGTTCCAGCGGTCGATGCGGAAGCGATCGAAGAATCTGTCGGCGCGCGCTTCGAGACCGTGAGCTGCTGATTTCTCAGGCGGCCACGCTGGCGCCCATCGGCAGCCGCGGCGCTGCGGCGGGTGTGGCCCGTTCGCGGCGTGGGGTCTTGCCGAAGAAGTCGCGGTAGCATTTCGAGAAATGCGAGGCCGAGACGAAGCCGCAGGCCAGCGCTACGTCGATCACCGACATATTGGTCTGCAGCAGCAGCAGGCGCGCCCGGTGCAGGCGCAGCTCCACATAGTAGCGCGCCGGCGAGCGGTGCAGGTATTTGGCGAAGAGGCGCTCCATCTGGCGGCTGGAGAGACCGGCCGCCTCGGCGAGTTCGGCCCGGTCCAGCGGCTCCTCCAGATTGGCTTCCATCTGCTGGATCACCTGGATGAGCTTGGGGTGGCGGACGCCGAGGCGCGCGGTGAGCGCCATGCGCTGATGATCGTGGCGATCGCGGATGCGCTCGTGGATGAACTGCTCCGATACCGCTGCCGCGATCTCGTGGCCGTGTTGCTGCGAAATGAGGTTGAGCATCATATCCAGGGCGGCGGTGCCGCCAGAACAGGTGAAGCGGTTGCGGTCGATCTCGAACAGTTCCGAAGTGGTTTCGATTTCCGGAAAGTTCTCGGCGAAGCTCGCGAGATTTTCCCAGTGGATGGTGCAACGATAGCCGTTGAGCAGATTTGCCTTTGCAAGAATATGGGCGCCGGTGCAAAGCGCGCCGATATCGGCCCCCTGGCGATCGGCTCGCCGGAGATGCGCAAATACATTCTTGTCGTCGTAGAGATGACCGTTCACCCCGCTGCACAAGATGATGGTGTCGTAATTGACGATACCGTCGGCGGCCCCTTGCGGGGTCAACAGAATGCCGTTGGAGGCGTTGATGTTCTTCCCGTCCGGCGAGAAGAGATGCCAGGAATAGAGCTCTTTCCCCGCCACGCGATTGGCGAGCCGCAGAGGCTCGACCGCGGAGGTGAAGGCAATCATCGAGAAATTCGGGACCAGCAGGAAGGCAATTTCCTGCGGGGTTTTTACGGGCAATTCACCAAACACGGCGTTGTTCCCTCTGCCAAGCTCGCCCATCACCTCGGGCCGAGGGGAATTATCTCATTTCCGACATGTCGTCCACAGACAAAATGGCGCGTGCGGAACATTCTTTGATCCCATCGGTCAGGTTTCTGAAATTCTGATCCAAAGGGCCAATTTCCTGAAACCACGCACGAAAATTACCGGCAACCACAGCTGCCGTGGGGTTACCCCGGCTGGAAACTCAAGATCCTATGTGTTCTGCGCGCCGTTCGCGGCCTTGACCAGCGGGCGTTAACGGGACAATAGATGGCGCGCCATTGGCGGAATCGAGTTGTGGGCCCTGCCATGATCCGGCACCGCTGATGTTGCGCCGCAAAATCGCTCGTTACCGCACCGCCAATGTCATCGCCCGGAAGGCTTCCGGCGTATATGCCAGCAGCCCTCCGTCACGCCGCCATTCGGGAAAGCCCTTCGGGAACGCCATGAAGCAGACCTATTCGATCTTCACCCTGGTCCGGAACGCCCTCAGCTATCACAAGGACTGGCAGGAGGCGTGGCGCAGCCCGGCGCCGAAACCGGAATACGACGTCATCGTCATCGGTGGCGGCGGCCATGGCCTCGCCACCGCCTATTACCTCGCCAAGGAACACGGCATCACCAATGTGGCTGTCCTGGAAAAGGGCTGGATCGGCGGCGGCAATACCGGGCGCAACACGACCATCGTGCGCTCCAACTATCTATGGGATGAATCGGCGCATCTCTACGAGCATTCGCTCAAGCTGTTCGAGGGTCTGACCCAGGATCTCAACTACAACGTCATGTTCAGCCAGCGCGGCCTGATGAACCTCGCGCATACCCAGCACGACATGCAGGCCCTGCGCCGCCGCGTCTATGCAATCCAGCTGAACGGGATCGATAGTGAGATCCTGACCCCGGAGCAGATCAAGGAGATGGTGCCGATCCTCGACTGCTCCACCTCGGCGCGCTATCCGATCATGGGTGCCAGCCTGCAGCGCCGCGGCGGCGTCGCCCGGCATGACGCGGTCGCCTGGGGCTTTGCCCGCAAGGCCGACGAGCGGGGAGTCGACATCATCCAGAATTGCGAAGTGACCGGCTTCAAGATCGAGAACGGCGTGGTGAAGGGTGTCGAAACCACACGCGGCTTCATCGGCGCAAAGAAGGTGGGCATCGTGGTCGCCGGCCATTCCGGCGTGCTCGCGGGCATGGCGGGCTTTCGCCTGCCGGTCGAGAGCCATCCGCTGCAGGCCCTTGTCTCCGAACCGATCAAGCCGATCCTCAACACGGTCGTCATGTCGCCCCAGGTCCATGTTTATGTCAGCCAGTCGGACAAGGGCGAGTTGGTGCTGGGCGCGGGCATCGATGCCTATACCTCCTACGCCCAGGTTGGTTCGCCCTTCATCATCGAAAACCAGCTCAATGCCTTGACCGACCTCTTCCCCTGCTTCGGGCGCCTGCGCATGCTGCGGCAATGGGGTGGCATCGTCGACACCTGCCCCGACGCCTCGCCCATCATCGGCAAGACGCCGGTCGAGAACCTGTTCCTCAATTGCGGTTGGGGCACGGGTGGGTTCAAGGCCACACCGGGTTCGGGCAACGTCTTTGCACACACCATCGCGCGGGGCGAGCCGCATCCCCTGGCCGTCCCCTTCGCGCTGGAGCGTTTCAGCACCGGCTACCTGATCGACGAGCACGGCGCCGCCGGCGTCGCGCACTGACAGACTTCGAGAGAGACATCCCATGCTTCTCATCTCCTGCCCCTATTGCGGTCCCCGCGACGAGCATGAATTCGCCTATGGCCACGAAGGCCATATCGCGCGCCCGACCCTCGAGCAGCAGCAGACCATGACCGACGCGGAATGGGCCGATTACCTGTTCATGCGCAAGAACCCCAAGGGCGTGCATTTCGAGCGCTGGGTGCATGCGCGCGGCTGCCGCCAGTGGTTCAACGTGGCGCGCCACACCGTGACCCACGAAATCATCAAGGTCTACAAGATGGGCGAACCTGCCCCGCAGCTGGAGCAGAAGTAACATGAGCGCGCAGAAGAACCGCGTCGCCAGCGGCGGCCGCATCGATCGCGCCAAGCCGGTGCGCTTCAGCTTCGACGGCAAGACCTATTACGGCTATCAAGGCGACAGCCTTGCTTCGGCGTTGCTTGCCAATGGCGTGACCCTGGTCGGCCGTTCGTTCAAGTATCATCGCCCGCGCGGCATCATCTCGGCTGGCCCCGAGGAACCCAACGCACTCATGGAAGTGGGCACCGGCGCCCGGCGCGAGCCCAATACCCGCGCCCCGCAGATCGAGCTCTATGACGGACTCGTCACTGCCAGCCAGAACCGCTGGCCGAGCCTCGATTTCGACCTTGGCGCGGTGAATTCGCTGGCCAGCCGCTTCCTGCCGTCCGGTTTCTATTACAAGACCTTCAAATGGCCGAAGGACGGATGGATGTTCTACGAGAAGTTCATCCGCCGCATGGCCGGCCTCGGCACCGGCTCGACCGAGACCGATCCCGACCGTTACGACAAGCTCTACGCCCATTGCGACGTGCTGGTGGTGGGCGCCGGTCCCGCCGGACTTGCCGCGGCGCTGGCCGCCGGCCGCGCCGGTGCGCGCGTAACCCTGGTCGACGAGCAGTCGGAACCGGGCGGCGCGCTCCTCTCCGAGCGCGATTGCCAGATCGACGGCCAACCCGCCATGGACTGGGTCGCCGCAGCGTTGGCCGAACTCGGCGCCATGCCGGAGGTGACGATCCTCACCCGCACCACCGCCTTCGCCTATCTCGACGCCAATATGGTGAGCTGCGTCGAACGCCTCACCGATCATATTGGCCCCAATGCCGCCGGTCCGCGCCAGCGCCTGTGGCGCATCCG
>JAEUKV010000328.1 GCA_016794165.1 Rhodospirillaceae bacterium
GGTTCGACGTAGCGCGCGATATCGCCCCAGTCCTTCAAGGCACCCACCCCCATCCCGGCGACGAAGGCGGCACCCAGGGACGAGCCGGGATGTCGGTCGATGCGCGTCACCGGCCGGTCGATGGCATCGGCTGCAATCTGCAGCCAGAGATCGCTGGCGGCGCCGCCATCGGCGGCGAAGACGCGCGTCACTCCGAGTCCCGCCTCCAGGAAGGTTTCGACATGGTGGCGAAAGCCGAAGACGACACCCTCCAGCGCGGCGCGCCAGACATGGCGGATATCATGGTTGAGGCCGAGACCGACCAGCGTGCCACGGGCATGTGGATCGTTGAGCGGCGTCTTCTCGCCGAGGAAATAGGGCAGGAACAGCACGCCGCTCGCGGCGTCGATCTCGGCCGTGCGACGGTCGAGCCATTGATGGATCGAGAGGCCGGCGGCACGCGCCGACTCCACCTCGCCACCGGCCCAGTTCTTCACCACCCAGTTGAGAAAACTGCCGCTCGAAGCCATGCAGCCGTTGGGAAAATAGAGTCCCGGCACGATGTGGTAGTCGAGGAACAGGCGGCGATCGGTGACCGGCTTGTCCGAGGAGAGCAGGATATCCCCGGCGCCGCCGAATTTCAGGACCAGATCGCCATTGCGCGCGGCGCCGCAAACGAAGGCGGAGGCGACATGATCGGCACAGCCCGCGACGATCGGTATGCCCGGCCGGAGCCCGGTATGCGCCGCGGCCTGAGCCGTCAGCGCGCCGACGATTTCATGGCTCTTGCGGATCGGCGGCAGGAGCTGGGGATCGATACCGGCAAGGGCGATGAGGTCCGGATGATATTCGCCGGTGGCAAGACCGACGAAGCCCGCTTCCAGCGCCCAGTTGTGCTCGACCTGGATGGAGCCGCAGAGTCTGCTGGTGACAAAGTCCGACGCACCGACCACGTGGCGCGCTTTGGCGAACGAAGCGGGCTCGTTCTCGCGCAGCCACATCAGCTTGGGCCCGACCAATTGCTGGCTGTAGCCGGTACCGGAGAGACCGAGGAACCGCTCTTCCGTCATGCCCTGACGAAAGGCCGTCAATTGCGCCGTCGCCCGCGCATCGTTCTGCTGGATGCTCCGCCGCAGCGGGTTTCCTGCATCGTCGAGCAGGATCGCCGTCGGCAGCATGCCGGTAACACCGATGGCGGCGATGGCATCGGCGCGCAAGCCGCTCTTCCGCAGCAGCGCGCGGCAGATCTCGCCGCAGTTTTCCCACCATTGCGCCGGGTCCTCTTCCGACCAGTTGGCATGATCGGAATGGAGGGTCACCGGCCGGCTCTCGATCGCCAGCGTTCTTCCGGCATCATCGATGACGATGCCGATCGTCGACGTGGTGCCGATATCAATTCCGATCAGATAGGCCATGGCCGGATCATCTCAATGAAGGGCCATCTCAGCGGATCTTGCCCACCTTGTCCATGAATCGCTTGACCCGAACCGGGTCCACCGCCTTCCAGGTATCGCCATCCACCTTGAAATGCGTGCCGATCACGGCGCCGTCGCCGATCTTGAGGATGTCGGCGACATTGTCGATATTGACTCCGGTATTGGCGAAGACCGGCGTGTCGGGCAGTGCTTCCTTGGCCAGTTTCAGATTGGCGGTTTCCACCGCCTGGCCGGTCATCGGGCCCGAAACCAGCACGACGTCTGCCAGCGACGAGAAGACGGCACTCTTTGCCCGCGCGGCGATCGAGCGGTCGCCCACCGGCGAGGCAAACTCGGCGTTGATGTTGAACATCAGCTTCATGTCCAGCCGGCTGGCATCGCTGCGCAGACGCAGCGCCGTCGCCGCATCCGGCGCCCACAGGCCCATGTCGGAATCGTAGACCCCGGTGAAGATCTCGCGCACGAAGCGGGCGCCGCTGGCAATGCCGAGACTGACGCTGGCGACCGGGTCCCACAGGTAGTTGACCCCGAACGGGATCCTGATCTGCCGCTTGAGTTCGCCCACGGCGAAGGCCATGGCGGCCAGGGATTGCGGCGAGGCCTTCAGGAGATACGGCCGGTCGCCTTCATTGCCGAACATGACCGCATCGACGCCACCCTCCTGCAGGGCCGCGATATCGGCGGCGGCGAGATCGATGATCTTCTGCATCCCGCCATCCTTGTCGTAGAGCGGCGAGCCGGGCAGCGGTGCCAGGTGAATCATGGCGATGATCGGTTTGTGGCTGCCGAAGGTTGTCTGGAGCATGATCGATTCTCTGCTTTCTGGGAGGTTCAGGCGAGTTGCGGTCGGCTGAGCGCTGTGCCGCTGGCCGCATCGAAGAGATGCATCTGAGTGAGGTCATAGTGGAGTTGCAGCATAGCGCCGGGCCGGGCCATGAAGTCCCGCGGCATGCGGGCCATGATCTCTGGCCCGCCAGTTCCGCCCAGCTCGGCCACCAGGATGACCTCGGGTCCGAGCAGTTCGACCGCGACCACCACCACGCTGGCGGGAGAGGAACGATCGCCCATCGGCGATTGATGGAAATCCTCCGGCCGCAGACCGACGATCACCTCGCTGCCGCTGCGCGCGGCATAGGCGGCGCGGAAGGCGTCCGGAATCGGCAAGCTGGCGGCGCCGACCACAGCCTTCAAGGTCCCCTGACCCTCCCCCTCGAGTCGCCCGGCCACCAGGTTCATGGGCGGGCTGGCGAGAAAACCGGCGACGAAGGTATTGACCGGGTTGCGATAAACCTCGAGCGGCGCACCTACCTGGACGATGCGGCCATCCTTCATGATGCAGATGCGCTGGCCCATGGTCATGGCCTCGATCTGATCGTGGGTGACGTGGACAATGGTGGTGCCGACCTTGTGATGCAGCTTGATGAGCTCGGTGCGCATGGCGGCGCGCAGCTTGGCGTCGAGATTGGAGAGCGGCTCGTCGAGCAGAAAGGCCTTGGGTTCGCGCACCAGGGCGCGGCCGAGGGCAACGCGCTGGCGCTGGCCGCCCGACAACTGGCCGGGCTTGCGATCGAGCAGCGGCTGAATGCCCAGCATGTCCGAGATGGCGCGGATCCGCCGATCGATCTCGGCGCGGTCGAAGCCCCGCAGCTTCAGGCCGAAACCGAGATTCCCGGCCACGGTCATGTGCGGATAGAGGGCGTAGTTCTGGAACACGATGGCGATGTCGCGATCGGCCGGATCGACATCGTTCATCCGCTTTCCACCGATCAGCAGGTCGCCCTTCGAGATCGATTCCAGCCCACCGATCATGCGCAAGGTGGTCGACTTCCCGCATCCGGACGGACCCAGGAAGATCATGAACTCCCCGTCCTTGATCTCCAGGCTGACATCGTCGACGGCGAGGACGGCATTGCCGTACACCTTGCTGATGTTTCGTAGCTCAATTCCGGCCATATGTAATGTTCCTCAGCGAATCGAACGCATGTAGCGATAGAGATAGGCCGTGAGGCCGAGAATGGCGGTGAGCAGGATGATCGACATCGCGGAGGCCTCGCCGATGTTGAGGCCGACGAAAGCAGTCCGATAGATGAAGTAGCTGACCAGATCAGTGGCGACGCCCGGACCGCCCCGGGTCATGATGTAAATGAGATCGTAGGTCTTGACCGCGAAGATCAGCCGGATGAGCAGCGTCACGATAATGACGGTGCGCATCATCGGCAGGGTGATGTGGATGAAACACTGGAACGCGTTGGCGCCGTCGACCCGCGCCGCCTCATAGGGTTCCTTCGGCAGGGAAGCGAGCCCGGCCAGCAACAGCACGATCATGAACGAGACCTGGTGCCAGATGTCGACCATGATCACGGTCCAGATGGCGATCTTGGTATCTCCCAGCCAGTTGACCGGGCCGAGGCCGACGGTGCTGAGCAGGTAATTCACGATGCCGAGATTGGGATGCAGAAACATGCGCCAGATCAGCCCGACAATGACCGGGTTCATCAGCAGCGGGCAGAGCAGGATCGCGTAATAGATCGGCTTGAACCGCTCGACCTTGTTGAGCATCAGCGCAATGCCGAAGCCGATGACGAATTCAAGCAGCACGACGCCGATCACGAAGCGGATGGTAAGCCAGGCCGAATGCCGGAATTCGGCATCGGCGAGGGCGAGACGGAAATTGTCGAACCCGGTGAAGATGTCGAAATTGGGCGCGATCAGCGTGTATTCATGCAGACTGGTATAGAGCGCCGAGAGGACGGGGAAGAGGATGATCAGGAACAGCACGGTCAGGCTGGGTGCCGCCAGGACATAGCCGAACCGGGCATCGCGCCGATCCGCCGCACTGGCCTTGATGCCTGACATACCGATCATTCCTGCTTCCCCGCCCCTCGGTCGATGGCGTTACTTCAGCTTGCCGTCCTTGCGCGCGAGTTCGGCCATCTCGGCCTCGATCGCCGCCAGGGCGTCAGACGGGCTCTTCTCGCCGGCAACCGCCAGGCTCAGCTCGCGCCCCAGCACCTCGACCAGCTGTGGCGTGTAGGTGAAGACCGGAAAGTTGTGGCTGGTGAGCAGCATCTGCTTCAGCGCCGGGAAATAGGCGTATTTGGCGTTGAGGTCGGGATCGTCGAAGACATCGGTCCGGGTCGGCGAGCCGCCGGCCAGGGCACGCTTCTTGGCGATCTCCTTCGATTCCACCCATTTCAGGAAGGTCCAGGCAGCGTCGGGGTTGGGGCTCGACTTCGGTATCGCCCAACCCCAGGCACCGTTGAGACTGCCGCCCTGTTCCGGCGTCGGCCCCGGCACCGGCATGATCTCCACCTTGCCGACCACGGCCGACTTGCTGGGGTCGTCATAGGCGGTGCGGAAGAAGTTGTAGGTGATGTAGCTGTAGGCCTTGCCCTGCGCCATCACGTTGAAGGCTTCGTCGAAGCTGAAGCTCGCGGAGCCGACCGGACCGAATTTGTCGATCATGGTCTTGTACTGCTCAACCGCCTTCACTCCCGCCTCGTTGTTGAGGGTCGGGTTCCAGTCGGCATCGTGATAGGTACCGCCATTGGCGAAGAGATAGTTTGACCATTCCATGGCGATCGGATCGGGGCGCAGGCCCTGATTGACGACGCCGTGCATGCCGTCCTTGGTGAAGAATTCAACCTGCTTCAGGTACTCGTCCCAGGTCGCGGGCACCTTGAGGTCCATGCCGTATTTCGCCTTGAAATCGGCTTGGTTCTGCGCATCCGCCAGCAGGTCCGTGCGATAGGTCAGGCCCATCGCGTAGTTGTAGAACGGCAGCATGTAGGTGGTGCCGTCGACCTGGCCCACCAGATCCATCAGGGCGGGCACGTAGACCGAGGTATCGAAATTGTCGGCCTTGATGCGCTCGTCGAGCGGCTGCATCCAGCCCGCCTTCACGAACTCGCCGACCCAGTAGAAGTCAACGACGATGGCCGAGTAGCTGCCCTGTGGCGATACCAGCTGCGGCACCAGCTTGGTGTGCATTTCGGCATAGTTGACGACTTCGAGATTGACCTCGATGCCGGTCTCCTTGGTGAATTCCGGAATGAGTTCCTTGACGAACTGGGTATCGGGAACGCCTTCCATCAGGATGTTTACCGTTTCGGCCATGGCCGAACCGGTGAAACCCAGGGCCACGACCGACCCCAGAAGCAGCTTCTTGAACATTGTCCAACCTCCCTCTTATCGCCCTAATGAGGATTGGCGACCGGTCACTTAAGGGCTCCCAGTGACAGGCCTTTGATCAGGTACTTTCTTAGAAACGGCAGCAATGCGAATACCGGCAGCAACGACACCACCGTGGCCGCCGCCAGGGGCGCGATTTCGACGCCGGCATGGGTCTCCATGCTGGCCAGCCCGATCGGCAGCGTCTGGGTGCTGGCACCGCTCAACACCAGGGCAAACAAAAACTCGTTCCAGCTCAGGATGAAACCGAGCAGGCCGGCGGCGAGGATGCCGGGTGCCGCCACCGGCACCGCGATCTTGATGAAGGCCTGCCAGCGCGTGGCGCCGTCGATGCGCGCCGCTTCCTCGAGGCTCGCCGAATCGCCCTCGAAGAAAGACACCAGCATCCAGGCGAGGAAGGGCAGGCTGATGGTCAGATGCGAGAGCACGAGGCCGAGATGGGTCTGCATCAGGCCGGTGGTGAAGAATAAGGTGAAGAGCGGCAGGACCAGGATGATCGGCGGCAGCATCTGGCTCGCCAGCACCCCCAGGCGCAGCATTGCACCGCCGGTATTGAAACGCGCAAAGGCATAGGCCATGGCAGTGGCCAGCGGCAGGGAAATGGCGGTCGACAGCAGCGCCACGAGCAGACTGTTGAAGAACCAGCGCTCGAACGGATAGACGGAGAAGATCTCGACGTAGTTCTCCAGCCCGATATGGCCGATCTCCGGTGGAATCCGGTAGGCGGTCAGCTTGTCGGTGAGGCTGACGCGCAGCACCCAGACCAGGGGCAGCAGGATGGCAAGCGAAAACACCGTCAGGACCAGATGCGGCAGAATTGTGCTCCATTTGATCCGCATGTCCGACCTCAATCCATCCTGACGCCGCCGGTGACGTTCAGCGCCTCGCCGGTGACGAAGCCGGCGAGGTCGCTGGCCAGGAACAGCACGGTCTTGGCGACGTCCTCGGGTTCTTCAAGACGGCCCAGCGGCGTCTGATTGACATAGTCGTCGATCACTGCCCGCGGCGTCATCTTGCGCAGGGCGGCTTCCCATTCGACTTCACGCGATTGCATGCCCGTCTTGACGAATCCGGGGCAGACGCAGTTGACCCGGATGCCATGCTCGGCCATTTCGCGTGCCAGGGCCTGGGTGAACCCCACCACCGCGAACTTGCTGGCCGAATAATGCGCCAGCCACGGCGCGCCCCACTTGCCGGCAAGCGAGGCCGTGTTGACGATGACCCCCTTGTTGCCCGTCGCAAGGAAGTGACGCACGGCCGCCTGGTTGGTGAGGAAGATGCCCTTGGCATTGACGTCGAAATTGAATTCCCAATCGGCATCATCGAGATCGACCACCAGCTTCATCGAGGAGACACCGGCATTGGCGGCGAGAACGTCATAGCCACCGAATGCGCCCGCAACCCGGTCGAACGCGGCGGTGACGCTGGCACGGTCGCGCACATCGATGGCGACACCCAGATGCCCCGAGCCGAGTTCCCGGGCGGCGGCAGCGGCGCCGGCTTCGTTGAGGTCGGCGATGGCAACCCGCATGCCCGCCGCGGCGAACAGACGCGCGATGGCGAGGCCAATACCCGTGGCGCCACCGGTGACGATGGCGCGCTTCCCCTTCAGATCGGTGAGCATCCCTGTCAAACCTATCGTTATCGATCATAAGTGATCGATTTCGGTCATTATCAGCCGACAGGAATCCAAAATCAAGCGTATCCGGGTAGATTTCTTCCGCCTTCCAGCTATTATGATCGAAATTGATCATCAATGGTTGCATGGGCTTCATGACCGGGCAGAGCACGAAAGCCATCTCCGAGCGTCGGGGCGAGCGCATCCCGCCAACCCAGCGTGACGCCATCCTGCGCGACCTGGTGGAACGGCGCGGTTTTGCCACCGTCAGCGATATCGCCGCCGAACTGGGCGTCTCCGAGATCACTGTCAGGCGCGACCTCACCCGCCTTGAGGGTCAGGGCCTGCTGCTGCGCACCCATGGCGGCGCGGTGGCGGCCAAGCCGGGCGGTGCCGATACCGTCGATCTCGACGAACCGAGCTTTGACGCCCGGCGTCGGCGCAACGGCGACGCAAAGGAAAGGATCGGCCAGGCCGCCGCCGCCCTGGTGCGTCCGGGTGCCACGATCGGCATCGATGTGGGCACCACGGCGCTGGAAATGGCGCGGCAGTTGGCGCCCCGTGCCGACATCAAGATCTTCACCAACAATGTGCGCGCAGCCACCCTCCTGGCCGATGGCCCGGCCGCGGTCTATCTGCCCGGCGGGCAATTACGCGCCAAGGAACTGTCGATCCATGGCTCCATCGCCGTCGACCAGTTGCAGCACTACTGGCTGGATCAGGCATTCCTCGGCATTTCCGGCCTGACCGACCAGGGCATGTTCGACTATTCGCTCGAGGACACCGAGATCAAGCGCGTCTATATCGAACGGGCCAAGCAGATCGTGGCGCTGTGCGATTCCTCGAAGTTCGGGCGGCTGTCGATGGTGCGTGTCGGGACGCTGCGGGAACTCGACATCCTGATCACGGAGGTTGCGCCCCCCGCCGGACTGCAAGAGGCGTTGGTGCGGGCCGAGGTGCGGATTATAGTCGCCGATTGAATACACCATCATCGTCACTGGCAGAGAGGCATCTGATGCGACCGGGTTGTCCCGCCCTCGAGCGGCTGGCGGATGCCATCGATCACCATCTGTCGGGCGTTTCGGGGGAGGCGGCGGCCATCGCCGAGGTGCGCGGGGCGCTGGCGCGGTTTCGCGCGGCGGCACCCGACCGGACCCTTGCGGCCGGGTCGTCATCACCCATTTGCGGCCATCTCGATGCGGCGCTGGCCCTGGCCGCGCGGCAATCCGGCGAAACGCTGCTCGCCGACATCCGGGCCGCCCTGCCCTTTCTCGCCTGGATCACCTACAACGCCTATCCGGCGGACGAGATCGGCCCGCTGTTTCCCGCGCAGCATGCCTTTGCCAGCCTGGCGGCTCCCTACGACGCCACCTATGAGCTGGATTTCGATCTCGGCCTTCTGCTGATTGCCCCCCATACCCTCTACCGGGACCACCGGCACCAGGCGGCGGAACTCTACCTGCCGTTGACCGGTCCCTCCCGCTGGCGCTTCGGCATCGGCGCCGCCTGGGAGACCCGCGCCGCCGGCGAACCCGTCTGGAACCCGCCCCAGAAACTCCATGCAACGCTGGTGGAAGACGTCCCCCTCCTCTGTCTCTATGCCTGGACCCGGGACGTGCACTTGCCTGCCGAACTGGTGCCGGCGACGGACTGGCTCGCCATCGAGGCCGACCTCGTGGCGCAGGCGTCATAGGAACACAGCCCAAACAGCGTCAGGCAGCGGCTTCCGCCTTGCCAAGAGGGCGGATCGCCCTCTATGCCTGCAGGCAGGATCGTCGTTGGCACGATTTGCCGAATGAATCGCCGGTGCGGCGCCGCTGATCGCCCGACACACACCCATCCTTGCAGAGAGAGGCCAAGTCTTCATGCATATCCTCATCATCGGCGCCGCCGGCATGGTCGGACGGAAGCTCACGGATCGCCTGGTCCGTGACGGCGGCCTGGGCGGACAGGCTTTGGAGCGGCTGACCCTGGTGGATGTGGTGGCACCGACGGCACCGCAGGGCTATACCGGCGAGGTCGACCTGCGCACCGCCGATCTTTCGCTGCCGGCCGAGGCCGCGGCACTCGCCGCCACGCGACCCGACGTCATCTTTCATCTGGCGGCCATCGTCTCCGGCGAAGCCGAGGCGGATTTCGAGAAGGGCTACCGCATCAATCTCGACGGCACCCGTTTCCTGTTCGAGGCGATCCGGCTGGAAAGCGCCCGCGCAGCCTATCGCCCCCGGCTGGTCTTCACCTCGTCGATCGCCGTTTTCGGGGCGCCCTTCCCCGAGAGGATCGACGACACCTTCCTCAGCGCGCCGCTCACCAGCTACGGCACGCAGAAGGCAATCTGCGAATTGCTGCTCTCGGACTACACGCGGCGCGGTTTCTTCGAGGGAATCGGCATCCGCCTGCCCACCATCTGCGTGCGTCCTGGCAAGCCCAACAAGGCTGCCTCAGGTTTCTTCTCCAACATCCTGCGCGAGCCGCTGGTGGGGGAGGAGGCGGTCTTGCCGGTCGCTGACGACGTCCGCCACTGGCACGCCAGCCCGCGGGCGGCGGTCGGTTTCCTGATCCATGCCGCCACCATCGATTCCGACCGCATCGGCCCGCGACGCAATCTCAGCATGCCGGGACTCTCCGCGACCGTGGGCGAACAGATCGCGGCGCTGCAAAAGTTGGCCGGCGACAAGGCCGTCCGGCTGATCCGCCGTGCGCCCGACCCCACCATCGCGCGCATCGTCGCCGGCTGGCCGCGCGACTTTAGGCCCGAACGGGCCCTCGGCCTCGGCTTCAAGGCGGAAAGCACGTTCGACGAGATCATTCGGATTCACATCGAGGACGAGCTCGGCGGCAGGATCGCCTGACCAACCATCGCGAAGAACCGATCAACCCAAGGATAGCAGCATGACCATCAAGACAGCGATCGTCACCGGCGCCGGCACCGGCGTTGGCAAGGCCATCACCGGAGGGCTGCTGGCCGCCGGCTATCGTGTCGCCCTGAGCGGCCGCCGACGCGACGTCATCGAGGCGGTGGCGCGGGAATTCGATCCCGCCGGCAGCAGCACCCTGGTCATCCCCACGGATATCGGCGATGCCGCCGCGGTCGCGCGGTTGTTCGATCAGGTGAAAGCCGCCTGGGGGCGGCTCGATCTGCTGGTCAACAATGCCGGCAGCGGCGCCCCGGCGATCCCGCTCGACGAGCTTACCGCCGAGCAATGGAACACCGTGGTCGCGGCCAATCTCAGCGGCGCCTTCTTCTGCACCCAAAACGCCTTTCGCCTGATGAAGGCACAGAAACCGCAGGGCGGGCGCATCATCAACAACGGCTCGATCTCGGCTACCACGCCGCGACCGCATTCGGCGCCCTATACCGCGACCAAGCACGGCATTCTGGGCCTCACCAAGTCCACCGCCCTCGACGGCCGCCCGTTCGATATTGCCTGCGGCCAGATCGACATCGGCAACGCGGCCACGCCGATGACGGCGAAGATGGCGACCGGCGTGCTGCAGGCCAATGGCACCACCGCCGCCGAACCAACCATCGACCCGAAACATGTCGCCGATGCCGTGGTCTATATGGCGAGCCTGCCGCTCGATGCCAATGTACTCAACATGACGGTGATGGCGACCAAGATGCCCTTCGTCGGCCGCGGCTGATTTCAGAAATCGAGCGCGCCCATCCAGCCCAGCCCCGCCAGGGTGCCGGCAGCGGGGCGGTACTCGCAGCCGACGAAGCCGCCATAGCCAAGCTCATCGAGGCTGCGCAGTATCCGGAGATCGTCGAGCTCGCCGGTGCCGGGTTCGTGCCGCGCCGGTACGGCGGCAATCTGCACATGGCCAATCAGCGGCAGCAATTCGCGCAGGCCGGTGAGAACATCGCCACGGATGATCTGGCGATGATAGATGTCGAACTGGAGGCGGAGGTTGGGCCGCGACACCTCGGCGATGATGTCGACGGCTAGGTCGAAGCTGTTGAGGAAATAGCCTGGCATGTCGCGGGAATTGATCGGCTCGATCAGGATGTCGATATCCGCATGTGCCGCGCGATCGGCGGCGAGGCGCAGCGCGCGGACATAGGTGGCGCGCGCCTCCGGATCGGTGCTGGCAGCGAGGCCGCTCATCACATGCAACCGGCCGCACCCGGTCGCCGAGGCATAGTGCAGGGCCTGGTCGACCGATTGGCGGAACTCCTCCGCCCGGTCCGGCAGGGCGGCGAGGCCGCGATCCCCGCCTGCCCAATCGCCGGGGAACAGGTTGAACAACGCCGGCGCAAGCCGGGTTCCTTGCAGCGCGGCGGCGAGCTGCTCGGCGGAATGATCGTAGGGAAAGAGACATTCGACCGCCTGGAAACCCGCCAGGCGCGCCTGCTCGAAGCGCTCGAGGAAGTCCCATTCCGTGAACATCATGGAAATATTCGCGGCAAGTCGCGGCACGGTCGCCCCTTTTCATGCGCCTCGCGGCACGGGATCCTATTTCTCTTCCCCGCCGCCGGAAGCCGCCGCCTCGTAGCGCGCCTTGTTCTCGGCATTGGGCGGGTAAAGTCCCGGCAGGGCGGCACCCCTTTCGACCTCACCCATGATCCAGGCCTCCAGCCGCTCCTGCTCGGCGGCGATGGCGACGACATCCTCGACCAGGGCCGCGGGAATCACCACGGCGCCGTCGTCATCGACCACGATTAGATCGTCCGGAAACACCGCAACGCCGCCGCAGCCGATCGGCTCCTGCCAGTTGACGAAGGTGAGGCCGGCGACGGAGGGGGGCGCGGCCACGCCCTGGCACCAGACGGGCAGACCCGTGCCGAGCACACCCGCCACGTCGCGCACGACCCCATCCGTCACCAGGGCGGCGACGCCGCGCTTCCGCATCCGGGCACACAGGATGTCGCCGAAGATGCCGGCATCGGTCACACCCATGGCATCGACCACGGCGATACAGCCTGATGTCATGGCTTCTATGGCCGCCCGGGTCGACCGGGGTGAGGACCAGGATTCCGGTGTGGCGAGATCCTCCCGCGCCGGCACGAAGCGCAGGGTGAAGGCGCGACCGACACAGCGAGTCTGGCCGGTATGCAGCGGCCGCGTGCCACGCATCCAGATGTTCCGCAACCCCTTCTTCAGCAGCACCGTGGTCAGGGTCGCGGTGGATACGGTGCTGAGGATGTTCCTGGTTTCCGTGTCGTCCATGATCTCCACTTGTCCCACATTGACCTGGGCTGACCTATACCATGGCGCTTCAGCACCGGGCCAACAATGTCCTGCCTGATCCGCCATGACCGGCTTCCGCCGATCATGGCGATTTCTTCAATCGATCGATTAGCGCCATGGCGGCCTGGGGATTGCGCACCTTGAAACCACTGATGACATAGAGAAACACATCGCGGTTGCCCTTTTCCGCTCGGCCCTTACCCAGGACATCGAGGCCGGGCGGCAGGGTGCCGCCAGCGAGGGCCCGGGCGCGCGCGGACCAGAGGTCGAGCGCCGCCGCGGAATAGCCGAGTTTCTCGCTTTCCTGCGTCCCCATCAGGCGCAGATAGGAGAAGGGCGCGGTGAACGCGGCGATCTGCGGATAGTCGGAATCCGCTGCCAGCACGATGGCAACCTCGTGCTCCCGCGCCAGCGCAATGAAGTCCGGCGACCGGAAGCTCGCATGCCGCACCTCGACCGCGTGACGGATCGGTCGGCCGTCGATTGTTCGCGGCAGCAGGGCCAGGAACTTCGCGAAATCCTCGGGATCGAAGGCCTTGGTCGGCATGAACTGCCAGTTGATCGGCCCGAGCTTCTCCCTGAGTTCGAGGACGCCGCTGGCAAGGAACCGCTCCACCGAAGGGCCGGCCTCGGCCAGGACCCGGCGGTTGGTGGCAAAACGGGGACCCTTGAGCGCGAAGACGAATCCCGGCGGTGTTTCCTCATACCAGCGGGCAAAGCTCTCGGGTTTCTGGGAACCGTAATAGGTGCCGTTGATCTCGATCGAGGTCAGCTTCTCCCCGGCATAGGTCAGTTCGCGCTTCTGCGCCAACCCATCGGGATAGAAGGTGCCGCGCCACGGCTCAAAGACCCAGCCGCCAATACCCACATGAATGCGCGCGTCAGACTTCTTCGCCACTGCCAAGACTCCCCAGCGACCCGGTAAGATCCAGGGGGACTCTTCTTCGCCCCGGCACAGAGGTCAATAGGCGATTGGCTACCCAGAAACGGTGGAAATCAGAACGATGCCAGTTCCGCCAGCAATTCGGCCGTGCTGCGGCGGCGGCAATAACCCTTGATCGCCCGTTCGGAAAATTCCTGCCGTTCGGCAGTGTAGGTGGCGCACGCATCCGGGACCAGGGTCACCAGATAGCCATGATCCGCGGCACCCCGCACCGTGTTCTCCACGCATTGATCGCTGAGCACGCCGAAAACGACCAGATGCTCCAGCCCCATGTTGCGGAGTACATAGTCGATATTGGTCGTGCCGAAGGGGCCGGAAGCCGTCTTGCGGATGATGATGTCGTCTTCCGCCGGAGCGAGTTCGTCGATCACCTGCGCCTCCCAGGAACCGCGCGGGTTGTTGATGAAGGACGCCTTGTGGTCGATGCCGCGGTCGCGCCCGTCCCGGGTCAGGCTTTCGATGATGACGAAGATGTTTTCGACGCCGATCCCGCGCGCGGCGGCGTGGATTTTTTGCTGGTTGGGAATGACCAGCGATTCGAGGCGTTCGTGAAAATAGCGATACTTCGCCGCTTCCGCATTGGGCTCGAGCGAACTGCGGCGCTTTGCTGCCGCGCAATCGGCATTCTGCATGTCGACACTGATTATCGCCGTGCGCTGCGGCACGATCGGTCTTTCGCGATAGGCAGGGCCCAGCAGTTCCGGGCGGTCTGGCTTGGTCTGTTCGGTCATGCGGTCCTCTCGCTCAAGCTGACATCGTTTCTCGGGCAATCCGGTCAATCTGCGGACCGAGGCGGACGATCAACTCCGTCAGCCGGTCCGCCCAGGCCGCAATTCCGGTTTCATCGCTCAACATGTCCTGGCGGATTTCGATCAGGACATGGGGAATGCCGCGGCGCTCGCCATGCTGCGGGATCGAACAATCGTCGTCGTCCTCGACCTTGTAGGGCTGGTTGTCGCCCACGACGAGGCCATGCCGATCGATCGCGTCCAGCAACAGGCCGGCCAGCCGGCGGTCCCGATTATAGGCGAAATCGACATGCCAGGGGCGGATCTCGCCGGGATAGTCCGGCGTGAAACTGTGAATCGAGAACAGCGCCGTCGGACTCCCGGCCGCGCGGCGGCGATCCAGGAGGTCGGCAATGGCTTGGTGGTAGGGTTCGAAAAAAACACGGCGACGCGCTGTGATGTCCGCTGGGGTCAGGGCGGCATTGCCGGGAATCGGAGTGCCGGCGCTTTCCGCCGGAATCGATCCCGGTGCCGCCAGGGGCCGGTTGCAGTCGATGGCGAGGCGCGAATAGCCGCTCAGCACCAGCGTGGCGGACAACCTTGCCGCCACCCGCCGCGCGAGATCAGCCGCGCCGATGTCCCAGCCGATATGGCTTTCCAGTTGCGCCGGTGTCAGCCCGAGCGAACCCAGCGACCGCGGCAGGCGCCGGCTGGCGTGATCGCAAATGAAAAGGGCGGTGGCATTGCTCGCCGGGTTGACGATTTCCACCGCCGGCGGCTCATCCGGCTGAAGCAATCCGTTGGCAATCGACCGATCGGTTTTGGGATGCATGATGTCGATCTACGGCCGCACGCTGTGGACGGCCCCGAAAAGCCCCTGTGGCCGGTAGAGGAGCACGACGACCACCAGCGTGAGCGCGATGGCGTCGCGGAAGGGCTGCACGGGCTCGGGGAGCGCCGCTTGCAGGCCGATCTCGATGGCGCCCAGGAAGAACCCGCCGATGACCGCGCCGGTGAGATTGCCGATGCCGCCCAGAATGGCCGCGATGAACGCCTTGAGAACCGGCAGGAAACCCATCAGCGGATCGACCGAGCCACGCTGGGCGATCCACAGCAGGCCGGAGACCCCGGCAAGCAGGCCGGAAATGGCAAAGGCCGCCAGGATCACGCGGTTGGCGCGGATGCCCATCAGCCGCGTGGTCGGGAAATCAACCGCGGCGGCGCGGATCGCCATGCCCAGGAGGGTGCGCTTGAGGAACAGGGTCAGGAGACCGACCATTGCCAGCGTCGCCAGGATCGACAGGCTCTGGATGACACCGATGTGGAACGGGCCGACGGTAAAGGCGCCGGTCAGGAAATCGGGAATGGGTACCGGGCGCGGCCTTGCGGAGATCAAGTTCTGGAACAGCACCTGCAGGATGCCACTCACGGCAAAGCTGGTGATCAGGAGGCTGGTGGGACCCGCCCCGCGCAGCGGCCGGAACGCCACCCGCTCCATCGCCGCCGCCGCCAGCATGGCAACGATCAGCGCCAGCGGGATGATGAGAACCGCCGGCACGGCCAGCATCAGGGAGAAGAACACTGTGTAGCCGGTGATGGTAAGGATCTCGCCATGGGCGAAATTGATCATGCCAAGGACGCTGAATACTACGGCAAGGCCCAGCGCCAGCAGCGCATAGGTGCCGCCGAGGCTGAGTGCATTGACGCATTGCTGAACGAAGATTTCCATCGCGCGCCTCGACCTAAGCCTGCCCCAGATAGGCTTTCTGAACATCCGCCGACGCCTTGAGCGCCTCGGCGGTCCCTTCCAGCACCACGGTCCCGCCGCTCACCACATAGCCGCGATCGGCGATGTCGAGTGCCTGATGCACGTTTTGCTCCACCAGCAGGATGGTGATGCCGAGATCGCGCAACCGCCCGATCAGGTCGAAGATCAGCTCCACCACGATGGGTGCCAGGCCCAGCGACGGCTCGTCCAGCAGCAGGAGCCGCGGCCGCGACATCAGCGAGCGGGCGATTGCCAGCTGCTGCTGCTCGCCCCCCGACAGCGTGCCGGCGAGTTGCCTGCGGCGACTGGCCAGGATCGGGAACAGTTCCATCATCTGGTCCCACAATTCCGCCGTGTTGCCGCGCCGCACCTGCGTCGCTGCCCCGATCCGCAAATTCTCCTCGACCGTGAGCGGCGCGAAAATGCGCCGCCCCTCTGGTGTCAGGGTCATGCCGCGGCGCACGATGCGTTCCGGGCTTTCCCCGGTCACATCGTGGCCGTCGAAGCGCACACGTCCCTGCTGGGCGGGCAGCAGGCCGATGATGGCCTGCAGGCTCGTGGACTTGCCGGCGCCATTGGCGCCCAGCACGGTCACGATCTCGCCCGCCTCGACGACCAGGCTGACATCACGGACCGCCTTAATCGGCCCGTAACTGACAGCCAGCCCGTCGACTTCCAGCAGGGACATGTTGCCACCTTCCCCCGTCAGAGGCTCGGCGCCGGAATCAGCGCCGCATCCGGCGCTTCCTGCAGCACCAGTTCCCGATCCCCCTTGACCACCTTGATCAGCGAGACCTGGCGCAACGGCACGCCGTTGGTCCCCTTGTAGGTGATCGTGCTGGTGGCGCCCTGGACATTCTCCAGCTCGCGCACCGCCTGCCAGATCGCCTCGCGATCGACCGAATCCGCCTTCAACACTGCCGCCTCCAGCACCTTGATGAGGTCATAGCCGATGGCACTGAAGATGGTGTCGGGGTTTTCTCCGTTGGCTGCCTTGTATTTGGCGTTGAAGGCCTCGAGCGGGCTGCCCGGCGCGGCGAAACCCGCGGTCGAGAAGACGACGCCCTCCGCCACATCGCCCAGCGCGAAGGTGGTGGGTGAGTCGATACCGTCGGAACCGATCACCGGCGCGGTGATGCCGGCCGCACGCAGCTGCTTGATGAAGGCTGGAAAATCGGGTTCGTAGGCCGCCGTCATGATGACGTCGGCGGCTGGCTCCAGCGATTTGATCTTGGTGACCTGGGCGCTGAAATCCTGCTGGCCGATGCTGAAATTGTCCTCGCCGACGACCTTGCCGCCGAGGGTTTCGAACACCGTTTTGAAGTAGTTCGGCAGCTGCGTGTAGGAGGTATCGGGCGAGATCAGGATATAGGCATTTTTATAGCCGCTATCGATCGCGTATTTGGCCGACACGGTCGCCTGCACATTGTCGCCGGGAAAGTTGGTGAACATGTGATCGCCCACTGCCAGCGGCAGGTTGGGCGAGGAGGCGCAGGTCGAGAAGGCGGCGACGCCCGCCGACTGCGCCATCTGGCCGGCGCCGATCGAGGGATCGGCGTCGCAGGGCGTCACCAGGACGCTGGCGCCGTCGTCGATCAGTTCCTGCGCCGCGATCGAGGTCTGCGCCGGATCGGAGCGCGAATCCTTGAGGCGAAGGTCGATCTTGTATTTGCCGCCGATACCGCCGGCGGCATTGATTTCGTCGATCGCCAGCTGCATGCCCTTTTGCGCCGGCACATCGGCATAGGCAAGGCCGCCGGTCAGGCTGATGGCAGCACCGACCACAAGATCGTCGGCCGCTGCCTGCTGCGGCAGCATGGTTGCCAGGGTGAGCGCACCGGCTATGGCATAGATCGGAACAAGTTTCATGACCCTCTCCTCTCTGTCGTGGTTGCGTCTGGGTGGTGGGTTTTCTCGTGACTCCGGCCGATATAGGCTTCGATCACGACCGGATCGCGCCGGACCTCGTCCGGCGTGCCGCTGGCGATCATCTGGCCCTTGTTGAGAACGACGATGCGGTCGCACAGCTGCATCACCAGCTCAAGGTGATGCTCGACCAGCAGCAGGCCGAGACCATGCCGGTCGCGCATCCGGCGCAGAAGGCCCATCAGGGCCTGGGTTTCCGCCGAATTCATGCCGGCAGCCGGCTCGTCGAGCATCAGGTAGCGCGGCTTCATGGCAAGCGCGCGGGCGATCTCGACCCGCCGCTGCTCGCCATAAGCGAGCGCGCCGGCGCGCCTTTGGGCAAGATGCGCGACGTCCAGTTCCGCGAGTGCAGCCAGGGCCTCGGCACGGAGATCGCCACCGCGCCCGCTGGCCGAGACCGCGACCTCGATGTTCTCCAGCACCGTCATGTCCTTGAACAGGCGGATGTTCTGGAAACTGCGCGCGACACCGGCGCGGGCGATGCGATAGGCCGGCTGGCCAGCGACGTCGGTACCATCGATCATCACGCGGCCGCCATTGGGCGGCACCGCGCCGGAGATCGCGTTGAGCATGGTGGTCTTGCCGGAGCCGTTGGGGCCGATCAGCCCGACGATCTCGCCTGGCCTGAGTGTCAGGCTGACACCGTCGAGGGCCCTGAGCCCGGCGAAATTCTTGGCAATGTCGACCGCCTGCAACTCGCGACCAGACGCCGGGGCCACCGACTCCGGCTGGAATGGCGCGGCCGTCGCTTCACTGTTCGATGCATCATCATTCCGGCGGCCGAACAGCCAGTGGTCGATCTCGGCCAGGCCGAAAATACCGCCGGGACGGCTGTACATGACCGCCAGGATGCCGAGGCCGAGGGCCAGCTGCGTGAGGCCGAAGACCTGCGGCAGGCCGAGCGCCGGCAGGATCGGGCCCTCTTCGAGGCGCCGTGCCAGTTCCATCACCACCGTCACCAGCGCGGTGCCGGCGACAGCGCCCGTCACCGAGGCGATGCCGCCGATGATCAGCATGGCGAGGATCGCGAAGGTATCGACGAAAAAGAACTTCTTCGGGCTGAAGGCGCCGAGGAAATGCGCCAGCAGCGCACCGGCCACCGCCATCAGCATCGCGCTCACCACCCAGGCCGCGAGGCGCCGCTGGAAGATGTTGACACCCATGGCCCCGGCCGCCAGCTCGTCTTCGCGGGCGGACCGCAATTCCAGCCCGACCGGCATTTCGCGGAACAGGCGCGCGACCAGGATGGCTACGCCCACCCAGAGAAGCAGCGTCGGAAAACTGATCAGCCGCTCGACACCGAAAAAGGTCTGGCTGCCGCGGGTGAAGTCCTTGGAGCCGATCAGGATGCTGTGCACGATCACGAGAAAGGCCAGCGTGGCGATCGAGGCTGCCGATCCGGTGAGGCGCGAGATCGGCGCGCCGACGACAAGGGCAAACAGGCCGACCACGACGATGGTCACGAGACAGGCTTCGTTGAGCCCCATATGCGCCGCCGCCAGGAAATCCGGCAGATTGGGGAGCGTCATCGCCTTCTTCTCCGGCGTCATCGTCAGGATCGAGGAGAGATAGGCTCCGACCCCCATGAAGCCGACATGGCCGAAACTCATGATGCCGGAATTGCCGGAATAGAGCCCGTTGGCCACCACGGCGATGAGATTGATGAGGAACACCATGGCGATGCGCTGCTCGGAGGCGCCGAACAGGGTCGCCGCCAGCACCGTGAGGAGTGCCACGGGCGCGATCAGAGCCAGCGCGCCGCCGAAGGCTGGCCGCGTGCGCGCAGGCAAAAGGACGTCAACGATCCGGTTGATCTCGACTCTCCCTGATCTCGGCTTGCTGCCGTTTGTCATGCATCCCTGTGGCGCCCTGGGGCAGCCGGCCTTCATAGTAGGTAATTCGTTCTTGCTGTCAATCGTCATTTCTGTAGTATTCACTACGATCATCGCGGGAGGCTCAGACGAAAACCACGGCACCCCATCTGGCGACCATCGAGCAGCGCGTGCGCGCCCTGCTGCCGCAGCTGACGCCCGGCGAGAAGCGGGTGGCGCGGGCGATTCTCGCGGCCTATCCAATCGCCGCTCTTGGCACGATTGCCGAGCTGTCGCAGCGCGCGACTGCTGGCGCGCCCACCATCCTGCGCCTGACAGCCAAGCTCGATTTCGACGGCTATTCGCATTTCCAGCGCGCCGTGCGCGAGGAGGTGCAGGAGAAAATGCAGTCGCCGCTCTCGCTGATGGACAGCGCGCCGCGCGTGCCGACCGGGCGACGCGGGTTCTTTGGTGCCTTCATCGACGACATCACCACCGCCCTGCAACGCACCCAGCGACACCTCGACAACGGCGTGCTGGAGGACGCGATCGAGGCGCTGGCCGATTCCCGCTACAAGATTCTGGCTATCGGCGGGCGCAGCAGCCATGTCCTCGCCAAGCACCTGGTTTTTCACCTGCATCAGCTGCGCGCCCATGTGCAGGAGGTCGTGGCCGGCGCGATCCCGGTCTATCATCAGGCCGCGGATCTCAACCGCAGCAGCCTGGTGGTCGCCTTCGACTTCCGCCGCTACGAGCGCCAGACCATCGAATTCTGCCAGCAGGCCAGCAAACGCGGCGCCCAGGTCATCCTGGTCACCGACCCCTGGCTTTCGCCCATCGCCGAATGCGCCGATTGGGTGTTGCCGGTCGAGGTGGACGTGCCCTCGCCCTTCGACAGCTCTCTTGCCGCCATGGCCGTGGTCGAGGCGATGCTGGCCGGCAGCCTCGCCCGGCTGGGGCCGGACGCACGCGAGCGCATGGCCCGGCTGGAGGAAATCGCCGGCATCGACAAGGTGATCAGCAGAACCGATGATGCCGTGATCGAACGCAGTGGAAGCAAACAGGCCGCCAAACGCCAGGATCGGAGACCAAAACGGTGACCAGCGCATCTGACCTTGCCATCTTCCTCACCAATGACTTGACCGGAATCAGCCGCGGTCGCGCCTTCCCCATCGACGACCTCCGGGACCGCATGGTCGCAGGCTGCGGCTGGGTGCCGGCCAATCTGGCGCTGACGCCCTTCGGCGTCATCGGCGAAAACCCCTTCGGTCCGATCGGCGATCTGCGCCTGCAGCCCGACCGGGACAGCGACGGGTACAATCTCATGGGGATCGATGGCGAGCCCGACCTCCATGCCTATCTCTGCGATATCGTCGCGACCGACGGACAGCCCTGGGGCGGCTGCGGGCGCAGCTTTGCCAAGCGCGCCCTCGCCGATCTCGCCGGCGAATTCGGCCTGACTCTGAAGGCGTCCTTCGAACACGAATTCTTTCTGCTCGACCACCCGGCGAGACTGGACGGTGCCTTTACCCTGAGCGACTTCCGCGCGGCCCAGGGATTCCTGGGCACCGCCATGGGCGCCCTCGGTCGCGCTGGCGTCCATCCCGAGATGATCCTGCGGGAGTATGGGCCGAGACAGTTCGAGGTGACCATGAAGCCGGCCACCGGCCTTGCCGCCGCCGACCGCGCCGTCATCCTGCGCGACGTCACGCGCGACATCGCCCGCCAGTTCAAGTCCCGCGCCTGCTTCAGCCCGATCATTGACCCAAGTTCGGTTGGGAGCGGCGTGCATCTGCACTTCAGCCTGACCGCCTCCGACGGTACACCACGGACCCACGATCCGGCGGCGCCCGGCGGCATCAGCCAGCAGGCCGCCAGCTTCGTGGCCGGGATCCTGCGCCACATGCCCGCCCTCTGCGCGCTCACCGCGCCCAGCGCGATTTCCTATCTGCGGCTGACGCCACATCGCTGGAGCGCCGGGTTCAACTGCTTCGGCTATCGCAACCGCGAGGCCGGGGTCCGGATCTGTCCGGTCGACGATTCGCCGGGGCGCGACGTCAGCCGCCAGGTGCACCTCGAATTCCGCGCCTCCGATGCCACGGCAAGTCCGTTCATGGTGCTGGGTGCCCTGGTCCGCGCCGGGCTTGAGGGCCTGCGCGCCAAGCTGCCGGCGCCGCCTCTGGTGGAAGGCGACCCTGCCGACCTTTCGCCCGCGCAATTGCAGGCCATGAACATCCGGCGCCTGCCCGAATCGCTGCCCGAGGCGCTGGCCGAGATGCGCCGCGACGACGTGGTGATGGGCTGGCTGCCGCCCGAGCTCCAACAGGGCTATGCCGCCCTCAAGACCGCCGAACTGGCGCGCGTGGACGGCATGACGCCGCAGCAACAATGTGACCTCTATGCCAGCTGCTATTGAGCGCAACGACGACCTGATGGCGCGCGATGCCGGCAGCATTGCCGGTATCCAGAAGCTGCGCTTCGGCCCCTTTGCGATTCGCGCGGGCGATGGCAACCGGCTGATTGCGGCGGACGGGCGATCGCTGATCGATTTCTCGGCCTCCTGGGGTGCCGCCAGTCTCGGCCACGGACACCCCGCCCTGGTCGAGGCCGTGCAACGGACACTCGGCGCCATGCCTGGCGCCAGCATCCTCTCCACCGTGAATGAGCCGGCTGTGTCTCTGGCCGAGAAACTGCTGGAACTGACGCCGGGCCAGGGCGAGCGGCGGGTCTGGTTCGGCCATTCCGGATCCGACGCCAACGAGACCATCATCCGCGCCGTCGAGGCGGCGACCGGGCGAAAGCGCGTAATCGCCTTCGTCGGCGCCTATCATGGCGGCACCACGCTTTCCATGTCGGTTTCCGGCCATACGGCCCAGGCCCATGCGACGCCACGCCCGGGCCTTTTCCTGCTGCCCTATCCCAATCCCTACCGGCCGCATTTCCCGGGTGCCGTCGGCGAGGCGACATTGGCCCATCTCGACTACCTGCTCGCCACCGTCTGCCCAGCTCATGACACGGCGGCGATCCTGATCGAGGCGATCCAGTCCGATGGTGGGTTGCTGGTGCCGCCGCCCGGATTCCTCGCCGCCGTCGCCGATCGCGCCAGGCGCCACGGCATCCTAGTGGTCTGCGACGAAGTGAAGGTCGGGCTCGGCCGGACCGGCATGATGCATGCCTTCGCCGCTGAGGGCGTGGAACCCGACCTCATCAGCTTCGGCAAGGGGCTGGGTGGCGGGCTGCCTCTCTCGGCGGTGGTGGGACCGGCCGACATCCTCGACCGACAGACGGCCTTTGCCATGCAGACCCTGTGCGGCAACCCGGTCAGCTGCGCCGCCGGCAATGCGGTGCTGGAGACCATCGCCAAGGAAGGCCTGGTGGACAATGCGGCCCAGCGCGGCGGCGAGATCATGACCGGCCTGCGGCGACTGGCGGAGCGCCATCCCCAGATCGGCGATATCCGCGGCCGCGGCCTCGCCATCGGCGTCGAATTGGTCGCGGACCGAACGAGCCGGGAACCGGCCAGCCGGTTCTGCCAAAAGGTCGTCTATCGCTGCTTCGAGCTGGGGCTCTTGCTGTTCTACGTCGGGCTGCGCTCGAATGTGCTGGAACTGACACCACCCATGACCCTCACCGCCCGCGAAGTCGAAAAGGGCCTCGACATCCTCGATCGGGCGATCGGCGATGTGGCCACCGGCCGTGTGCCGGATGCTGCCATCGCCGCCTATGCCGGCTGGTAACCCCCAAAGCGAGATCTCAACCGATATGTCCGTCCTCACCACTCTGCCGCCCGCCCTGCCTCTTGCAAAAATCGCCGCTGTGATCGATGACCTCTATGGCCTTGCCGGCGAGATGACGCCGCTTGCCAGCGAGCGCGACCAGAATTTCCGTCTCGTCGATGCATCGGGCGGGAATTGGGTGGTCAAGATCGCCAATGCGGCGGAGGATTTCGCGGCGCTGGATTTTCAGGCAGCGCTGCTGCACCATGTCTCGGAAATCGATCCCGAGCTGCCGCTGCCGCATCTGCGACTGACGAAAGCCGGTGAAAGTCTCGGTCGGTGTGATGGTGCGACGGGAGAGTCGCATTATGTCCGGGTGGTGAACTGGCTGCCCGGCAAGCCATTCGCGCAAGGGACAAAAACAACCGACCTGTTCGACAGTTTCGGTGCCATGCTGGGGCGCCTCACCCGCGCCCTGCAGGGCTTCGGCCATGCCGGTGCGCACCGGGTTTTCGATTGGGATCTGGTACGGGCGGGCCACTCGCGCGAGCGCCTGAAGTTCATCGGCGATGCCGAGCAGCGTTCCATCCTGGACTATTTCCTGGGCCGCTTCGAGAACCGGGTGGCACCGGCCCTGCGCCAATGTCGCGCCCAGGTCATTCACGGCGACGCCAACGACTACAACGTGCTGGTCGATGCCACGAGCGGAAGGACCATGGCCGGCCTGATCGATTTCGGCGACGCCATCCACAGCCCGCTGATCAACGAACTGGCGGTGGCGGCGGCCTATGCGATCATGGACCGCGACGCCCCGATCGACGATGCCGCCACCATGGCGGCGGCGTTCCACCGGGAGAACCCGCTGCTGGCACACGAGATCGACCTGCTGTTCGACCTCATCGCCCTGCGCCTGGTGATCAGCGTCACCATGTCGGCCTCGCGCAGCGACCGGGTGACGGACAACGCGTATCTCGGCATCAGCGAGGCGCCGGCCTGGAACCTGCTGCGGCGCCTCAGGGCAATGGACCCGATTCTTGCCACCGGCATCCTGCGCCAGGCCTGCGGTTTCGAGGCAGCGCCCGGCGCACGTGCCGCCATCGCCTGGATCGAGGCGAACCGTCGCTCGCTCGCTCCTGTACTCGACCGCCCGGTCGCGGTGATGGCAAAGGCCCTGGTACCGTTCGGCGCCGCCGATCACCCCATCGCCATCGCCTCGGCGGCGCGGCAGCCGGACAAGGCGGAGGAACTCTGGCGCGAAATAACCGCGCAAGACGGCGTCGAGCTCGGCCTCGGCCCCTGGGGCGAGGAACGGCCGGTCTATACCTCGGACGCCTTCGCCTCGACCCTGGCCAAGGGCGCGCGGCGCGCGCTACATCTCGGCCTCGACCTCTTCCTGCCAGCCGGCGCCAATGTGCGCACGCCCCTGCCCGGCCGCATCGTCGACATCTACGTGACCGACATCCCGCTCGACTATGGCCATGCCATTCTCCTGGAACACACCCCGCGCCCGGATGTCACCTTCTTCAGCCTGTGGGGTCATCTCAGCGCCGCGAGCGCGCGCGCCGCGAAGATCGGTGCGGAATTGGCAGCCGGCGATATCGTCGGGCAGATGGGCGACAATTCCGAGAATGGCGGCTGGCAGCCCCATGTCCATCTGCAGCTCGTCACCTATCGGCCGCGCCTGGCGGCGGATGTGATCGGTGCCGGCGAAAGCGGCTACCGTGCCGTCTGGGCTGAGCTCTTTCCGGATGCGGCGAGCTTCGCCGGCCTGCCGCCGGAGGCCCTGCACCCCAGCGGGCGTTCGCGCGACGATCTGCTGGCGACCCGCCGCAACAAGCTCATTCGCAACCTCTCCATCTCCTACCAGACGCCGATGAAGATCGTGCGCGGCGAAGGCGTTCATCTCTACGACGACCGCGGCCGCGCCTATCTCGACTGCTACAACAACGTCGCCCATCTCGGCCACGCCCATCCCGAGATCGTGGCCGCGCTGGCGCGCCAGGCCGGCATCCTCAACACCAACACGCGCTATCTTCATGACAACATCATCGCCTATGCCGAGGCGCTGACGGCGACATTGCCGCCCTCGCTCACCGTCGCCGCCTTCGTCTGCAGCGGCAGCGAAGCCAACGACCTTGCCTTGCGCATGGCGCGCAACTACCGCCAGGCCAGGGGCGTCGTCGCCCTCGACTGGGCCTATCACGGCCATCTCACGTCACTCATCGAGATCAGTCCCTACAAATACAAGCGCAAGGGCGGCCGGGGACGGCCGGCCACAACGGCCGAAGCGGCCCTGCCCGATGCCTATCGCGCTCCGGCCGACTGGCCGGCGGCGGAGATCGGCCGGCGCTACGCGGATTCGGTCACCACGGCCATGCAACAACTGGCGGAAGCCGGCCACCGGCCGGCCGCCTTCATCGCCGAGTCATTGCCGAGCTCGGCCGGCCAGATCGTCCTGCCGGCAGGCTATCTGCCGGCCGCCTATGCCGCGGCACGGGCAGCCGGCGCCGTCGTCATCGCCGACGAGGTGCAGATCGGCTTCGGCCGCGTGGGTTCGCATATGTGGGCCTTCGACGCCGAGGGCGCGGTGCCCGACATCGTCACCCTGGGCAAGCCGATCGGCAACGGTCATCCCATGGCGGCGATGGTGACCACCCGCGAGATCGCCGACAGCTTCTATAACGGCATGGAGTATTTCAACACTTTCGGCGGGAACCCGGTTTCCTGCGCCGTAGGGCTCAAGGTGCTGGAGATTCTCCAGCGCGACCGCCTCCGGGAAAATGCGCAGCGGATCGGCGATAGTCTTCTCGTCCGCATGCGCCGGCTGCAGCAGAAGCACCAGATCATCGGCGATGTCCGCGGCCGCGGCCTGATGCTGGGGATCGAATTGGTCGAGGACCGCCGCAGCAAGGAACCGGCGACCGAGCGCGCCGGCCGGCTGGTGGAACGCTGCCGGTCGCTGGGCGTGCTGCTCGGCACCGACGGGCCCCATGACAATGTGATCAAGATGCGGCCGGCGATGGTCTTTTCCGACGCCAACGCCGACTTCCTGATGCAGGTTCTGGAAACGGCCTTCGCGGAGATCGCCTGAACGATGTGTGTGCCTTGCGGGACGAGATAACGCCCGCGCGACGCCGTCAGATGCCGGCTTCGCGATTGGCGCCCTTCAGTCCGCGCCGCAGGGCACCCCAGAAGGCGCGCCAGTTTCCCATGAAGCCAGCGCGCAGGATCATGGCCAAGGGTCGGTAGCGCCGCACCCGAAGATGCGGCTGCCCGGCACAGGCAAGGCCGAGATTGCGCGCCGGCTGGCCGAGCTTCCGGTCGAGATGGTCGCCATGCATCGGATAGAGCTCGGGCACCGAAAAACGATCCAGCGCCAGGGCACCCGCGGCCGCGGCCCGCTCGATCAACCGAGCGCCGGCCCGGGTCCGCGCAATGGCGATGTTGACCCCCTGCCCCTCGCGATGGATCGGGACGCCATTCTCCATGATCCAGCCATCGGGGGCGGCAACATCGGCCAGTTCGCCGATGGCATCGGGACAGATCTTGCAGCGGAACTGCATGTCGTAGGTCCAACTCGCCTGGGGATTGTACCAGGCATCGTCATAGGTGAGATCGAAGCTGCGGCCGTCTCTGGTTTCCAGATGCGTCGTTCCCGGCCAGCCATAGCCGCGCCAGCGGAACAGCGACAATTCCTCGGCCGCCACGCCGAAATGGGCGGCGATGTCCTTGGCCGTGCCGGTCGACGGCACGCCGCCGCAGAACAGGGTCAGGCAGTATTTCACCAGCGTCCGCGCCCGGGCATCGACCCGGGCCAGATTGCGAATGGCCGCGATGTCGCAGGGCTTGGCGATGACGGCGAGCCGCAGTCCACGCGCAAGCAGGGCGTCGATGTGGACCAGGGGCGCTCCCGGACCATAGCGCGACTGGGACCCCTCGATCACCTCGGCGGGTGTGTAGCTGACATGGGCATCGGTCAGGATCGGATCCGTCGTGGCTGCCTTGACGTGGACGATCGCATCCACTTCGCCGCTTTGGAGCAGGTAACATCCGAGAGCCGTGAGCGTGCCGCCGGCCGCGGCGCGGTGACGGATGGCGGGATCTCCCGCCCAGGAGCGATGGATCGAGACCACCGGCCCCCAGACCGGATCGATGGCACCGAAGCCTTCCGGATCCGCCGCAGTGGGGCCGGTCACCACCGCGCCGGGGCAGACCTCCAGGATGCGGGCTTCCACATCCTGGTCGATCGCACCCTTGATCTGGGGCCGCAGGTGACCGTAGGAGGTGAGGCGCATCTCCACCTTGTCGCGACCGGCCATGCTCTCGCAGATGCCGCAATTCGCGCACAGGCCATGCTCGACCACCGATTTCAGGCTGCTGACCCGGCTCATGCCCTCTTTGCTCCGCTGGGTCCGTCAGGCCGCGGCATTCATGCGCAAACGAAACCCAGCATAACCCTGCCGGGCAATCTCGTCACACTGGTCGCAATAGGCCTTGAAGCCCGCCACATAGGCCAGGAACACATGCGGCTTGCCGGGGACGTTGGCGCCGATATACCAGGATTGCGCCCGGGGATAGAGCGTCCGGTCGGCATCCTGCCAGACCTGCCGCGCCCATCCTTCCTGCGCCGCCGGCTCGGCCTCGATCTCGCCGATCTGCTGCGCGCGCGCATGGTCGATGAGGGTGCTGATCCATTCCACATGCTGCTCGCCTGCGAGCAGCACATTGGCGAGCACCGACGGACTGCCCGGACCGGTCACGATGAACATGTTGGGAAACCCGGCGACGGCCATGCCCAGATAGGCGGTGGCACCGTCCGCCCAGGCGGCACTCAGCTTGCGGCCCTGCCGGCCGGTGATCTCGATCCGCTGCAGCGCGCCGGTAAAGGCATCGAAGCCGGTGGCCAGGACGAGCGTGTCGAAGGAATAGCTGGCCTTCCCGGTCTTCAGGCCATCGGGGGTGATGCTTTGGATCGGATCGCCGTGGATGTCGACCAGGGTCACGTTGTCCCGGTTGTAGGTCTCGTAATAGCCGGTATCCACGCAAAGCCGCTTGGCCCCGAGCGGATGATCCCTGGGGCACAGCAATTCGGCCACCTTGGGATCGCGCACGGTCGCGCGAATCTTGCGGCGCACAAAATCGGCGGCCAGACGGTTCGCTTCTGCGGATTCCATCACATCGGTAAAAAAATACTGGATGTTGAAACCGCCCTGCTGCCAGCATTTTTCGAAGGCTGCCTCGCGGTCTTCGGGCGAGAGGTCCATGATGGTCAGGATCGCCTCTTCGGCGTAGTCGCCGGCATAGGAGTTGCGTGATTTCCGCCGCAAGCTGGCATAGTCGCGCTTCATCGCCGCGACCTTGTCGTCGGACATCGGCGCGTTCCAGGCCGGAACCGAGAAATTGGCCGTGCGCTGGAACACGGTGAGATACTCGGCCGCTTGCGCGATGAGCGGGATCGACTGGATGCCGGAGGAACCCGTGCCGATGATCCCCACGCGGCGGCCGGTGAAGTCGACGCCTTCCCGCGGCCAGTCGGCGGTGTGGAAGACATCGCCGGCGAAGCTGTCCAGCCCCGGCACATCCACCTTCTTGGGAACCGACAGGCAGCCCGTCGCCATGATGAGGAAGCGCGCCAGGAACCGCTCGCCGCGATCCGTCGTCACCGCCCATTTCGCCGCCGACTCGTCATAGGTGGCATCCGTGACCTGGGTTCCGAACTGGATGTCGCGCCGCAAGTCGAACTTGTCGGCGACATGCCGGGCATAGCGCAGGATCTCGGGCTGTGTTGCATAGCGGTGCGACCATCGCCATTCCTGCTGCAGCTCGTCGGAGAACGAGTAGGAATAGCTCATGCTTTCGATATCGCAACGGGCACCGGGATAGCGGTTCCAGTACCAGGTGCCGCCGACATCGTCGCCCTTCTCGATGGCGCGGATCGAAAATCCCAGCCCGCGCAGGCGATGGATCGCATACATGCCGGCAAAACCGGCACCGACGATAAGGACGTCGACCTCGCGCACTTGACCAACCATCGCCGTCATCTCCTCTGCTCAGGCGCGTCGCCGAGCCATTTGCAAGTCGCTGCAGTCAGCTTGAAATGGCTGCTTTCTGCCGAAAACTGGGGGGCCCAAAGTAATACTTGACAGCCATACAGTTTTCTTGATGATAGTACAACAACAATCGTAGCGACGTCCGGCCGGTCCTGGCCGGCAGCGGGAGGATCGGCAACATGGCCAAGGCGGGTTCGACGATCGCCAAGGAAATCGAGATCGGCCGGCGGTATTCCCCGGATATCGCCTGGCCCACCATTCGCCTTGCCATCGGCGTCTACGCCGCGCTCGGCGCCAGTATCTGGGCCGCCGTGAGCGGCCTGATGCCCTATTGGGCGGCCGGCATCATCAACGCCATCGTCCTCTATTCCGCCTACACCGTCATCCACGAGGCCGTGCACAACAACATCGTGCCGCGCAACAGGCGCCTCGCCTGGGTCAACAAGTTGCTTGGCTTTGCCGTCTGCATCCTGTTGTGGATGTTCTTCTATCCACACAAGAAGTCGCATATGGCGCACCACACCAAATGCAACACCGATGAGGATCCGGACATCTACGCCCGGGGCGAATTCGGAACGGTCGCCTTCTGGCGCATTCCGCTGGCGGCTCTCAGCCATTTCAACCCATTCGGCCTGCGTCGCGACTGCGAGCGCTTCAACGTGACGGCACGGGAGCGCGCCATTTCCTACGCAACCTTTGCCGCCTACAGCGCCGTCGTCATCGGCCTGGTCGCTTTCGGCTATGGCTACGAACTTCTGGTCCTGTGGTTCATTCCCTGGCTGATCGGCTATTCCATCATGCTGGTGTTCTTCACATGGATACCGCATCATGCCCATACTGAAACGGGCCGCTATCGGAACACGCGCTGCTCGATCTGGCCGGGTGCCAATTTCCTGACCCAGGGCCAGCATATGCATCTCATTCATCATTTGATGCTGTGGATTCCCTACTATCAGTACGAACAGGTCTTTCGCGAAATCCGTCCCTATCTCGAGCAGAACAACGCGATGATCGACGGCTTCTGGCCGCGCATCGACCAGCCGGCGAACAGCTAGGCCGGCGCGGCTCTCTCGGACCAACTTCAACCGACCGGCGGTCGGTAGGCCGGGGCCAGGGCCGGTGCGCCGGCAATCATGTCGGCGGCCTTCTCCGCGATCATGATGGTGGGGGCGTTGAGATTGGCACTGGTGACCGAGGGCATGACCGAGGCATCGACCACGCGCAAGCCCTCGATGCCCCGCACGCGCAACTCCGGATCGACCACCGCCATCCCATCGACGCCCATCTTGCAGGTGCAACTCGGGTGAAACTCAGTTTCCGCCTTCGCTCGGATGAAGGCGTCGATGTCGGCATCGCTACGCACATCCGGCCCGGGCAGAATTGGTGTCGGCTGGAGAGATTTCAGCGCCGACCCATTGAGAATCTCCCGCACCAGGCAAATCCCATCGCGGAATTCCTGCCGATCCGAATCGGTAGCCAGGAAGTTGAAGGCGATTACCGGCTTGTCATGGGGATCGGCCGAGGCGAGGTGGATGCGGCCGCGGCTCTCCTGGCGCAGCTGCGAGAGGTGCAGCATGAACCCGCGCGCCAGCTTCAGCCTCGTGCCCACCTGCTCGATCGAGACCGGGCCCAGATGGAACTGCAGATTGGCATGTGGCAGATCCGGTCGCGATCTGGCAAACCCGCCGATTTCGTAGATGTTGGACGCGGCCGGACCGGAGCGGTCGAGCAGCCAGCGCGCCCCGACATAAAGCTTGGCCAGCGGGTTATCCAGCCACTCGATCGACACCGGTTTGGCGAGGCCGAATTTCAGCCCGACATCCATGTGATCCTGCAGATTGGCGCCGACGCCGGGCAAATCGAGCTGAACCGGAATATCGTGGCGCGCTAGCTCGTCCGCTGGGCCGATGCCCGAGAGCATCAGCAGCTGCGGCGAGTTGATCGCCCCACCCGACAGGATCACCTCACGTTTGGCCGTGACCTCGACCACCTCGCCGCCGCGCTCATAGCGCACGCCAACCGCCCGGCCACCCTCGATCAAGAGCTGGTGGACCAGCGCCCCGGTGAGAACGGTGAGATTGGGCCGGTTCATGGCGGGATGGAGATAGGCGACGGCGGCGCTGCAACGCTCACCGCGCCGCTTGGTGCTGTCGAGGCGCGCAAATCCCTCCGGCTGCGCCCCGTTGAGGTCATCCGATATGACATGGCCGGCTTCGCCCGCCGAATCGAGAAAGGCATCAAAGATTGGAGATTCCAGGCGGCCGCGCTCCGTCGACAGCGGCCCGCTGTCGCCGCGATAGAAGCTGCCGCCGCGATCGCTGGTCTCGGCGCGCTTGAAATAGGGCAAGCAATGGGCGTAGTCCCAGTGCGGCAGGCCGGTCGCCGCCCAGCGGTCGAAATCCAGCGGGTGGCCGCGCAGATAGACCATCGAATTGATCGAGGAGGAACCGCCCAGCACGCGCCCACGCGGCACCGGTATCCGCCGGCCGTCCATGCCGGCCTGGGGTGCGCTTTCGTAACTCCAATTGGTGCGCGGATCGAGATACTGCCGGTAAACACCCGCCGGCATGCGCATCATCAGCCCGCCATCGCGCGGCCCGGCTTCCAGAAGCAGCACACGCGCCTGGGGATCCGCGCTCAGGCGATTGGCAAGTACACAGCCCGCCGAGCCACCACCGACAATGATGAAATCGAACGCATTCCGGCGCATCATTCTCCCCACTTCCGACTCGCGCGGCTGGAACGACTGATGCGCTGCCGCGTCCCACCCCGCCCGGCAAGGGCGCCAAACCGCCGCGGAGAAAGACATTGTCTTATCATCAAGTAATTTGTATGTGTGTCAAGGACGAGATCGCGGTATCTCGGGCGGCGTTTGCACCGACCGCCGTCAGGGAGGATCAGGCATGAGAACCAGCATCGAGAAGATTCGGCGGCGCGATCTGGTCGAGGCGGCCTTCCAGACCTTTCTGGATCACGGCATGAACGGCACCACCGTTGCCCGGATCGGCGAGCAGGCCGGCATGTCGCACGGCATCGTCAACTACTACTTCAAGAGCAAGGACCAATTGCTGAGTGCCGTGATCCGGCACGCCTTCGCCCTGATCCTGCGACAGGCGGTCGATCGCATGCGCCTCGCCACGACTCCGCGCGAGCGCATCTCCGCGATTATCGCCGGCAACTTCTCGGAGGACCTCTTCAACCGCGAAACGGCGGCCGCCTGGATTTCCTTCTATGCCGAAGTCGCCACACGCCCCGAATTCGAGCGGTTGCAGGACACCTTCTATCGGCGTCTGCACAGCAACCTCCTGCACGACCTGAAAAAGATCACGACCCCCGCCGAGGCGGAGAATATCGCCCTCGGTATCAGTGTCTGGATCGACGGTCTGTGGCTGCGCTGTGCCATGCGGCGGATGGGTGTCGAGCGGGACGCCGCCATAGCGGCCATCGAAAGCTATGTCGACACCAGCTTGGCGCAGGCCAACAATACGGCAAGCGGTACGACGCGCAAGAGCCCGGCACGGCGACGCGCGGCGGTGCCGGCCAATCGGCGCTAGCCAGCCAAAGAAGGACCGCAATGACCCACGAACTGACTGTGCGCGGCGTGGTCGACGAAACCGCGGACACCCGGTCGATCGAATTCGACGTGCCGACCGCGCTTTCCGCCACCTTCGCCTACAAGCCCGGCCAGTTCCTGAGCTTCGACATCGCCGTGGACGGCGTATCGCTGCGGCGCTGCTACTCCCTTTCCAGCACGCCCGGGATCGATCCGTTCCCGAGGGTCACGGTCAAGCGGGTCGCCGACGGCCGCGTGTCCAACTGGATCAATGACAGGGTCAAGGCGGGGGACCGCCTGTTGGTGGCGCCACCCGCCGGCCGCTTCGTTCTCGCCGACGAGGCGGCGCCGCTGTGCCTCTATGCCGGGGGCAGCGGCATCACCCCCATCATCTCGATCCTGAAATTCGCGCTGGCCACCTGGACCACGCCCATTCGCCTGTTCTATGCCAATCGCAGTGCCGATACCGTCATCTTCCAGGCAAGCCTCGACCGGCTTGCGGCGGAGCATCCGACGCGGCTGCGGATCCACCATCACCTCGATCTCCGCGACGGGCTGACCACCCAGGGGGAAATCGACGACTTCGTCAAGGATACCCCGGGCTGGCGGCACTACATCTGCGGCCCGGCGCCCTTCATGGCGCTGGTGGAATCGACGCTGGCGGCGCGGCAGGTACCGGCTGGCGACATCCATGTCGAGCGATTCACCGCGAGCGAGGACGACGCCGTGCCCCAAGCGCCGGCGGCGGGTGCTGTCGAAGCCGAGATCATTATCACCCTTGATGGTGAAACCCGGCAGATTCGCGGGCGGGCCGGCGAAACCGTTCTGGAAGCAGCGCGCCGGGCCGGGTTGCAGCCCCCCTCAAGCTGCGAATCCGGCATCTGCGCGTCCTGCCTTGCCAAGATCACGCGGGGGCGTGCCACCATGACCCACAACGAGGTGCTCAACGACGATGAGATCGCCGAGGGCCTGACCCTGACCTGTCAGGCCGTGCCGGCATCCGACGAATTGCACGTCGAATACTGACGCGGGAAGATCCGTTCAGATGCGCTAGATCTTCAGCACGACCTTGCCAACGGCCTTCCCGCTTTCGAGATGGGTATGGGCCGCCGCCGCCTCGGAGAGATCGAAGATGCGATCGACCAGGACCCGAAGCTGGCCGCTGGCGACCAGTGACAGACCCTGCCCGATATGATGGGCCTGCGCACGTAGGCGCTCTTCAAGGCCGAGCCACATGGGTGTCAGCATCATGACGTTGTGGATGGTGAGGTTGCCGTTATAGGCATCGGTCTCGGCCGTGTCCCCCGGTGTCCCCATCAGGGTCACCACCCGGCCATAGGGCGCCATCGCCCTGAAGGTCTGCAGCATGATCTCGGCGCCGACATTGTCGAAGGCAACGTCGAGGCCGCGCCCTCCGGTCCAATCGCGCGCGGCGGCCACAAAATCCTGCTCGCGGTAGGGAATCGCGAGATCGGCGCCGAGTTCCCGCGCCAGTTCCGCCTTCGCTGCGCTGCCAACGGTCGTTGCCACCCGGGCGCCCCGTAGTTTGGCCAGCTGCACGCCGACATGCCCGGTACCGCCGGCCCCGGCATGGATGAGAACGGATTCACCGGCCTTGACGTCGGCGCGGTCGCAGAGCGACTCCGCGAGCGTGATGAAGACCAGCGGCAACGCCGCCGCTACCGTGAAGTCAATCGCATCGGGAATTGTCACCACCACGTCGGCCGGGACGGTGGCGAACTCGGCATAGGTGCCGGGGGCGCCGCCGATGCCGCCATAGCAGAAACACACCCGATCACCGGGCCTGACCGCCGTCACGCCGGCGCCGACCGCCTCGACGATACCCGCACCGTCATGACCCAGGATGAGCGGGCCGCCAGAATCGAGATAGCCGCCCAGCTGGCGAAAGAAGGTATCGGCCGGATTGAGCGCTGCTGCCTTCAGCCGTACCAGCACGTCGCCCCGCCCGGCCGGCCAGCGCAGATCTACCTCTCTCTGCTGCAGGACATCTGGGCCGCCCTTCGCTGTGGCGACGATTGCCTTCATCTTCTTTGTCATGGGAGTTCCTATCTTCAGCCGAGTCCGAGTTCCGCACGCTGGCGCCGGCTCCAGGCCTGGGTCAGCCGGTCGGCGATCATGGCAATGGCCGCCATGCCGAGGCCGGCCACCATGCCGACGCCGAAATCGCCGTTGCCAAGGCCCACATAGACCTGCTGGCCAAGCTCCTTGGTTCCCACCAGCGCCGTGATGACCAGCATGGAGATGCCGTACATGATGGTCTGGTTGAGGCCGAGCATCAGGCCCGGCCGGGCCAGCGGCAGTTTCACCTGGAAGAGCAGCTGCCGGGTCGTGCAGCCCATGCAGGTGGCAGCCTCAACCACCTCGGTCGACAGGCTGCGCAGGGCATTCTCCGAATAACGGATGGCAGGCACGATCGCATAGAGGCAGATCGCGAGCAGCGCCGTGAACTCGCCGACCTTGAAGATCATGACGATAGGGATCAGCAGGACGAACAGCGGCATGGTCTGCAGCGTATCGTTGATCGGGCGCAGGATATGGGAAACGCGCGGGCTGTGCGCTGCCCAGATGCCGAGCGCAGTACCGACCAGGAAAGACAGCAGGACTGCGATGCCGCAAAGATAGATCGAGAGAATCGCGTATTCCCAGATTCCCGCGACCAGCAGATAGACGAGCCCCAGCCCGGTGCCGAGCGCCAGCGAACGACCCCCGACCTTCCAGGCCAGCGCCGTTCCCAGGGCGACGAGCCCCAGCCACGGCAGATTGGTGATGCCGAAGAAATAGACCGCCGACCAGATCACGATGCCGATCCCCGCCATCAGCGACCAGGTGCGCGCGGCATAGACGGCAAGGCCGCCCAGCACCAGAACATAGAGCACCGTATGGATGGTCGACCAGGCGAAGCCCCAGGTGGCCGGCTTGACCGTCGCCTCGAGCCCGAGCCTGACCGGTAGCATGGCGAAATAGAATGCCGCCTTCTTGATCAGTTCGATCCAGCTCTTGCCAGCCACGATGAAGGTGGAGATCGCGCTGTCGATCGAGCGCGCTGGGAAAAAGCGCCAGTCCCGCGGCCATTCGGCCAGCGCCGGCAACACTTGAGCGAGCAGCAGGAACAAGGCGACCAGGGCCAGACCGATCAGTAGATGCCGATGCCGCGTCAAGGCGGCTTGTGCCGGCGGATCACCTGCACGGTCGCGCGCCGCGATCGCCCAGGTAATGCGATCCATGATCATGGCGATGAGGGCGATGACGATGCCGGCCAGGAAGGCTTCGCCAAAGGACGCCTTGCGCATGGTCGAGAGCACCGCCCAGCCGATATCCGCCGAGCCGCCGATGATCGACGCCACGATGACCATGCTGAGTGCCGCCATGGTCGTCTGGTTGATACCGAGCATGATCTGGCGCCGGGCGGCGGGAACCTGAACCAGCCAGAACAGTTGTCGTGGCGTGGCACCCGACATGCGACCGGACTCGACGACCTCCTCGGGGACTTCCTTGAGTCCGAGCTGCGTGTTGCGCACCATTGCCGGGAAGGCATAGAGCAGACTGGTGATGAGACCGGTCACGGGGCCGAAGCCGAACAGCTTGATGACCGGGAGGAGATAGGCAAAGGTCGGCACGGTCTGCAGGAAATCGAGCGTGGGGACGATGATGCGCTCGGCCGCGCGCCAGCGATAGGCAGCAACACCCAGCAGAAAGCCGATGGCAACCGAAAGCGGCACCGAAATCGCGACCAAAGAGAGCGTGTTCATGCTCTCGATCCAGAAGCCGACCACCACCATATAGAGCATGCCGACCACGCTG
Organism: Rhodospirillaceae bacterium; assembly: GCA_016794165.1. Lineage (GTDB taxonomy): Bacteria > Pseudomonadota > Alphaproteobacteria > Dongiales > Dongiaceae > Dongia. Next base: position 36,734 of record JAEUKV010000328.1, read on the forward strand.
AAAGCCGCGAGGCGCCACCCAGATACCCGGTACGCCAGCATTGCCACGATCGAGATCGTCGCGGGCCAGGGCAGCCAGTGCAGGACCGCCTGCACGGCGGCGATCGGCCATTGCAGCAGCCAGGCGATGCCCTTGAAGATGAAGCCGAAGCTGTCGACGAACCAGCTCATGAACTGATTGAGTGCCGGCGTGATGGGCAGAACCAGCTCCGCCGGGTAGGTCTTGAGCCAGGGCAAGAGGGCGTTGAAGCCGGGACTTACCAGAAGGAACGCGGTGATGGCCAGCCAGACCAGCGCCTGCCGGTCGAGCCCGCGCACCAAATCGCCGCCGATGCGGCGGCTAGGCAGCGTTTGGCTGTGACTTTGCATCGGCCAATACCGCAATGACGCTGCCCGGCGTCACCATGCCAAGGGCGTTGCCGGCCACGTCGACGACGCGCAACCCAGCGGGTCGGGCCGCCAGTTCCGGCAACAGATCTTCCAGCTTGACGCGACCGTCGATCTTCGGCGCGTCGGCTGCAACACTCAGACTGGCATCGATCGCGTCCGCCGAGGTGAGGACCCGGGAACGCGGCACTTCGCTGGTGAATTCGGCGACATAGGAATCCGCCGGATTGAGCACCAGATCGGCCGGTGCGCCCATCTGTACGATCCGGCCATCGCGCATGATGGCCATCCGATCGGCGATCCGCAGGGCCTCGAGGAAGTCGTGCGTGATGAAGACAATGGACTTGCGCAGCAATTGCTGCAGCCGCAGGAACTCGTCCTGCATCTGGCGGCGAATGAGGGGATCCAGTGCCGAGAACGGTTCATCGAGGAACCATAGTTCCGGATCGACCGCCAGCGAGCGGGCGATGCCGACCCGCTGTTGCTGGCCGCCGGAGAGCTGATGGGGAAAGGCCGCCTCCCGCTCCTTCAGGCCGACCAGCTCGATCATCTTGCGCGCCCTGGCGTGGCGCTCGCCCTCGCTCGAGCCCTGCAGGCGCAGCGGAAAGGCGACATTGTCCAGCACGGTGAGATGCGGCAGCAGGCCGAAGCTCTGAAACACCATGCCCATCTTGTGGCGGCGGATGTCGATAAGCTCGTCGGGCGAGGCCTTGAGCAGGTTGCGCCCATCCAGGCGCACTTCGCCGGCCGTGGGCTCGACCAGGCGCGAGAGGCACCGCACCACGGTCGACTTTCCGGACCCCGACAGGCCCATGATGACGAAGATCTCGCCCACCCGCACGTCGAAACTGACATCGCAGGCCGCCACGATATGGCCGGTTTCGCGGATGCGCCGCGCCAGGGCGGCGGTGTCGCCTGGTGCGTCCGTTCCCGTGAAGAAGCTGGCGGCGTCCTTGCCGTAGACCTTCCACAGATTTCGGCAGGACAGCTTGATTTGATCGCTTGCCTGTCCATTGTCGGGCATCGCCAATCCTTCCACGCTTCCGGAGTTGCGCCCACATCGGCGCCCAGCCCAGCGGCTTCATACTGCCAGCGACGACCCGATTGGGAAAGCGCTCAACCGCCCCTGGATGAAGACACGCCAAACATCGGGGGCCAGGTCCCCGCCGGGAACCTGGCCCTCATGTCTGTGCGGTCGGTCAGCTTGTCGCCTTGGAAACCCAGTTCTGCCAGACGCTTTCGTTCTGGTCCATCCACTCCTGGACGACTTCCTTGATGTCGCGGCCCTTGTTGTCCACTTCGAACATCAGCTTTTGCTGGGTGGTGTTGTCGAGGCTCATCGCCTCAAGCACCTTCCAGGCGGCCGGCCACTTGTCCTTCATGCCCTTCCAGGCCACCTTGCTGACATTGGCGGCCGGACGGCTGCAATCCCCGACTTTGTCCGGAATCGGCCCCTTGGTCGGATCTTCGTCGCAGCCCTCTTCATAGGGCGGCAGGTCGACCCACTTCATCTCGACTTCCGAGAACAGCCAGTGCGGCGCCCAGAACATGACCAGAACCGGCTCCTCGGCCGCGACCGCGCTCTTGATTTCCGCCACCATGGCGCCTTCGCTGCCGCCCGGAATGGCCGTCATCGGCAGGCCGAGGGCCGCGATCAGCGGCTCGGCGCGAGCACCCCAATCGGCCGGATAGTCGATCACCCGGCCATTGGGCATGGTCTCCGGCGTGGCAAAGGCCTCGCCGCAGTTCATCAAGGCCTTCCAGTCGGGCAGACCCGGACATTTCGCTTCCATATAGGCCGGATAGACCCAGGATTCGACGGCGTCGATGCCGAGCGGCCCGAGCAGGACCAAATCCCCGCTGGCCACCGCCTTGGGATAGATCTCGCCGACATTGTTGTCCCAGTTTTCGGGATTGGCGGTGAGGTTGCCGCTCACCATTGCTTCATATTGCGGCACGGCACCCGCGGTCACATATTCGACCGTGTAGCCCATCTTTTCCAGAACCGAGCCATAGATGTAGGACGAGGCCAGCTGGCCGGTCCATTCGTTGAGGGCGAGCTTGATCGGATCCTTGGATTCGGGAACCGATTGTGCCTGAGCAACACCCGCCACCAGTACCATCGTCGCCGTGGTCGCGAGCAGCCGCCACGATTTTGCTAGATTTCCCATTCGCATCTTCCCTGTTCTCCCTTCGTTGGCCGTTCGGCAGTTGACCGCTCCGGTAGGCTCCGCAGTCAGGTCACTACTCAACGCGAGCTTGGTCGCTCATTGAAATCACATTGGCTTGATAACGCAAACCCGATTCAGAACGCGGCATCCAGCCGGCACAATCTATCCAATCCCCGACTTTGCCCGCCCTGACTTTGCCCGGGGAGGTTTGGATCGCAGATACACCACCCCGTCATTCCCCGCATCGCCCATCATGATGGCCAATTCTGCGCCTACACGTTATTTTATTATCCAATCAAAAAATTGGACAAGCATCAAGGAAATTCTGAGCATGACCTGGATCGGGGCGGGCGGGGGTCCTTCGAACCCGCGCCCCGGATCCTGGCTCAGCAGTAATCCCGCGGCAGATCGTAGGATTCCTCGTCGCTGAAGATGCGCACGCCACTGTCGAATGCATCCATGCGCGCGGTGATATGGAAGACATCCCGTGCCGCGGCGAGGCTGGTGACACTGACGGTACGGGCCTCCCAATCCGGCCCTTTCAGCATCTGCTCGTAGCTGATCTCGACCCGATAGCTGAGCGGATCGTTGTTCCGGATCCGGTAGGTCTCGATCACGCGACAATCGGAGGTGACGCCGATCTCGCTGAAATGATAGCCCCCGGCATCCTTGGTGTTGACGAGCACGGTCTCGCCGGCCGCTATGTCGATCTGTACGTCGCGGGCGCTGCGACCTGGCCGAGTGACATGACCCGGGGCCGGCGGTGCCGCCTCGGCCGGCGGCACCGCGATGGGCGGATCCCCGGTGTCACTGGGGCGCACGGGCAGGAACAACTGGCAACCGTCGGTGTGGAGGCTCAGCGTCACTGCCTCGGGTGCCGGCATCATCATCGGCCAGTAATTGGTCGAGACCGCGACGCGCAGGCGATGGCCGGGCAGAAAGGCGTGAGCGATGTAGTTGAGAGGAATCCGCGCGCTGTAGCGCCGGCCGGGCTCAAGGTCGACCGGCGCGGCCTGGTCGTCCTTGTGGTTGAGGCTGAAGACGCAGAAGGTGACGCGGGTCGAGGTGCCGTCGGCGGCGACGTCGTTGAGGCGCACGGCAACGCGCGCCACCGGCCGGTCGACGCTGAACGCCAGTTCCACAATGGGCTGGCCGAAGATCTCCAGCCGTTCGGCCAGCATTGCGCCGTCGAAACACAGCGACATGCCATCATCGGCGCGCTGGTCGTCCGGATAGTCCCCGTCGCTGTCGCCGTAGGAACACCATTCGACCGATCCCAGGCCGCAATTCTGCGGCGATTTGACAGCGAGCGTCACGCTTTCGGTCGCTCCGAGGCGGCGGTCACCGAAAGGAATTTTCCGGGTTTCGATCCGCGGGCTCGGCCAGTCGGTCTCGGCGATCCAGCGGCCCGGTCGCTCCATGGCGCAAGGGTCGGGCGTATATGAATCGTTCATCCATGCGATCAGGCGCGGATCGCGCTCCACGCCGGTATCGATATCTTTCAACCAGCGGTCCCACCAGCGCAGGGCCTCCTGCAGGAAACCCGCCTGCGGACCGGGCAGGGCGTTGTGGGGATAGGCGTGACCCCAGGGGCCGATCCATCCCTTCACCGGCGCCTTGATATGCTGGCACAGGCGCGGCACGGCGTTGGAATAACCGTCCTCCCAGCCGCCGATGGCAAAGACCGGACAGGCGATGGCCGTGTAGTCCTCGATCACCGAGGCCTGGCGCCAATAGGCGTCGCGGCGCTGATGGCCACCCCAGATGTGGAACGGAAAGCGGTAGTGCCGCAGGCGCGCCAGCCATGCCTCGCGCCAGATATCACCCACGATTTCCGGATCCGGCGGCAGCACTGCATAGGCGTACATTGCCGAGGCCCAGGAGAAATTGTCGTGCAGCAGCACGCCCTGCATGTAGTGGACGTCGTCGTTGTAGCGGTCGTCGGAGGCGTCGACCGTGATGATCGCGCGCAGGGCCGGCGGCCGGTGTGCGGCCACCTGCAACGCATTGAAGCCGCCCCACGAAATTCCCATCATGCCGACCCTGCCGGCGCACCAGGACTGTCGTGCGATCCAGTCGATGGCGGCGACAAGATCGGCCTGCTCTGCGGGGGTGTATTCGTCGTCGGGGAGGCCGTCCGATTCGCCGGTGCCACGCAGGTCGATGCGCAGAACCGCATAGCCGTGTCCCGCGACATAAGGATGCATTTCATCGTCGCGATAGCGCAGGCCGTCACGCTTGCGATAGGGAACGCATTCGATAACGGCCGGGACGGGTTTGTCATCGGCGTCTTCGGGCAGCCACATGCGCGCGGCGAGCCGGGTTCCATCGGGCAGTGGAATCCAGATGTTCTCGATATGACGGACGGCATGGGGGAATGTGGTCACGACGGTCATCTGGATCCTTTCCGGATTGGAGCGGGTAACGGACAGGCTGGCCTGATGCGAACTGGAACTGTTCCAGAGCGCGTTGAGCGCCCATTCAGGTGACGTGCGCCTAAACCATCGCCCTTGACAGAATAGAGGTACCCAAGCCTAGATTGCCACCGCTGTATACAGCACCGGGCGGGCTTCTCAACAGGCCCTTGTGCTCGCGGCGATCACAAGCAATAAGTTTTTTTCTGCGAATGTGCGGCCCGGCCCACGGGCCCAAGTGCAAGCAACGGGAGAGGTTCATGATGTTGGCAAATTACTCGGCGCGGATGACGATCAGCGGGATGATTCTCGCCGCGATCGTCGCATTGGCGCAACCTGCGGCGGCAGAGAGCGTCCTGACGCGTGGCATGGGGTCCACCATCGGAACGCTCGACCCCCAGATCAATTTCCTCGCCTATGAAGGCTTCATCCTGGACGACATCTACGAGGGCTTGGTTTCCCCTGATCCCGCCGGCGAGCCGGTTCCGGGTGCGGCCGAGACGTGGGACATCTCGGACGATGGATTGACCTATACCTTCCACCTGCGCGACGGATTGAAGTGGTCGAACGGTGACCCGCTGGTGGCGCAGGATTTCGTCAATGGCGTCATCCGGACACTCGACCCGGCCACGGCTTCGGACAAGGGCTATATCTTCACCTCGACCATCTCCGTGGTCGGCGCGGCGGCCTTCAATGGCGGCGAATCGACCGATCCCGCGAGCGTCGGGGTCAGTGCGCCGGACGACAAGACCGTGGTGATCCAGCTTGAGAAGCCGGCTCCCTATGCCCTTTACATCCTCAACTCGTTCTATTTCCCGCCCCTGCACAAGCCGAGCTTCGAGGCCTTTGGCGGCGACTTTATCAAGCCGGAAAACATCGTCACCAATGGCGCCTATCACCTGATCGAGAACGTGCCGCAATCGCATGTCACGCTGGTGAAGAGCCCGACCTATTGGGGCGCCGACAGTGTCAAGATCGACAAGGTCATCTACCAGATCACCGAGGACGACAACACGGCGGTGAAGCTGTTCAAGGCCGGCGAGCAGGACATTACCTATGACATTCCGAGCGACCAGATCGAGGCGTTGACGGCCGAATTCGGCGACCAGGTGCATGTCACCAGCAGCACCGAAACGAACTATCTGAGCTTCAACATCACCAAGCCGCCCTTTGACGACATCCGCGTCCGCCAGGCCCTGGCGATGGCGCTCGACCGCGACGCCATCATCAACAAGGTGGTCAAGGGCGGTTATGTGCTCAACTGCGGCTATGTGATTCCCGTTCCCAATTATCCGCAGCCACAGCAGGCCGATTGCGCCATGCCCAAGGACGAGCGCGTGGCAAAGGCGCAGGAACTCTATGCCGAGGCCGGCTTCGGCCCCGACAATGTCCTCGCCCTGTCGATTGAATCGAGCAACAACGACGCCTACAAGAAGATCGCCGAGACCGCAGCGGTGATGTGGAAGCAGACGCTGGGCGTCGAGGCCAAGGTCAATGCCCAGGACCGCGATTCCTGGCTGGCCGCCTTCAACGACGGCAACTGGCAGGTGTTCAACGACAACCTGGTGGGCGATTTCGCCGGGCCGGAAACCTTCCTCGCCTATATGGATCCGCGCGCCGAGGCCGGCTATGGCTGGCAGAGCCCGGAATACGAAGCTGCCTATGACAAGGCGATGTCGACCGAGGACCAGGCCGAGCGCTACAAGCTGCTGGCGGAGGCCGAGCGCGCGCTGCTGGATACCTATCTGGTGATCCCGCTCTCCTCCTCGCCCAGCCGTGCCCTGGTGAATTCCCGGGTCTCCGGCTGGGTCGACAACCCGGCCGGCTGGCACAGCACCAAATACATGTCCGTCCAGTAGCTGCCTAACCGGGGTCCGCGCCAGCGCGGGCCCCGGTATTTGGTTCTCCTCTGATCCGGCCGTAGGGCAGCATGTTTCAATACGTCGTCAGGCGTACGCTTGGCAGTATCCCGACCTTGTTCGTCCTGGCGGCGATCACGTTCTTCATGATGCGTGTGGCGCCGGGCGATCCGTTCTCCGGCAATCGCCGGCTGACCCCGGAGGTGCTTGCCAATTTGAGGCGCGCCTTCAATCTCGATTTGCCGCTTTGGGAACAGTTCTGGCGCTACATCTGGGGCGTCCTGCATTTTGATTTCGGGCCGTCGATCAAGAACCGGGACTATTCGGTCAGCGAGCTCATCGGCATCGGCTTCCCCACCTCGCTGGAAGTCGGCATGTGGGCCATGCTGGTCGCCGCGATCATCGGCATCGCGCTTGGTATCGCCGGTGCGCTTCGCCGCAATACCAGCGTCGACTATTCGGTCGGGGCCATCGCCATGGTGGGCCTTGCCATTCCGATCTTCGTGATCGGGCCGGTGGCGCAGAGCTATTTCGGCCTGCATCTCAGATGGCTGCCGATTTCGGGCTGGGGAGATTCCTGGACCTATCGGATCCTGCCGGTGCTGACCCTGGCGCTCCCCAACATCGCCTACATTTCCCGCCTCATGCGCGGCAGCATGATCGAGATCATGCGCACCAACTATGTCCGCACCGCCCGCGCCAAGGGCCTTGGCGAGCGACGCACGATCCTGCGGCACGCGCTCAAGGGCGCGCTGCTGCCGGTGGTGGCCTATCTCGGGCCGGCGACCGCCATCACGATCACCGGCTCCATCGTGGTTGAGCAGATCTTCTCGATTCCCGGCATCGGCCGCTACTTCGTCGATGCCGCGATCAACCGCGACTACCCGCTGGTGATGGGCGTAACCCTGTTCTACGGATCGATCGTCATCTTCGCCAATCTGCTCACCGACATCGTCCGCGGCCTGCTCGATCCAAAGGTGAGTTATGAGTGAGCTGGCGATACAGCCTGGCACGAGCGAGGAACACGGCGTGCAGCCTGGACTCAGCCCGTTCCGGGCGTCGCTGCATCGCTTCCGCAAGAACCGCCTCGCGGTACTCAGCTGCTGGGTCCTGGCGATCATCGTGCTGGCCTGTTTCATCGGCCCGCTGCTCCTGCCCACGGAAGCCGATTGGGACAACACGTCGGCACCCATCGATCTTTTTTCGGCGCATCCGTTCGGCACGGACGATCTCGGCCGCGACCACCTGATTCGATCGCTGGAGGGCGGGCGCGTATCGCTGGGGCTTGGATTTTTCGGCGCCATCGTCTCGGTCCTGATCAGCGTGGTCTACGGCGCCACCGCCGGCTATCTCGGCGGCTGGGTCGACAACTGGATGATGCGGGCGGTCGACATCCTGCTCAGCGTGCCGTTCATGTTCCTGGTGATCCTAATCAATGTCGGGCTGGGCAAGAGCAATACGTCGCTATTCGTCGCGGTCGTGATCACGCTCTGGCTGACGCCGGCCGTCATCGCCCGTGGCCAGGCGGTCAGCCTGCGCAGCCGCGAGTTCATCGAGGCCGCAAAGGCCGGCGGCATGACACCCTGGCAGATCATCCTGCAGCATATCGCGCCCAACTCGGTCAACGTGATCATCGTCTATTCCAGCCTGCTGGTCCTCGAGATCATTCTGACCGAGTCCTTCCTGAGTTTTCTCGGCATCGGCGTGCAGGCGCCGGCGGCGAGCTGGGGCACGCTGGTCAACGACGGCGCCGGGCGCATCGAAAGCGATCTGCGCCTGCTGCTGCTGCCAGGTTCCATGCTGGCCGCGGTCCTGTTCTGCCTCAATTACATCACGGACGGGCTGCGCGATGCCTTCGACCCCAATGAGCGGTGACGTCTTGTCCGAAGCGCGTGCCACGAACGCTGCGGCGCCGATCCTCTCGGTCAGGGACCTCAGCGTCCGTTTCAAGCTGCCGCAGGGCGCGGTGACGGCGGTCGACCGGGTCAGCTTCGACCTCCATCGCGGCGAGGTGGTGGGGATCGTGGGCGAATCCGGTTCCGGCAAGAGCCAGATTCTGCTGTCGCTCATGGGCCTTCTCGCCAGCAATGGCAGTGCGACCGGAAGTGCCCGCTTCGAGAACACCGAAATCCTCGGCCGCACGGCGAAAGAACTCGACGGGATTCGCGGCTCTGCCATGTCGATGATCTTTCAGGACCCGATGACCTCGCTCAACCCCTATATGCGCGTGAGCGACCAGTTGACCGAAGTTCTGATGGTGCATCAGGGGAAGTCGCAGCGCGAGGCGCTTGGCATCGCCATCGATCTGCTGGACCGGGTGCGCATTCCCGAGGCACGGCGCCGCATCGGCCTCTACCCCCATGAATTCTCAGGCGGCATGCGCCAGCGCGTGATGATCGCCATGGCCCTGCTGTGCCGGCCGTCGCTGCTCTTCGCCGACGAACCGACGACGGCCCTCGACGTCACGGTGCAGGCGCAGATCCTGGAACTGCTGGGCGAGCTCGCACGCGACCTCGACGCCGCGGTAGCGATCGTGACCCACGACCTCGGTGTCATCGCGCGGCTGTGCGACCGGGTGATCGTGCTCTATGGCGGGCGTATCATGGAACAGGGGACGCTGGACGAGATCTTCTACGATCCGCGCCATCCCTACACCAAGGGCCTGCTCGCCTCGACGCCGCGGCTCGATGAGCGGACCCATGGTGAGCTTCTAACCATTCCCGGCCAGCCGCGCGCCGCCATGGGGGATCTGCCGGGTTGCCCCTTTTCGCCGCGCTGCGCCCTCAGGACGGCACCCTGCGATTCTGCGATGCCGCCGCTGGTCGCGGACGCGGGCGGCAGACGCCTCGCCTGCCACAACAGCCCTCTCGAGGACAGGCGGCCATGACGGACACGCTGCTTTCGGTCTCCGACCTCAAGGTTCACTTTCCGCTGCAACGCGCCTGGCTGGGTGGCGAGAGGCTCGCGGTGCGGGCGATCGACGGCGTCAGCTTCGATCTTCGCGCCGGCGAGACCCTGGGGATTGTCGGCGAATCCGGTTGTGGCAAATCCACCCTCGGTCGCGCGATCCTGCGCCTGATCGATTCGACCGACGGCCAGGTGGTCTGGATGGGGCAGGACCTCTTCGCCCTCGGCGACAAGGCGCTGCGCGCCGAACGCCGGCACATGCAGATCATCTTTCAGGATCCGCTCGCCTCGCTCGACCCGCGCCTCTCGGTCGAGGCGATCATCGCCAAGCCGCTGCGCACCTTCCATCCCGAGATGTCGCGCAACGATGTCCGCAAACGGGTGTTTGAGGTCATGGAGCAGGTCGGCCTGTCGCCCGCCATGGCCAACCGCTACCCGCACGAATTCTCCGGCGGCCAATGCCAGCGCATCGGCATCGCGCGGGCGATCATCCTGCGACCCAAGCTGATCGTCTGCGACGAGCCGGTTTCGGCCCTCGACGTCTCGATCCAGGCACAGATCGTCAATTTGCTGATGGAACTGCAGCAATCGCTGGGTCTCTCGCTTCTGTTCATCTCGCACAATCTTGCCGTGGTACGGCATATCAGCCACCGCGTCATGGTGCTCTATCTGGGCAAGGTGATGGAAATCGCCGATCGCGACGATTTCTACGCCCGCCCGTTGCATCCCTATTCGCAGGCGCTGATTTCGGCCGTGCCGATTCCTGATCCCAGGCTGGAGCGGGCGCGCGAGCGAATCCTGCTGCAGGCCGACCTCCCATCGCCGATCAACCCGCCCTCGGGCTGCCGGTTCCGCACCCGCTGCCCGCTGGCCAGCGACATCTGTGCCACCGCCGAGCCGGCGCTGCGCGCTTTCGGCGCCGGACATCTCGCCGCGTGCCACCTCATCGAAGACGAACCGGTCGAATCATGAATCTTAGCGACACCGCCCGTATCTGGGCCAGCTATCCGGTCTTGTGGACGCCCCGGCTGTCGGCCGACGGCCAGTGGCTGGCCTGGACCTGGACCGGTCTGACCGAAACCGGGAATGTCTGGGTGGTCCCCACCGACGGCAGCCGGAAGCCGCGCCGCCTCACCGACGGCCGCGATCACTTCTACGTCAATCATGTCTCGGAAGACGGCGAAACCCTGATCCTCTCCCAATCGATCGGTGCCAACGAGCATGACCGCCTGTTCCTGCTGGAACGCGAGGGGACAGCGGAACCGCGGCCGTTGACCGCGCTGCAATCGAACCACTACGTCTTCGGTGGCGCCCTGTCGCCGGACGGGCGCTTCCTGGTCTATGCCGCCGATGTCGATCATGCGACCGGGGAACCCACGGCGGGCAGCTGGATCTATCGCCAGGATCTGAGGAGCGGCGAGCGGCTGGTGCTGGCCCGGGCCGAAAGCGTCGCCGGCCTTGCGCCGGAAATCTCGCCGGACGGCAACAGCGTGCTCTATGCGCGCTCCGACCATCATCCCGCCGGCGTCCAGTACTGGGTCGTCGGGATGGACGGCAGCGGCGACCGCGAGGTCCTCAATGTCGGCGACCGCCTGAAAGCCAAGGCACATTGGCTGGGAGCCGGCGACAAGATCCTGGTTCTCGCCGAGACCGAAACCCATGACCGCGTCGGTGTGCTGGAGGCTGGCACCGGTTCGCTCCGCTGGCTGATCGACGATCCCGCGCGCGCCATCGACGATATCCTCCCCGGCAGCGACGGCCGGCGGGCGATGGTCCTGGAATTCGACCAGGGCCGACTGGTCGCCAAGTTGCTGGATATCGCCAGCGGCGGCGAGCGAGCCTTCGTCAGTCCCGGGCGCAGCCTGCTGCCGATCGGCGAACTGCCGGACGGCAGCTGGGTGGCCGAAGCCTATCATTCCGGTGGTGCCCATGAGCTGGTACGGGTGGATCCCGCCACCGGCGCCGAGCGCAACCTCACCGATACCGCCGCTTTGATCGCGGCAAAACCAGCGGATTTCACCGCGGCCACGGATTTCACCTGGTCCTCTAGTGACGGCCGCCGGATTCAGGGCTGGCTTTACGAACCCAAGACACCGAGCCGCGGCTTGGTCTGCTGGGTGCATGGTGGGCCCACTTGGCACAGCGAGGATTGGGTCAACCCCATCATCCAGTTCCTGGTCGGCGCCGGCTTCACGGTGCTCGACCCCAATTACCGTGGTTCGACCGGGTTCGGCCGGGACTTCCGCGAGAGCATCAAGGAAGACGGCTGGGGTGGGGGTGAGCAGCTGGACATCCGCGCCGGCATCGAGGCCCTGCTGGCATGCGGCAAGGCCACGCGCGGCCGCATCGGCGTCGCCGGCCTTTCCTATGGCGGGTATTCGTCCTGGTTCGCAATCACGCGCTTTGCCGACCTGGTCGACGCGGCGGTGCCGATCTGCGGCATGTACGAGCTCGGCATCGACTATCACGCCACCGAGATGCCCCATGGCCGCGCCTATAGCGAGGAGATGATGGGCGGCACGCCGGAAGAT
>JAEUKV010000002.1 GCA_016794165.1 Rhodospirillaceae bacterium
TCGGCCGAGGCCATCCAGTCGATCACCCAGACCATCGACCGGGTGAACGAGATTTCGACCGCCATCGCCTCGGCTGTCGAAGAACAGGGGGCCGCCACGCAGGAGATTTCCAGAAACGTGCAGCAGGCCTCCGGCGGCGCGGCCGAGGTGACCACGAACATCGTCGGCGTCACCCAGGCGTCGCAGCAGACCAGCGCCGGGGCGACCCAGGTTCTCGCCGCCGCCAGCGAACTCGCCAAAAACGGCACCTTGCTCAAGACCCAGGTTGCGGATTTTCTGCACGGCATTCGCGCCGGTTAGGGAGAGCGTTTGCTCGGGCGCCCGAGCGCCAAAAAGCAAACCCCCGCGCGTGATCCCTCACGGCGGAGGTTTGATTTGGTGGACCCAAGCGGGATCGAACCGCTGACCTCCACAATGCCATTGTGGCGCTCTCCCAGCTGAGCTATGGGCCCGAAACTCGGGGCGACCGCGCCCGTCACAGGCGGACGGGCTGGAGGGCGGTCGGACGGGCTGGAACCTAAGTGCCCGCCGAGTGGAATTCAAGCGGAAAAAAGACCAGTCAATTCAGGCAAATCGGCCGGCTGCCCCCGCCGGTTGACCTCAGCGATCCGCCTCGTCCTCGACATTCTCGATGGCGTCCGAGATATCCTCGTCGTCCTCGCCGAGTTCGGAAGCGTCTTCCAGCACCGCATCCTCCTCGTCCGAGAGGACCTCCTCATCCGCCTCGACATCGGGCAGCACCGGATCGTCCTCGACCACGGGTTTGACCGGCGTCATCTTCTCGGCCACGCGGCGGCGGCTCTTCATGACCGCATCGGGGTCGTAGACCGTCTTGCATTTCGGGCACACGATGGTGGCCTTGCGCATGTCGTAGAAATGCGCGCCGCAACTGCCACAGACGCGCTTTGTGCCCCATTCCGGCTTGGTCACCTGGTCTCTCCGATCAATCTCCGATGCGGCTTGCCAATTGCCATAGCGCCCGGGCGCTGTCAACGCCCGGAAACATGGCGGAAATATCGGTGGCACCCGGAAAAACCGCAGGAGCGAAAACTGGGAAACCACGGAAGCGAAAACTGGCGGAAATCGGCATTTCCGTCGGGGGGGCGGGCTGTGCTAGAGAAGCGCCGCCCCCCAGGTCGTGCCGCCGGGATCTTCCGGGCGTCAGGGTCCGGCGTGAATTCGGGCGGTCAAAACGAGCGGGCAAAACGGGCGGGCAAAACGGGTTGGGTGGATTCGCATGAGCAGACAGACGGATGCGGCGCGACCGCTGAGTTCCGGCACCGGCAGGGGCCTCAAGGGCCGCATCCGCGTGCCCGGTGACAAATCCATCTCGCATCGCTCCCTGATGCTGGGCGCCCTCGCCCTGGGCGAGACCGAAATCCACGGCCTGCTGGAGGGCGAGGACGTGCTGCGCACCGCCGCGGCCATGCGCCTGCTGGGTGGATCGGCGGCGCGCGACGCCGACGGCGTCTGGCGCGCGCAGGGGCGCGGGAATGGCGGTCTCGCTGAAGCCAATGATGTCCTGGATCTCGGCAATGCCGGCACCGGCACGCGCCTGCTGATGGGTCTGGTGGCGCCTTACCCGATGACCACCTTCTTCACCGGCGATGCCTCTCTGCGTTCGCGCCCCATGGCGCGCGTCACCGATCCCCTGCGCCAGATGGGGGCCGAATTCGTGACCCGGAGCGGCGGCCGCCCGCCTTTGGCCGTGATCGGCACCGCGTCGCCGCTGCCCATCACCTACAAACTGCCAGTGGCATCCGCCCAGGTGAAATCGGCCATTCTGCTGGCCGGTCTCAACACGCCGGGCATCACCACGGTGATCGAGCCAGAGCATACCCGCGATCACACCGAGCTCATGCTGAAGGGTTTCGGCGTCGATGTGCGCGTCGAAGAAACGCCTGAAGGACGGGCCTCTTCGATCGTCGGCCAGCCGGAACTGAAGGGCCGCAAGATCATCGTGCCGGGCGATCCCAGCTCGGCCGCCTTCCCCATCGTGGCGGCGCTGATCCTGCCCGGATCCCAGATCGTGATCGAGAATGTCGGCCTCAATCCGCACCGTATCGGCCTCATCGAGACGCTGCTGGAAATGGGCGCCAGCATTGAAATAGAGAACGCGCGCGTGGAGGCCGGCGAGAAGGTCGGCGATCTCAAGGTGACGCATTCGCATCTCAGGGGCGTGACGGTTCCGGCCGCGCGCGCTCCCTCGATGATCGACGAATATCCGATCCTCGCGGTGGCCGCCGCCTTTGCGGAGGGCGAGACGCGGATGCTGGGCCTGGCCGAGCTGCGGGTGAAGGAAAGCGATCGCCTGGGTGCCATGGCGCGCGGCCTCGCGGCCTGCGGCGCGGCGGTGTCCGAGGGCGAGGATTGGCTTGCCGTCACCGGCACCGGCAAGAAGCCCGGGGGCGGCGCCCATATCGCCGTCAATCTCGACCACCGCCCGGCCATGGCCTTCCTGGTTCTGGGCATGGCGGCGTCGCGACCGGTCTCGATCGACGACGGCTCGCCCATCGATACCTCCTTCCCCGGTTTCGCCGATCTCATGAACGGCCTGGGCGGCAGCATTTCCCTGAAGAACCGATGAAACCCTTCGTCATTGCCCTCGACGGGCCGGCGGCCGCCGGCAAGGGGACGCTGGCCAAGCGCCTCGCCGCCCATTTCGGCTTTGCCCATCTCGATACCGGCGCGCTCTACCGGGCGGTCGGGCTCGCCGTCCTGAAGGCGGGCGGGGATCCGACCGACGCGGCCGCTGCCACGAAGGCGGCGCAAAACCTCGCGCCGGCCACCCTCAGGGACCCCGCGCTCCGCTCCGCCGCCGCCGGTGACGCGTCGTCCAAGGTGGCGGCCATTCCCGGGGTGCGGCAGGCCCTGTTTGACTTCCAGCGCCGCTTCGCCGCCACTGCGCCGGGACCCGACGGGCGGCCGTGTTCCGGTGTTGTTCTGGACGGCCGCGACATCGGCACGGTGATCTGCCCGGACGCACCGGTAAAAATCTTCGTCACCGCCACCCCCGAGGCCAGGGCCCAGCGCCGGCTCAAGGAGTTGCAAGAGCGCGGCGAGACGGCTATATACGCGCGGGTTTTGGAGGATATCAGGGCCCGCGATGCGCGCGATGCAGCGCGCGCCGACGCCCCGATGAAGGCGGCCGATGACGCCGTCCACCTCGATACCTCGGACCTCGATATCGATCAGGTATTCGAACGCGCCAAGGAAATTGTCGAGCGCACGATCGTCGATCAGAGGCGATCCTAGCTCGGTCCGCTTTGCAACCTGTCTACCCAGACCGCCGGAGACAACCGGCCGGCCGGAAAAATGAGCGTGAGAAAGGACTATCCCTATTATGGCTAAATCTGCTGCGGCGCGTGTCGCCACACATGAAGTTCCCGCCGCGAAAGAGAGTTTCGCCGCCCTTCTGGAAGAATCGCTGGGCTCCGCCCAGGGTCTCGAAGGCTCGGTCCTCAGCGGCAATGTCGTCGCCATCGAAGGCGAATTCGCCCTGGTCGATGTCGGCCTGAAATCCGAGGGCCGCGTGGCCCTGCGTGAGTTCGGCGGACCGGCCGGCAAGGCCGAGCTGAAGGTCGGCGACGTGGTCGAGGTCTATCTCGAGCGCATGGAAGACAAGAACGGCGAAGCCGTTCTTTCCCGCGAGAAGGCCAAGCGCGAAGAAGCCTGGACCGCGCTCGAGAAGCAGTTCAAGGACAACCAGCGCGTCACCGGCGTGATCTTCGGTCGCGTCAAGGGCGGCTTCACGGTCGACCTCTCCGGCGCCGTCGCCTTCCTGCCGGGAAGCCAGGTCGACATCCGTCCGGTGCGCGACGTGGGCCCGCTGATGGGTACGCCGCAGCCCTTCCAGATCCTCAAGATGGACCGCGCCCGTGGCAACATCGTCGTCTCGCGTCGTGCCGTGCTCGAAGAGAGCCGCGCCGAAGCGCGCAGCGAACTCGTGGCCAACCTCAAGGAAGGCCAGGTTCTGCAGGGTGTCGTGAAGAACATCACCGATTACGGCGCGTTCGTGGATCTGGGCGGTGTCGACGGCCTGCTGCACGTCACCGACATCGCGTGGCGCCGCATCAACCACCCGTCGGAAGCGCTGCATATCGGCCAGAACGTCAATGTTCAGGTGGTGCGCTTCAATTCCGAAACCCAGCGCATCAGCCTCGGCATGAAGCAGCTGGAGTCGGATCCCTGGGAAGGTGTCGCCGCCAAGTATCCGGTCGGCGCCAAGCTCAAGGGCCGGGTCACCAACATCACCGATTACGGCGCCTTCGTGGAACTGGAGCCGGGCATCGAAGGCCTGGTCCATGTTTCCGAAATGAGCTGGACCAAGAAGAACGTGCATCCCGGCAAGATCGTCTCGACCAGCCAGGAAGTCGAAGTCATGGTGCTCGACGTCGATCCGACCAAGCGTCGTATCAGCCTCGGCCTCAAGCAGTGCATGGACAATCCGTGGTCGTCGTTCATCGACAAGCACCCGGTGGGTTCCGAGCTCGAAGGCGAGATCAAGAACATCACCGAGTTCGGTCTGTTCGTGGGTCTGCCGGGCGAGATCGACGGCATGGTCCATCTCTCGGACCTCGATTGGAGCCGTGCCGGCGAGGAAGCCGTGCAGGACTACAAGAAGGGCCAGATGGTCAAGGTGAAGCTGCTCGACGTCGATATCGAGAAAGAGCGCATCAGCCTCGGCATCAAGCAGCTGACCAAGGACACCTTCGCCGAATCCGCCGGCACCCTGAAGAAGGGCGAGGTGGTCACCTGCACCGTGACCGCGATCACCGATGGCGGTCTCGAAGTGACGGTGAACGATGGCATGCCCGGCTTCATCAAGAAGGCGGATCTGTCGCGCGAGCGGGCGGAACAGCGCCCGGATCGTTTCGCCGTGGGCGAGAAGGTCGATGCCAAGATCACCCAGGTTGATGCCAAGACCCGCAAGCTCACCCTGTCGATCAAGGCGCGCGAGGTCGAAGAGGACAAGCAGGCGATGGCCGAATTCGGGTCGTCCGATTCGGGCGCCAGCCTCGGCGACATCCTCGGTGCCGCCCTCTCCAAGGCCAAAAAGGGCAAGAAGGGCGACGCCGAGTAACGTCGCTCGGTCGGTAATATTGTTACCAGTTTGACGCATTAACCACGTCAAATCGGGCTAAGACGGGCCGGGAAGGGCGACCTTTCCGGCCCGTTACCGTTCCGGGCGCGCTTACTGGTCAAAAAACATAGTCAAATGAGCGGCTTATCCTTGACGAGGCGAATTTTTCCCGGCACGCTTGCGCGCAATATGGGCAGGGGATGCGCCCGTGGCCTCCGGGGACAGGGTAAACGGGCCCGGAACCATCGGAGACGAGCGGGCGGATGGGGACCGAAACATGACCAAGTCGGAATTGATTCTGCGCATCGGGGAAATGAACCCGCATCTTTATCATCGGGATGTCGAGCGCATCGTGACCGCCATCTTTGAAGAGATCACCAATGCCCTGGCACGGCAGGATCGTGTGGAGTTGCGGGGGTTTGGCGCCTTTTCGGTAAAGCAGCGCGACGCCCGCAAGGGACGCAACCCGCGCACCGGCGAAACCGTCGCCGTCGACGAGAAGGTGGTGCCTTTTTTCAAGACCGGCAAGGAGTTGCGCGATCGTCTCAACGCCCGTGCCGACGCGGCCCCGAGCGCTGCGCCCAGTGGCGCCGCGCCGCGCCCGTCGGAATCGGGGAGTGTCGGCGCGCCGGATGTGATGCCGGGCAAGGATTCCGGCTCCGGCCACTGATTCCGCGGCGCCCACGCCAGCCGGGCGCTCCCGGGACCAAGATGGGCAGGGCCCACAATCGATAGAGTATGGCAGCGCCGATGAATCGCCTCGTCTGGATCATTACCGTGCCGATCGCGATCGTGGTCGTACTGTTTGCCGTGGTGAACCGCGCGCCGGTCGCCCTCAGCCTGTGGCCGCTGCCCTGGGAGATCGAGGCCCCGGTCTTCCTCTTCACCCTGGGCGCCATCGTTTTCGGTTTTCTCTTCGGCGCCGTCGTCGCCTGGGTATCGGGTGGCGCCACGCGCCACAAGCTGCGGACAACGCAGCGGGAATTGGCCGAGGCGCAGGAAATGATAGGAAAATTGAAGCGCCAGCAGGAGCAGGCCGCCGCCCTTCCATCCCGGCCACCCACGGCGCCACCCACGGCCCTGCCGCCCGCGGCGTAAATCTGATCTTAACGATACCGCTGTTATCACTGGCCGAATCCAAGACAGTCAATCGGTCCGGGGTGTCGAGCCATGCAACAAACGAAAACGAAAACCTCAGCCGGCATATCTTGCGGTGCGCGGACTTCCCTCTGGACGCTGCTCTGCTTCGGAACCCTCGGCATCCCGCAGGCGCAGGCCTATCTCGACCCGGGTACCGGCAGCATCATCCTGCAGGCGGTGATCGGCGCCGTGGCCGGTGCGCTCATCGTCATCAAGCTCTACTGGTACAAGCTCACGGCCTTCCTGCGGGGCATCCGATCGGGTTCGGCTGAAGCGACAGGTGTGTCGGACGACAACAGGGATGCCAGGTGACAGCACCGCTGCGTGAAGCCGGTTCATTTCGCGATCCGAACGGACACATCTATCATCACCAGGGACGCATCCTTCGCACCGTGAACGAATCGGCGGCGGCGGACTATCGCCGCCTGCGCGACGATGGATTGCTGGCGCTTCTGGTCTCGCGGCAGATGCTGCTGCCGGCAGCGGAAGTCGATCCGGACTCGCTGCCGATTCCCGGCGCCGCGCCGGTCTATCTGCTCGAGCATCCGCGCCTGCCCTTTGTCTCCTATCCCTATGAATGGAGCTTTGCCGCGCATCGCGCGGCGGCGCTGCTGCATCTCGATCTTCATCTCCTGGCGCTTGAGCACGGCTTCACGCTGAGCGATGCCAGTGCCTACAACGTGCAGTTCATCGGCGCGCGGCCGATCTTCATCGACCATCTCTCCTTGCGGCCCTATCGCGCGGGCGAGATCTGGGCCGGGCACCGACAGTTCTGCATGCAGTTTCTCAACCCGCTGCTGCTTCACGCCAAGCTCGGCATCAACCCGCAGACCTGGTTCCGCGGCCAGCTGGAAGGCATCGACCCCGCCGATCTTGCGCGCATCCTGCCCTGGCGCCAGCGCCTGTCGTGGACCGTGTTCGCCAATGTCTTCCTGCAGGCGCGCTTCCAGTCGCGGGCGGCCGGTGTCGACAGCGCCGAGCAATCGCGACTTAAACAGGCCCAGCTACCGGCTTCCGCCTTCCGCAACATGCTCATCGGTCTGCGCGACTACATCGCCGGCCTCAAGGGTTCCGACGCCCGCACCACCTGGTCCGACTATGCCGGCAATACCAGCTATTCCAGCGACGAAACCGCGCGCAAGCAGGGTTTCGTCGCCGAGATGGTGGCGGCGGTGCGGCCGGAAAAGCTGATCGATCTCGGCTGCAACACCGGCGACTATTCAAAGCTGGCGCTGCAAGCGGGCGCCGCCAGCGTCATCGGATTCGATTT
>JAEUKV010000033.1 GCA_016794165.1 Rhodospirillaceae bacterium
TACCGCTGTGTCGACAATGTGGATTCGATGCGCCTGTTCCAGGCCTTCGGCGCGGCCGCGCGAGCCTATGCGGCGTCGCGTCGCAGCAGTGCGGCGCCACGCAAATCCGCCGGGCACGCCGCCTGATCGGGGCCGCAGGAATAGGTCTAAACGCCTCCGGGTGGATGTATACAGCGGCGATGCCCTGATCATATTGTTGTGAAGAGCGGAATCGCGCGGCGATTCCAAATACTTCCAAGCCATGCAAGAGCGCGCGACCAGAATTGCGTTCTTTTGGAACCGCGCATCTTGAAATCGGGTGTATCAATATCATCTAAGTTGAATGCGAATGGCTGCTGTCGCAATGACGGTAGTCGCACCGGAAGCGGTCTCCCCCACCGTAACCGGACTCCGACAAAACGGAGTAGCGAACGCCCGGTCCTCCCCTGGCCGGGCGTTCATCTTTTCTGGGCCCGCTCGCTCATCCCATCCCATGCTGGCCACCCCATGCTGGACGCCACGCGATTCGCCATGCCAATGAGCATGCTTCCCGCCATTGACCGGATCCGGATTTCTCATGCGCGTCGCCACCTGGAACATCAATTCGCTCCGCCTGCGCATCGACCTGCTGCGGCGCCTGGCGCAGCAGGAGGGGCCGGACGTCATCTGCCTGCAGGAGATCAAGGTCGATGACAGCCTGTTTCCCCTCGCCGACGTGCAGGCCCTGGGCTACCCGCATGTCCGCTTCCACGGCATGAAGGGATATAACGGCGTCGCCATCCTCTCCAAGTTTCCCTTCAAAACACTCGACCCGCTGGACTGGTGCGCCAAGGGCGATTGCCGCCATGCCCGCGTGGTACTGCCCGGGGATGTCGAACTCCATAATTTCTACGTTCCCGCCGGCGGCGATGTCCCCGATCCCGAGACGAACGTGAAATTCGCCCACAAGCTCCAGTTCCTCGACGAGATGCAGAACTATTTCGCAGCTGGCGCCAGGGCCGGCGCCTCAACCAAGGGCAAGGCGATCCTGGTCGGCGATCTCAACATCGCGCCGCTGGAAGAAGACGTCTGGTCGCACAAGCAGCTGCTGGGCGTGGTGAGCCACACGCCGATCGAGGTCGAGAAGCTCAACGCGGTGCAAAAGGCCGGAAAGTGGGTCGACGCGGTGCGTCAGGTGACGCCGGCGCCCACCCGGCTCTTTTCATGGTGGAGCTACCGCTCGGCGGATTGGACCGTCAACGACCGCGGCCGCCGGCTCGACCATGTCTGGGTGACGCCGGCGCTTTCCAAGCGCGTGCGCCATGCCAGCATCCTCAGGGACATGCGCGGCTGGACCCAGCCCAGCGACCATGTCGCCGTGATCGTCGACCTCGACTGAGTCGCACGGGTTTAGCCCAACACATCAGGCGAGATGCAGTTCCTCGTCGATCTTTTCCATCAGGAACAGCGCCACCGGCAACCGTTCGGGGGCGGCGGCGTTTCGCGCCGTCAGCTGCACCAGGGATGCCAACCGTTCCGGCGTGTCGGTGGCCGCGCATAGATAGCTCAGCGCCCCATCGCCC
The DNA here is from genome assembly GCA_016794165.1 of Rhodospirillaceae bacterium. Classification (GTDB taxonomy): domain Bacteria; phylum Pseudomonadota; class Alphaproteobacteria; order Dongiales; family Dongiaceae; genus Dongia. Next base: position 1,542 of record JAEUKV010000033.1, read on the forward strand.
GCCTGGATGAAACTGTTGATCACCTGCGCGCGCGCGCCGACCCAATCCAGATGACGGCTGATCGAGCGCGCGGCGCGACGATCGCCGGCACAGCCATGCAGCCGCTCCAGCAGGTTGTCGCCGACCTGTTCATAGGTCTGCGCAAGAATGCGCAGGGCCATGATGGCATCGTTCGACTGGTTCCCCGGATGACCCGCCCCGGCGCGCCCGGTACCGGTTTGGCGGCCGGCCTGCGCGACGCGCTGATGCGTGGTGGAATCCGGCCTCGCTGATTCCAGTCTGGCGGTCTGCTTCGAAGTTGCTCGCATGGTTGCCCCCAATGTTACGCACGGGTTTTGCTTCCGCGGCTACAGGATCATATGGGGTTCGCCAGAACTGAAGCAGAGGTAGTCTATCTTTTTGGTCAATCGCTAACCGGAATCCGACACTCTACCTGCCTGTGTGACTTCGCTTTCGCAATTGACGATAGACCCTTCAATGCTGCGCGCGGGGAGTTGCGGGCGCGATGCGATCTTGCACCGACAGTAGCTTGACCGTCGTCAAGCTTTCCCGTCGGCGTCGCGCAACGCCTTGTGCCGTCAGCTCTGCGCGACGCGCGCGCGTTCCACCCGATGATCGCGCCAGACATAGACGATGAGAGTCGCGAAGATAAGGCCGCCGCCGAGCAGCGTCGGCAGATCCGGTACCTCAACGAAGAGCAGCCAGACCCAAAGCGGACCCAGCGGCGTCTCGAGGGCGCTGAGCAGCGCCGCCTCGGCCGACCGCAGGCGTTGCGCGCCCTGGGTATAGAGCACGAAGCCGATCCCCGTGGTGACCGGCCCGAACAGCAGCAGCCAGGGAATGTCGCCGGGAAGCACGCTCAAGGGCGCGGCGAGGGGGAGCGCGATCAGCGCACTGAACAGGCAGGAGACCGCCGCCACCGCCACCATCGGCAGGTCGCGATGGCGCCGGACATGCACCGTGAGCAGTGCCATCAGCAGGGTCATCACGATGGCGAGCCCGTCGCCAAGGAGCCCATGGCCAGGCTGGAAGCCGCCGTCGAAAGCCGCCGTGGAAGTGCGCAGCGACGGCCCGATCATGACGAGAATGCCGAGCGCCGCCACGGCGCTGGCACAAAGCGCGCGACGTGTCGGCCGCTCGCCGATCAGCACAAAGGCCAGCATCGCCGCCGCGAAGGGAATGGCGGCGTAGATCAGCGAGACCTTGGCCACGGTGGTTTCGGTCAAGGCGGCGATGAAGGCCACCATGGCGAGGGCGGCGAGGAGCGCCGCGGTCCAGAAGGGCCGGCCGCTGCGGCGCAGCCAGCCGAGCCAGTCGGCCCCGTCGCGCAGGCGCAGGAACAGGAACAGCACCACAGCACCGAGGCCGCCGCGCCAGACCAGCATGGTCCAGAGATCCGCCTCGACGACGCGGGTGAAAAAACCGGCGGTGCTCCAGGCGATGGCCGCCCCGGTCACCAGCCAGATGCCCTGGCGGCGGCGCAGCAACTCGGCCGCCGCGGCTTCGCGCGCCGCGATGTCGATACCGGTCCGATCCGCCGTTGAGACCACGCACATTCCCTTTCCGGCCTGCCGAGAAGAAATCTGACACGCCGACGGCAGCGCACCGAGTTTGTACAGTCGTGCAAATACGACATTCGATCTTGCGATCGGGTCAGACGGGATTCCCGACAACCCCGGCGGCGCTGTTTCCGACCTCCAGGTGATCGCGTCGAAAACACAGGATCGGCCCGGCGTCGGGCGATGCCGAAGCCCCATCCGCCCGCATCGGCTGCCGGATCGCCACCGTCCAGGCATCTCCGGCGCGGATCGATGGCAGGGCGGCGGCGCAGAGCTGCCGACGGCTCCGCGCCTGCCCGTGCCAGGGGCAGCGCAGGCTTTGCGTCGCCGCGTCATAGCGGCCAAGCGCCAGCGGCCCGCCACGGTGGGGACAGATTCCATCCACCACCAGAGTGGGCGCGCCGGGGACGGACAGCAGGAAGGCGCGCGCATCGCCCAGCCAGATCGTATCGACGGTGCCCGAGCGGAAGCGGACGAAACAGTGCCGGGCACTCATGCCGCCTCGTCTCCGCGATGGGCGATCAGAATGTCCTCGTAGAGATCGTCCGGCGTTGGCAGGCGCTCGACGTGCGCGAAGCCTGCCGCCAGCAGGAAGTCGCCCAGCTCGGCAAGATCGAAGAGATAGGATTGCCGCGTCTGGGAAAAAGCGCGGTCGTCGATGCGCACGGTGTTGACCCAGGTCTTGATCCGGCGCGTCCAGTCATAGGTCATGTCCCATTGCGCCTCGGCGGGGACGCCGTCGATCGACATGCGACCGACATGCATGGGATAGAAGCTGTTGCCCTTGTGGTTGTTCTTCTGCAAGCCGATGAAGAAGCGCCCACCCGGCGCGGTGACGGCGTGGAAGTTGCGCAGCACCGCCACCACGCGGGCGAAGATCCGCGTCGACCCCACCCGCATCTCGCCCGGCAGCCAGCTGTCCATGAAGCCGATCGCGGCGTCGACATTGAGTACCACGTCGAAGGTCTCGGGAAGTCTTTGCGGCAGCTCCTGCCAGGTGGCGACCATGAGGCGCGGGCGCCATTGCGCCGTCGCCGGGGCGGCCGCCAGCAGGGCGCGGAACTTCGCGATCAGGTCCGGATCGGCGTCGCTGCCACAGAGATTGGTAAAGCCGAGATCGTGCAGTTCGCGCATGGGAAAGCCCATGCCGCAGGCGGCATCGAGAATTTTCTGCTCGCGATGCCCGATCGCCTCTGCCAACAGGCGCGCATGGGTCCGGCGATAGGCCTCGGTATGAAGCAGTTGGCCGCTCACCGACCACATGTCGGCAAGTTTGACGGGATCGGCCGCGTCAGGGGCATCCGATGAACTGGCAAGCGCATGATGTGGACTCGACATGAAGCTCTCCTTTGTCAGACGGCGTTAAGCAGGCTGGGCCGCGCGGCGGCGGTACGGCGCAGGATGTCGGGTAGGCAATCGAGCGAGTCCTCGTTCACATGTTCGCTCATGATCTGCGCCCGGAGCCAATAGCGACCCCGCGCCGAACAGCCGGTGAGATAGGCTTCCGGCCCGGCGGCGAGGCGCTGGCGCAGGGCGCGGTTGAGCGCGTCGAGCCGCTCGGGGCCGACACCCGGTGGCCGGTAGCGAAAGCAGGCCATGTTGAAGGCCGGCGGGACGAGACAGTCGAAATCTTCCTGCGCGCCGAGCAGATCGTGGAGATGGCGGGCGAGCGCGCAGCATCGTTCGATGCGTGCCGCCAGGCCGTCGAGGCCATAGGCCGAGATCGCGGCGTAGAGGCGGAAGGCGCTGAAGAAGCGGGTACAGGCGAGGGTCCAGCGCAACGGCTCGTCGCCGTCGCTTTCCATCACCAGGGCCTTGGGATCGGGCAGCACATAGTCCGCATCGGCCAACCCCACGCCGAGACTGGCGGCGAAAGGCGCGCGGCGGCGGCAGAGCAGGACCGAACAGGGAGCGCTCACGAACAGCATCTTGTGCGGGTCGACGACACAGGAATCCGCCGCCGCGAGTCCGGCCACCAGGGGCTGCAGCCGATCCGAGAGCAGGGCGGCGCCGCCATGGGCGGCGTCGACATGGAACCAGGCGTCGTGCGCGGCGGCGACAGCGCGCACGGCCACGAGATCGTCGAAGGCCGCGTTGGCGGTGCAGCCGGCGGCCGCGACGATGGCGATGACCCGGTCGCCCGCGTCGTGCAAGGCGGCGGCGGTGGCGCGCAGCGCCGACATGTCCATGGCGAGATCGTCGCCGGATGGAATGCGCACCAGCGCGTCCGCGGGCAGCCCGAGCACATGGAGCGCGCGCGGGATGCTGTAATGGGCGTGTTCGCCGGCCAGCACCCGCCAGCGTTGCGGCGCCGCGCCCTGCGCACGGGCAAAATCGCGCGCCACCATCAGCGCGGTGAGATTGGCCTCGGCGCCCCCATTGACCAGGGTGGCCACCGCGGAATCGGAATATCCGGCGAGCGCCTTCATCCAGGCCAGCACCCGCCCCTCCACCGCCACGGCATGGGGCCCGCCTTCGAACATGGTGACGCTGGGGTTGAAGGCGGCAGCGGCGAAATCGGCGTAGAGACTGGCAAAGGATGGCGCCGGGCGCTGGTGGCCGAGATGGAGCGGATGACGATAGTCGCGGACATAAGGGAGGAACTCGTCGAAGAGAAGGCGGCGCAGGCTTTGGGCGCCGCCGCCCCGGCGCGGCGCCTCCCGCGGCAGCAACACCTCGACCTGGTCGCGCGCCAACGTGGCCACCGTGACCCCGGCCGGCATGGCCAGCCGCTGGCAGAGGGCGCCCGCCGCCTCGGCGAGCAGCTCCTGCATGACCGCGGCGGGGAGCTCGTGTGGCCTCGTCGCCGCCCTTCCAGGACAGGTGTTGCGCCGCGCGTTCATGGGGCGCACCGACTCAGGCCGCGCGCCACAGCGGATCTGCCGTGGCGGCCGCGAGGATTGGCTGGTGATAGATGCATTCGGTCGACCGCACGATCGACCCATGCAGCCGCCCGCCCGGGATGAACAGCACGTCGCCCGCCTTGAGCGGCAGGGTGACGCCGGCCATCGGGAAGAAGTCCATATCGCCGGCTTCCAGCACCAACAGCCGGTCGTCGGGATGGATATGGGTGGTGGAGCGTTCGTCGCGGCACTCGACGAAGCTCTCGCTGGGCGCGGTGTCGCGCCGGGCCCGCCAGTCCGCCACCAGCGGCGCCACGCGGGGATCGTTCGGCACGAGGTGCCCGGCCCAGCTCAGCTGGTCGATGAGATCGCGATCCGCCGCCGCCTGCAGCAGGCGGAATTCCTCGAAGCCGGTAAGGATGCCGGTGATGGCGCGCTGGCCATAGGCCGCGACCGCGGGCTCGATCAGCCGCGCGAGCACCATCTCGCTGTGATGCCGGTCGATATGGTGATGCTCGTCGAAATAGCGTGTGTCGACGGCATCGCCGAAGATGGTGCGCAGCAGCGCACCTTGCCGGCCGGTGGCGTTGACCAGGCTCGCCTCGGTGAAGAACAGTGCGCCGAGATAGCGGAAGAAATGGTTCTTGTTGCGCGCGACGAAGTGAAAGTAGTTGGTGAGGGCAAGCGCCCCCGGTTGATAGAACTGCCAATAGTAATGCGGCGTTGCATCGAGGCCGAGCGAGCTCAGGGTCGCCTCGAAGAGGGTACTGTGCTTGGCGCGGTGGACGCCGGCGCCGTATTCGTCAATGAGCACGTTGAACAGGGCCGATTGCAGGGGCCCGTAGGCGCCGGGTGCCAGCCGCGCCATGGCCGAGGCCTCGGACAGGAAATCCGGCGCCATCTGGATGAGATAGTGCCGCGCGGCGGCGGTGGGATCGGCACTTTCGAGGATGGCAGCCAGCACCGGATCTTGCGCCACGCCGCGTGCGGCCTGCTTGCGCTCCTCTGCCAGGAACTCCCTGAAATAGGCATCTAGGAGGTCGCCCGTCCAGCGCCCGGCGATCTCGACTTCCTGCGGAAGGGCGCCGAAGGCGAGATGCTCCAGTACGGGCCGCACCCGGTCTGCAAGACGCAGCGCCTCGGCATCGTAGAAGGCATCGAAGGCGCGCCACGCCGCCGCGTCGTCGCGCGGCGGCAGGAACAGCAGGTCGGTCTCGTAGGCGTTGATCAGCAGCCGGTGCAGCGCCAACGACGTGTTGCCGGCAAGGCGCGCCAGCGGCAGCGGTCGGTCGAGGGACATGAAGGGCAGGTCCTTTGCCCGCATCGGACGCCGGAACGGGTTGCCCTGGATGTAAAGCTCCTCGGCGCCGGCCTCCGCGCCCCAGGCAAGACGGGCAAAGGCCTCGATCGCCGCCCGGGCCGCGACCGCGGTTTCGGGATTCTCGATGGCGGGCCGTGGGCGCGCATTTGGTGCGAGGCTGGTCTGCGACATGACTGGTATTCCCATTCACTATTTCGATTATTCAGAGAGTTTGCAGATAATAAGAGGTTCATATCGCTGATACCACAATCATAGGCTGCAAAATACCAGGTGTCGCCGCCCCGGTGGCACGCATGGCTTGGCGTGGCCGGATAATTGGTTCAGATTTGGTCCGGCTCGGATGTGACCCGGCTGCCGATCCCTCGCCAACGACCTTGGGTGATACCGCCGATGGATGTTTTCGACCCCACCAGATTCCCCGCCGCCATCCGCGACGAGATCGACGCGCAGTGGTTCGACGTCGACGCGGTGCCGGTGCCGGTGCTGGTGGTGCCGATCAACTATCCGACCGATTGGCAGATCGAACGCCACAGCCACCGCAAGGGGCAGCTGATCTATTGCATCTCCGGGGTGATGACCGTGGAGACCGCGCGCGGCCAGTGGGTGGCCCCCTCCAATCGCGGCGTCTGGGTCCCGGGCGGGATCGAGCATGAGATCCTGATCAACCAGGCGGCCGAGATGCGGACCCTCTTTGTCGAACCGGGCGTGCGGCCCGATCTTGCCACGCATCCTTGCGCGCTGTCGGTCTCGCCCCTGCTCCGCGAGCTGATCCTCGCCGCCCTCATCACCAGTCGGGCGCCGGATCCCGCCCTCTATGCGCCGGGCACGCCGATGGCGCATATCACCGAGGTGATGCTGGACCAGATCGTGGCGCATCCGGCAAGCGATCTCCATCTCCCCTTCCCGAGCGACCGGCGGCTGCGGCCGATCTGCATGGCGCTCGCCGCCGATCCCGCGGACCGGCGCAATCTCAAGGATTGGGCACAGCAGGTGGGCGCCAGCGACCGCACCGTCGAGCGGCTGTTCATGGCCGAGACCGGCATGACCTTCCACCGCTGGCGCGAACAGATGCGGGTCCTGCGCAGCCTCTCGCTGCTGGCCAGCGGCAGGGCGGTAAAGAACGTGGCGCTGGAACTGGGCTTTGCCAACCCCAGCACCTTCATCACCATGTTCCGCCGCACCATGGGTGTCACCCCCGGCGCCTATCTCAAGGGCGATCCGCGCTAGGGTGCATTCGGGTCAGGGCCAAATCCAGTAGCCCCTCGCCACCGCCTTCAGGCGGCGCGGTCCGCCGCCTTGCCATTGTCCGGCGCCGGCGGTTTCTCGGATTGCGCTTTTTCGGATTGCGCTTTCTCGGGCGGCGCCTTCTCCGGCGGCGATTTCTGGGCCGGCCGGGCCGGCGGGCGGGGCGCGTCGCCGATCACGTCGAAATCGAAACTGGTCATCTGGGTCTCTCCTGTATGGTTGAGACCGCCTGTCCGACCGATCGATCCTTGCTGTTTTCTGAAGCACGTCGGGAATGGGCTTCGACAAAAAACAAAGGCCGCCAGTGGGAAGGGCGGCCGTCTTGTGACGAAGCGAGGAAGCTGCAGACTCCTCAGGCCGCTGGCGTATACCAGCGGTACCAAAATCGGCCCATCGGGGGCGCGGCGGTTGTGAGGATCGTCTGCATGGGCGAAAACCTAGCCGAGCCCGCCCGCCGATGCAAGATGCCGCGGCCCGACAGAGACAGTGCCAGCCTCAAGACAGGGCCGGAAAATTCGGCTACATCAGCCGCCATGATCGACCCGGCCCT
>JAEUKV010000039.1 GCA_016794165.1 Rhodospirillaceae bacterium
GGTTCCATTTCGGCGAGACCGTGCAGCGGATCGAGACCCAGGGCAAGCGCATCACCCGCATCGTCACCGACAAGGGCCAGCACCAGGGCGACCAATATGTGCTGGCGCTGGGCTCCTACGCGCCGCTCGTCACCCGGCCGCTCGGCTTCAACCTGCCGATCTTTCCGGTGAAGGGCTATTCGGTGACGCTGCCCATCGCCGATCCGGCCCTCGCCCCCACCATCGGCGGCGTACATGAGGAACACCTGGTGGCCTTCTCGCGCCTCGGCGACCGGCTGCGCCTCACCGCCACCGCCGATTTCGCCGGCTACGACACCGAATTCGTGCCCGGCAATTTCGCCCATATGCTCCGCGTGGCACGCGAACTGTTCCCTGCCGCCGCCCTCTATGACCGGCCCGATTACTGGGCCTGCCTTCGCCCGATGACGCCGGACGGGCCGCCGATCATGGGTCCCTCGCCGCTCGCCAATCTGTGGCTCAATGCCGGCCACGGGCATATGGGCTGGACCATGGCCTGCGGCTCGTCGCGCATCCTCGTGGACCAGATGCAGGGCAGGCAGCCCGAGATCGACGCCACGCCGTTCCAGTTCGGGCGGTATTAAGGGGAAGTGGTACAGTTTTTCATAAGTTTTTCAGCTAGTTAAACAAATTTTACATCAATCTTGCCAAATTTTGCCATTCGCATTAACCTTCGCTTATGAGCACGATGAACATCTCCCTGCCCGAGGGTCTCAAAGCCTTCGTCGACGAACAGGTGGAGACGCGCGGCTACGGCACGTCGAGCGAGTATGTACGTGAATTGATCCGGCGCGATCAGGACCGCCAGCATCTGCGCGGCCTGCTGCTCGAAGGTGCCGCGTCGCGGCCGATGCCGCCGGCGGACGCCGCCTATTTCGAACGCCTGCGGGACGGGCTGCGCCGCCACAAGGGTAAGTGACGGCACGGCCGGTCATCCCGCGCGAGCGGGCCGTCCGGGATATCGACGAAGCCCTCGATCATTATGTGCGCGAAGGTGGCGTTGCGGTTGCCCTCGGTTTCATCGATGCGCTGGAACGGGCCTATCGCCATATCGCCAGCAACCCCGCCAGCGGCTCGCCGCGCCATGCGCTGGAACTCAACCTGCCCGGCCTGCGCTCGTGGCAACTCGAGCGCTATCCGCACCTCATCTTCTATCTCGAACGGAACGATCACATCGATGTCTGGCGCGTGCTCCACGGCGCCCGCGATGTTCCCGCCTCGATGCGGGATGAGATTGGGTGAGGAGATTGAAGTAGGACTACCCAAGTTCAGACAACAAGAGTTGTCTACGCACTCTTGACCTAGCTTTTGATATTCTTCTTTGGGACGACAATGGGAGCTGCCAATGAAGATTTCACGAATGCTGGCCGATGCATATGCGCTATCGCTTTCTCGGCAGCCTCATTTGAACGCGTCTTGGGTTGGCGCTGGAGTTAGAGTTGGAGCAAAGTTACCAACCTCGTCGCTCATCATGTCAGTGCAACAGATCGGCCGCATAGACATTTTGCTGCGGTGCTTAGAGGAGGACTGCCTTGCTGATCAATCCATGAGCAGCTATTCCCCATTTTCGTTCGATCTACAGTCGCTTCTTTCGAATCAGTGGATAAGTGCATCCTACGAAGTATGCAGACTTTTGATCTCCCGAAAGCTGGATGACTCTCCGGCCTTCAAATCCATTGCTCGCGACCTCAAGCTGATCCGTATTCCGATCGATAAGCATGAAATAGCGGAAGAGCAGCGCATCGGTGGGTCATTGAGGTTCAAACGATATCCAGCACAAGCGGATGATACTGAAGAGCATACTTACTCCCCAAGCGACCCAACTCGTTCACATATCATGCCATCTGGTGTGTCGGCTCGTGGATCTATTCAGTGGCTAGTCACCGATACGAAATCGATGCAGTCGTATTGGCTAGAGCGTGTTAGTTTAGCAGATCGCTTGCTAGAGCATTGGGCGATAGAACGAACCGTTCCACAATCCGATGACAAAGTTTTACCCTGAGCTGGGCATCAACTCAGCACAATGAAATGCGCTTCTACAAGATTAGATCAGCACCCCCTACACCCGGAACAAGCGCCCCCAGCCTTCGATCGGCTCGGTGATGCCGGCGAGGCGCAGGCAGTGCCAGGCCATGGCGTGGTTCGACGAGGTGACGGGTTTGCCGAGTTCCTGTTCCAGGCGTTCGGCGATGCCGGCCACGCGCAAGGATGTGCAGGAGACGAAGACGGCGTCGACCGAGGGGTGCCGGCCGAGTTCGAGGGCCGCGTCATGGATCGAGCGTTCGGAGATGCGCGCCACCTCGTTGTCATCCTCGTGGTTGAAGCTGCCCATCACCGGCACCGGCACGCCGCGCGCCTCGAGATAGGTCTTGAAGCGGCGGTTGACGCTGTCGATGTAGGGGGTGAGGAGGGCGATGCGCTTGGCCCCCAGCGCCTTCAGCCCGGCCTGGAGGGCGGTGACGGGCGTGGTGCACTTCACCCCCGGCCGCGCTTCGCGGATGCGCTGGAACACCTTTTCCTCGCCGATCACCACAGAGGCCGAGGTGCAGCCATAGGCGACCACGTCGAGGGGGATGCCGGGCAGGATCACGCGGGCGGCACCCGCCAGGCCCTGTTCCATGGCGGCCAGAGTGGTGGGGTTGATGTCGGGTGCGTTCTCGATCCTGGTCTCGTAGAACGCCACACCGGGGATTTGCATCAATTGCCGGAATTCATGCTCGATGGTGTGATCGGTGGCCAGCACGATGACGCCGATCCGGGCCCTTGCGGCGATGCCGTCGTCGAGCACGAAGGGCATGTGCATGCGGTTGACCAGAATCTCGCCGTCCTCTGCTGCCACCGCCGCCGTTTCGACCGCCGCCATGACGCGTCCTCCCCGCCTTCTGCTACACTTCTGCCACGCTGCTGCCATGCCAAACAGGCATGGGCAAGCGGCCGCCGAGCCCATATGATAAGCCATGATGCGGCGGGCCGGAACCGAATGCAAACCCCGTCTGTTGTGGATGATCTTTCTGGCAAGGAATGAAGCGAATGCGCCATCTCGGCAATCCTGGACGCGCGACCGGACCTGGTCCGATCATGGCCGTGGCCCTGGGCCTTTACGCAGCCATTTTCGGCGGGGGGATGGTCGCTACCGCCAGTGCGCAGCAGGCCGAAGAGGACGCCCCCACCGGTAATGTCGCCACCATCGAAACCGTTGCCTATGGCACCATCCCGCCCGGTGCGCGGCTGCTGACCCAGCCGGAAACCCAGGGCGAGATGGATAATTCCGCCTGGCACCAGGCCAATGACGACCTTGCCGCGCGCGGCTATGCGCTGGTGAGCGAGGCCGAGCTGGTCTTCACCGTGGCGACGCAGCTGATCGACCGCCTGCCCAGCGGCAGCCATGCGCTGGAAGAAGGCATGCAGTTCAGCACCCAGGGCGGCACCCTGCTCAACCCAAACCAGCCGATCAACCGCACCGACCGGGTGTTCCGGGTGAGCGCCACGGTCTATGACCGGGCGAGCGGCGTGTTCGTCTGGCGCGGCACGGTCGAGCGCGGCAGCGCCGAGACCGACCCCGCCGCGGCGATGCGCATCATGCTGCCGGCGATGCTGGATCATTTCGGCGAGACGGTCAGCGGCGTTACCGTGCCGCTCGCTCCCTAGTCGCCTAAGATCTCGCTGCCTGGGATTCGCCGCTACAGCACCAGATAGAGCAGCACCGGCAGGGTGACGAAGGACAGCGCCGTGGTGATCACCACCATGGAGGCGACATCGGCCGGTTCGCGGTTGTAGTACTGGGCAAAGAGATAGTTGAAGACCGCGACCGGCATGGTGCTCTGGATGATCAGCACACCGGTCACCAGCGGCGAGGCGTCGGCGAGATAGCCGACGGTAAAGCCGATCACGGCACCACCCACCAGCCGCACCAGGGAAAGCAGCAGATTGCGCGGCAGCCGCGTCACCCGGAGCTGCGCCAGCGAGACGCCCAGCGCCAGCAGCATCAGCGGGATGGTGAGGCCGCCCAGGAGCTGCAGCGTATTGCCGACATAAGGCGGCACCTCCCAGCCCATCGCCAGCACGGTGAGCGCCCAGGCGATGCCATAGATCATCGGCATGCGGAACAGCCGCCCGATGCTGAAGCTGCCGGCCGCCAGCGACATGCCGATGGTGAACTGGCTGGTGATCGAGATGGCGAAGAACACCACGGCGAAGGCCAGGCCTTCGTCGCCGAAGGCAAAGAGCGCCAGCGGCAGGCCCATATTGCCGGTATTGGGAAACATCAGCGCCGGCAGGTAGGAATGGTTGGCAAGCTTCATGAAGCGGAGCACGATCAGCCCGAGCACGGCGAAGCTGAGGAAACAGAGCGCCGTGAGGCCCGCCATCTCGATCAGCGGTGCCGCCCCCATCTGGATGCGGGTCAGCGCATCGGCGGTGAGCGCCGGGGTGCCGACATTGGTGACCAGTTGGGTGATGAAGCGGTTGTCGAAGGTGTTGCCGGATTTCGCCCAGATGAAGCCGATCGCCGGCACCACCAGCACCGGCAGGATGATCGCGGCCAGTTGTTCGAACAGGTTCATGAGCGCCGGGATTCCGGTGTGGCTGGTTGCGCTTTCCCTACTTACCCACAGGGCGCCGGGGTGGGCCAGAAAAACCATCGCCGTGCCGGCGCATGGCGGCCCGCGCCGGATGCATATGCGCCACTTGCGGTCGGCACCGCGCGCGTCCTATCCATGAGCGGCGCGTCCGCCGGGCGATTGCCGCCCGGGGTACGGATGGGCTAGTCTCGCCATATTGGACGTTCGTCCAAATTTTTACCCGACCTCAGGAATCCGCAGGGGAAGCCATGACCGCCGAGAAAACCCAGGACCGCAAGACCAGCAACCAGATCGGCGGCCACGCCGCGGTGGCCCTCCTCGAAACCTATGGTGTCGATACCGTCTTCGGCATTCCCGGCGTCCACACCCTCGACCTCTATCGCGGCCTTGCCGAGCGCCACATGCGCCATATCGGCGTGCGGCACGAACAGGGCGCCGGCTTCATGGCCGACGGCTACGCCCGCGCCAGCGGCCGGCCGGGCGTGTGCTGCCTGATCACCGGCCCGGGCCTGATGAATGCTGCGACGCCCATCGGCCAGGCCTATTCCGATTCGGTGCCGGTCCTGATCCTCGCCAGCGTCAATGCCAGCGACGACCTCGGCAAGGGACGCGGGCGGCTTCATGAAATCAGCGACCAGCGCGCCGCCATCGCCCCCTTGGCAGGCCTCGCGCGCACCGTCACGACGGCCGCCGAACTGCCCCAGGCGATGGCCGATGCCTATGCCCTGTTCGAAGCGGGGCGGCCGCGCCCGGCGGTCCTGGAATTCCCCCTCGACATGCTGTCCGGCCCGGCCGATGTGAGTACAGCCCGGCGCGAACGCAAGGCGCGGCCGCAGGCCGGGGCCGACGAGATCGCCCGCGCCGCCGCCCTGATCGATGCCGCCCGGAACCCCATCGTCATCGCCGGCGGCGGCACGGTCGATTGCGCGGGCGAAGTCCGGACCTTCGTCGAGAAGGCGGGCGCGCTCTGCGTCACCACCACCGCCGGCAAGGGCGTTCTGCCCGACAGCCATCCGCAGACCTTGTCCGGCACCCTGGCGCTGGCGCCCACGCAACAGGCGCTGGAGGCGGCGGATCTCGTTGTCGCGGTGGGCACCGAGCTTGCGGAAACGGATTCCTGGGCCGACCGCCTGCCGATCAACGGCAAGCTCATCCGCATCGATCTCGACGCCTATACGCTGACGCGCGACTATGCGCCCACGATCGGGCTTCTGGCCGATGCCGGGCCGGCGCTGGCCGCCCTCACCGTGGCGATCAAGGGCGGGCGCCAGCCGGATCTCGCCCGGGCAAAGGCGGTCCGCGCGGCCAATGCCGCCAACCGCGACCCGCTGCAGCGCAAGCATCTCAAGGTGCTGGGCGCCGTGCGCGCGGCCCTGCCCGAAGACGGCATCGTGGTCAGCGACATGACCCAGATCGCCTATACCGCCAATGTCACCTTCCCGCTGGAGCGGCCGCGCTGCTGGTTCCATCCCAACGGCTTCGGCACGCTGGGCTATGCCATGCCGGCGGCGATCGGCGCCAAGATCGCC
>JAEUKV010000042.1 GCA_016794165.1 Rhodospirillaceae bacterium
CGTTGACGTTTCTACGCATGTTCGCTATAGGTTCCGTTATCGTCGACAGGAGGGAGGCGGATTGATGAGCTTCGACGCCCAGGAACTCAGCGTGCTCGCCTATGCTAACGGCTTCACCCATTGGCACTACCGGACAAGGGACAGCCTCGACCAGCTTCTCGGCGCCCGGGGCGAGGGCGAGGGCGATGCCGGCACCTATTTCGCCGCCGCAAGGGAAGTGCTGCGCCCCGGCGACCAGATCACGGTCAACCTGCTGACCCCCGGCGCCGTCGGCCTCGCCCAGCTGGCGGTCATCCAGCTGCCGGAAACGTGCGCCCCCCGCCTCGCCCTCCTCGCCGCCACCCCGCCGCCGCTGCGGAGCCTGGCCGCGGCGGCGTGAGTCGCGATGGTAAGGTCGCGTCATTATTCGCGCTTGCTAGGGATGCCTAGCAGGTTTCAATCTAAAGTCGCCTAACTTGGTTGGCGCCCTACGGGCCCGCCCTCTGGAAGTGACGCTCAAGTTAAAATACGTAAGAGCTGCTATTCCATCCAGATTTCATTCGCATTTTATGCCTTTGTGCCTTTAAGTTCTATATTTGTTCTTGACATCTATATGAGAATTTGTTACGTATAAAATATAACCGTTTCGAGGGAATTGCCATGAGCTACTCATCTCTCAAACTGAAGTCCCGGCCGGCTGTGGTTCTCGATGCAGCGAACTCCGGTGGCTGGAAGAACGGTCGGTACCGCTTTGCTACGCCTGAAGCCGAACAGGCTTGGCAACGCGCCGCCTACCGGCAGGCCGTCAATGCGGACACATGGCATCTCGGCGACGAAGTCGACGACGCCAGTCGTGATGCGATCCTGGCCGGCATCGCCGGCCCGACGCCACCCATGTATCGGGGCCCCGACGGCAGATACCGCTTCGCCAACGCCCACACCATTGAAGACGCGGCGACCCGTAGCCACCGCGCCCGGTATTTCGCCGGCAAGACCATGGACCAGATTGCCGGCGCGAAGATGCCGGGAGAGGACGAGTATCTCGCGGCAATATACGGTAAGTCGCAGTCTAGTGTCGCTGCCAACGACAATATCATGCGCCGCGCCGATGACTGCGCACAGGAGCATCTAGAATGTGATCAGCTATGCCGCAGGGCAAAACTCTCGCCGGATATGCGCGGAATTTGGGGCGGCAGCCGGGATCGCTGCATGAGAGGCTGTTTGTCCGCCGCGTGCGGTGGAAATCCTGTTGGCTAGACCGGGGAATGGCATGCAAGACCCGCTCGAGGAAATTCGCAGTCTGCTCAAGCAGCGAAGGCCGCAGGAAGCACTGGCTGCCCTGGATGAATTGCCGCCGACCGATGAGGCGGAACTGCTCGAACGGCAGCGCCTGAGGGTGTATGCCCTCGAAGCACTAGGCATGCTCGAACAGGCCTTCTCGGTAAGGGAATCAATCACCCTGTCGCCTCACGCCGAAATTTACGACCACCACAGTGCCGGCGTCGATGCCGTGCGGTTGAAACAATTCGACAAGGCGTACCCCTATCTGACCAGGGCGATCGAACTTTCGATCACCGAGAACGATTCATACTATCTGTCGGTCTGCTATTGCCTGCGCGCCTATGTTCATGCGCAGCGAGGCGACGTGCCCTCAACCATGCAGGACCTTGCTCACCTGGAAGACGATCACGAACTGGGCTGGATACCCAATGTGCCGAAGCTGACGAAGGACTACTTGATTTCCCTCGCAAAGCTGCGCGCGCAGCAATAGGCGCCATCGCTGCGTGCTTGAGTGTCATTCGTGAGGTCAAGCGCAGCGTCGATTGCCGAGTCCCGTGGAATCAGCCAGATCGTAGACGACCTTCGTCGTTCAGGTGTACCGGACGACCCGATCCCCAGGAATCAGGCAGCGAGATCGAACGCTACGAGCGCGTTCTTTAGCCGCCCGGGCCCTAAACCCCGAGATCCACCACCACGCGGCCCTTGACCTGGCCTTCGAGGATTGCCTTGCCGAGGCGCGGCAGGTCTTCGAGGGTGGCGCGCTCGATCATGGCGTCGAGCTTCTCCATCGGCAGGTCCTTGGTGAGGCGCGCCCAGGCGACCTTGCGCCGCAGCAGCGGGCAGGAGACGGAATCGACACCGAGCAGCGAGACGCCGCGGATGATGAAGGGGATGACGGTGGTCTCGAGCTTGGTGCCGCCGGCCAGCCCGCAGGCGGCCACGGCGCCCTTGTATTTCATCTGCGGCAGGATCGCGGCGAGGGTCGCGCCGCCCACCGAATCCACCGCCGCCGCCCAGCGCTCGCTTTCCAGCGGCTTGCCACTGGGGGTGGCGATGCTGGCGCGCTCGATGATCTCGGCGGCGCCCAGATTCTTCAGATAGTCGTGGGTCTCGGCGCGGCCCGTGGAAGCCACCACGCGGTAGCCGAGGCGGGCGAGGATCGCGGTCGCGACACTGCCGACACCGCCCGCAGCCCCGGTCACCAGCACGTCGCCCTGATCGGGCCGCACGCCATGCTCCTCCAGCGCCATGACGCAGAGCATCGCGGTGAAGCCCGCGGTGCCGATCGCCATGGCGCGCTCGGTCGAGAGGCCGGCGGGCAGCGGCACCAGCCAGTCGCCCTTCACCCGCGCCTTCTCGGCATAGCCGCCCCAGTGAATCTCGCCCACCCGCCAGCCGGTGAGGATCACCTGGTCGCCGGCCTTGTAATCGGCGTGATGGCTTTCCAGCACGGTGCCGGAGAAATCGACCCCGCCCACATGCGGATAGGTCTTCACCAGGCGGCCGAGGCCGTTGAGCACCAGCCCGTCCTTGTAGTTGAGCGTGGAATTATGGACGCGCACCAGCACGTCGCCCTCGGGCAGCCGGTCATCTGGCAGGTCCTCGATCGCCGAGGTCACCTTGCCGTCCTTTTCGCTCAACACCACTGCCTTGAACATGGAGCTTCCCCGATCCTTTTCTGTTTAATCCTGCGGCTGGATGGTTTCCTGGAACCGCACCGGCGCGCCCTCCGGGCGCCCCAGCAATTCGCCGTCGCGCATGACGATGCCGCCGCGGATGATGGTGGCCATGGGCCAGCCGGTCACCTCCATGCCATGATACGGTGTCCAGCCGGCTTTGGTCGCCATCATCTCATTGGTGATGGTGCGTTTCGCCTTGAGGTCGACCAGCGAAAAATCGGCGTCGTAGCCCACCGCGATTCGGCCCTTGCCGCGAATGTTGAATATCCGCGCCGGCCCGGCACTGGTGAGGTCGATCAGGCGCGGGAGCGTCAGGCGACCCTCATGCATGTGGTTGAGCATCACCGGCAGCAGGGTCTGCACGCCGGGCATGCCGGAGGGCGACTGCGGATAGGGCCGCGCCTTCTCTTCCTTGGTATGCGGGGCGTGGTCCGAGCCGATGCAATCGACGATGCCGCTGCGAAGGGCCGCCCAGATGCCGTCCTGATGCCGCTGCTCGCGGATGGGCGGGTTCATCTGCGCGAAGGTGCCGAGGCGCCGGTAGCAATCGGGTGCGCTGAGGGTGAGGTGATGCGTGAGCACCTCGACCGTGGCGATGTCCTTGTGGTCCTTGAAGATCTCCATCTCGTCGGCAGTGGAGATGTGCAGCACATGCACCCGCCGGCCGGCCAGCCTGGCGATCCGGAGCAGCCGGTTGGTGGAACGCACCGCCGTCTCGACATCGCGCCAGACCGGGTGCTGGTCGGGATCGGCGCCGTCCTTCACCAGCGCCAGACGCTCGCGCAGGCGCGGCTCGTCCTCGGAATGGATGGCGACGCGCCTGCGGCCATGCCGGAGCACGCTCTCCAGCGTATCGTCATCGGCCACCAGCAGGGAGCCGGTAGAGGACCCCATGAAAATCTTTACCCCGGCGCAGCCCGGCAGCAGCTCGAGCTCGCCCAGCCGGTCGGCGTTCTCGTCCGACGCGCCGATGAAAAACGCATGATCGACCCAGGCGCGACCCTTGGCCCGCGTCAGCTTGTCGTCGAGCGCCACCTTGTCGACCGTATTGGGCGTCGTATTCGGCATTTCGAAAATCGCCGTGACACCGCCCAGCGCCGCCCCCGCCGTGCCGGTCGCCAAATCTTCCTTGTGGGTGAGGCCCGGTTCCCGGAAATGCACCTGGGTGTCTATGACGCCGGGCAGCACGGTCAACCCCGTGGCATCGACTTCCTCGCCCGCATGACCGGCGGGAATGGCCTCCAGGGCCGCCACCCGCCGCTCGCGCACCCCGATATCGAGCCGCTCGATCCCGTTGGGGGTGGCAACGGCGCCGTTGCGGATCACGAGATCGTAAAGCTCAGCCATGGGTTCCCGCCCTCATTCGTTCCC
>JAEUKV010000044.1 GCA_016794165.1 Rhodospirillaceae bacterium
GAGAAGACCGCCCGGCAGTGGGAAGAATACCCCTCCGACATGATGGACGCGCATTTCAAAGAGATCCGCGCCATTCTCGACCAGAAGCAACCGGATTACGCGGATTGATATTCGCCTCGTGTCATCCCCGGACTTGATCCGGGGATCTGGTGCGACTGGGTGACGTGTTGCGGTTGCAAGCTCATGCCCGGGTCAAGCCCGGGCATGAGGATGTTTGGCTGGACAACCGCTAAAGCGCCTTTGCCCGTTCCCGCAGCAGGAATTTCTGGATCTTGCCGGTCGCGGTCTTGGGCAATTCCCCGAAGACCACTCGCTTTGGTGCCTTGAAGCCAGCCAGCGACTGCCGGCAGAACGCGATCAGTTCGGCCTCGTCGGCACGGGCGTCGGGCTTCAGTTCGACGAAGGCACATGGCACTTCGCCCCATCTCGGATCGGGCTGGGCCACGACCGCGGCCAGAGCCACGGCCGGGTGCTTGTAGAGTCGGCTTTCGATCTCGATCGAGGAGACGTTCTCCCCGCCCGAGATGATCACGTCCTTGAGTCGGTCCCTGATCTCGACATAGCCGTCGGCATGCCGCACGGCAAGGTCGCCGGAATGGAAGTAGCCGCCGGCGAAGGCTTTCTCCGTGGCCGCCGGATCGCGATGATAGCCCTTCATCACGGTGTTGCCGCGGATCACGATTTCGCCCATCGACTTGCCATCCGACGGCATTTCAGCGCCGGTCTCGGGATCCAGCAGCTTGACCTCCTCGGTGATCGGGAAGGGAACCCCTTGGCGCGCCTTGATCTCAGCCTGTTCGGCGAAGGGCAGGTCGTTCCATTCCTCGTGCCAGGCGCAATGCATCACATGGCCAAAGGTTTCGGTAAGGCCGTAGACCTGCATCACCTCGAACCCCAGTTCCGCCATCCGTGCCAGCACCGCGCTGGGCGGCGGGGCGCCGGCGGTCATCACCTTGACCGGGTGATCGAAGGCCCGGCGTTCCGCCTCGGGCGCATTGGCCAGCATGCCGAGCACCACGGGGGCGCCGCCCAGATGCGTGATGCGCTGCTCCGCTACCGCCTCGAAGATGGCCTTGGCATTGACGTAGCGCTGCAGCACCGCGGTTCCGGCAACGAGGGCCAGCGTCCAGGCATGGCCCCAGCCGTTACAATGGAACATCGGCACGGTGTAGAGATAGCGCGGATGCGGCGGCAGACCCCAGCCGACCACGGTGCCGAGGCTCATCAGATAGGAGCCGCGATGATGATAGAGGACGCCCTTGGGACGACCGCTGGTGCCCGAGGTGTAGTTGAGCGAAAGCGACTGCCACTCGTCACCCGGCAGTTCCCACGGGAAATCCGGATCGCCGGCGGCGAGGAAGTCGTCATAGGTCTCGGCGCCGAGGCGGTCCGCCGGGGATTGCCCGGATCGCGCCGCCGGATCGACGATATCGATGACACGCGGCTTCTTCCCCGACATCAGATCCAGCGCCGCGCGCACCGTTCCGGCGAATTCGCTGTCTGTGATCAACACCCTGGCAGCACCATGATCGAGGATATAGGCGATCGTCTCGGCATCGAGCCGCGTGTTGATGGTGTTGAGCACGCCGCCGGAGAGAGGCACCCCGAAATGCGCCTCGAACAGTTCCGGCGTGTTGGCCGCCATCATCGACACGACGTCGCCCCGGCCGACACCAGCCTGACGCAGGGCGGAGGCGAGACGGAGGGCTCGGTTGCGCACAGCAAGCCAGCTCAGGCGTCGCTTGCCGTAGATCACGGCGACGCGGCCCGGATAGACCGCCGCCGCGCGGCTGAGGAAGGAGAGCGGCGAGAGCGGCACATAGTTGGCCGCGTTGCGGGGAAAGTCGGCGTGTTCCGTCATGGCAGCCTTTCCGTTCATGGACCGCGCCAGTCGATCTCGCAGATTTCGGCACTGCGCCCGTCGAAGTCCCAGACCCGGCCGAAGGCCCGCACCCGACCCTGATTGGCCTTGGCGACGATCACATCGGGTCCCATCCAGTATTCCGTGTTGGTGATGACGACATGGCTGCCCGGATCCTTGCCGCCGATCGGCTCGACCTCGCCGATGATCCTCTTCGGCACCACCAGGCGCCGCTTCTCGCCCTCGGTCTCGAAACTGACCGGCGCCCGCTCCGCACCCAGGAACTGGCTGACCAGGATCGAGAACAATCCCGTGGTACCGCGCGCCCTGCCGCTGAAGATGGTGCAGAGTTTCTCGAAGGCGGCGTCGCTCGCGCGCTCATCGATATAGGCAGCCGCCGTCCAGTTGCCGCGCGCCATGTTGCCGGGAATATCGAGCAGCAGGGCAACATTGAGGCCGGAGAGATCGGTCTCGCCACTCTGACCCTGGTCGATGCGTACACCGGCCCAGCCTTGGCACTGACCCTCGGTCGGCGGATGCTTGCCCAGCGAAACGACGCAGGGGCAGAACACGGTGCAACTGCAATTGAGGATCAGTTCACCCTTGATTGACCACTTTTCCATTTTTTCTCCCACTCCTTAAATCGTTTGCAGCGCCGCCCCGAAGGAAAAGCCGGCGGCGAGAATCAGGACGACGCCCAGAGGCGCCGTGACATAGCGGCCGGGACCCGCGAGTTTCTCGATCAGCATCAGGATCATCGCCAATCCCATCCAGGCGAGATTCATGGTGCCGCCGACGAAGGCCAACAGCATCAGCGCCCAACAACAGCCGAGGCAGTCGCGGCCGTGCCGCAGCCCCATGACAAAGGCGCCCGCCGAACCCTCGCGCCATTGCGCGAGAAAGAAGGTCATCGGATGGCGGCAGCGCGACAGGCAGGCATGCTTCAGGCGACTGAACTGATAGGCGCCGGCAAATCCGAACAGCAGGGCAGCGACAAGCCCGCTCTGCGTCCGGCCGGTTTCATCCATGAGGCCCAAGCCCGCCAGAAACGACTGAGCGATCGCAGCGACCACCGAAAATCCAAGCCAGACCAGAAGATAGGCAGCACAGAACATGAGAAAACGCCGAATCGCGAGGGGCCGACCAAGCAACAGCTCGGCCAGTCGCTGCAGGGTCGGGAAAGTGGTCGGCAGCATCATGCCCAGCGACATTAGCGCCCACATGATCACCAGATGATCCAGATCAAGGGCCGCCGCGGAAGCAAGGCAGCGCGCCAGGAAGCTATCGGCATCCACATCCGACCAGGCTGCGAGCGGCGCGATCGCGCCGTCGCCGGCCATCCAGGCAAGGCCCACCCAAGCCACCAGAATCGCCAGATAGAACACCACCCAACTCGCGGCAGCCGGCAGGCGGGCGGCAATGGCGGGGGCGTTCATTGGATCGTCTCCGATTGGGCGCGGTCTGGTCCCATGCATCTATGCCCTTGCAGGCGCCACGAGATTGCCACGCAGAAAAGCATGATTTTACCCGGCCGGGAACCGATAAGCGACGCTGCATTGCAATAGAATTGTCGCCGCCCCGCAGTTAGACTCTGGCGTGCCGAGGGCCTCCTGCCCTATCGTCGCCCGCCCGGAGGAACAGGATGAACAGGGGAATAGACGGAATGCCGACGTTCGACGCCCTGCTGCCGGAAGAGATCGCCCGCAAGGCTGAGGAAGCCGGCTGCGCCAAGGCGGCGCGCGACGTCCTTACCCTGTTCACCCTGGCCGTTCTCGCCGGCGCCTTCATCGCCTTGGGCGCCATGTTCTCGACGCTGGTCGCCACCGGCATAACCGAAGCCCTGCCCTATGGCGTGGGACGACTGCTGATCGGCCTTACCTTCTCGCTGGGCCTGGTCCTGGTCGTCATTTGCGGCGCCGAGCTTTTCACCGGCGACGTGCTGATGGTGATTGCCTGGGCGTCGCGACGCCTGCCTTCACCGACGATGCTGCGGGTCTGGGCCATTGTGCTCCTGGGCAATCTGGTAGGTGCCGTGGGAACCGCAGTGCTGGTGCATCTTTCCGGCCATCTCGGCGGCGCCGGTGGCGCCATCGCCGATACCGCCTACCGGATTGCCGCCGCGAAGGCCGAACTCTCGCTCGCCGATGCCTTCTGGCGCGGAGCAATGTGCAATGTGCTTGTCTGCCTGGCCGTCTGGGGGTCGCTCGCTGCGCGCTCGGTGACCGACAAGATCCTGGTGATCGTGCCGCCGATCGCAGCTTTCGTCGCGGCCGGCTTCGAGCATTCGATTGCGAATTTCTACTTTCTCGCCATCGCCTGGCTGATGGGGGAGCCGTTGCCAGGTGCGCTCGGCGGCCCGGTCGTTGAAATTGGCCGACTGCTCGCCACGCAGATTCCGGTCATCGCCGGCAATCTGGTGGGCGGTGCCTGTTTGGTGGCACTGGTCTACTGGCTGGCCTATCTCAGGCCGCGTCGCTAGACGTCACGATGCCTTCTGCCGCCACCGCGTCAGGAGGTAGATGGCGCCCCCGGCGACGAGGCCCCAGAACGCGCCGCTGATCCCGAAAAAGCTCAGGCCCGACGCGGTGACGACAAATGTCACGATCGCGGCCTCGCGGTCCTTGGCCTCGGCCATCGCGCCCATCAGGGCACCGCCGAAGGCACCGAACAGTGCCAGACCTGCCACCGCCTGGATAAGGATCGGGGGCGCTGCGCTGATGAAGGCGGTTGCTGCACCGGCGCCAAGACCGAAGAGAACATAGAACAGGCCGGCGCTGACCGCCGCCCAGTAGCGCCGCTGCGGATCGGGATGGGCGTCGGTACCCGCGCAGAGGGCCGCCGTGATCGCCGCAAGATTGACGGCGTGGCCGCCGAAGGGTGCCGAGAACAGGGTGAAGAGGCCGGTGACGCTGAACAATGGGCCGGGTGCCGGGCGATAGCCGTTGACGTTGAGGACGGCGATCCCCGGAATGTTCTGCGAAGCCATGGTGACGATGAACAATGGCAGCGCGATACCGACGAGGCCGGCGAGAGTAAATGTCGGTGCCATCAGAAGCGGGCGCGGCCAGAGATCCGCCAGCCGCAGCGCGCTCACGTCCACGGTGGCGGCGATGATCATCACGGTGACGATGACTGCCGCCGGTACGGCAAGGAGCCGGCGCAGCCGCGCCACCACCGCCCAGGTGCCGATGATCAGCAATCCTTGAACCGGTGATTCCGCCACCGCCTTCACTGGGGCAAGGCAGAGGCCGAGCAGCACCCCGGCCAGCATGGCATTGGCAAGCGGTGCGGGGATGGCGGCGACGGCGCGGCCCAGCGGTTTCCAGAACCCGGCAATGACGATGAGAATGCCGGTCACGAGGAACGCCCCGACGGCGACGGCGAATCCACCTTCGGGCACCGCGGTCGCCGCCAGCAATGCCGCCCCCGGCGTCGACCAGGCGATGCTGATCGGCTGGCGTGTGCGCAGGCTGAGGAAAACCGCGCAGAGCCCCATGGAAATCGACAGCGCCATCAGCCCCGAGGCCGCTTCGGCCTGGCTGGCACCCACTGCATTCAATCCCTGCACGATCACGGCAAAGGAACTGGCAAAGCCAACAAAGGCCGCCAGCCAGCCCGCCGCAAGCGCCTGTAACGAAAAATCCTCCCGCAGGGATGCTGGAGCGGTCTCGGTTGTCATGACGCGCGACTCGCCTGATCGAAGAAGCAGCCGGGAAAATGATCGAAAAATCCGACTTTGGCAAAGGCGCCGGGCTGCCAGCATTCTTGAACCGATCCGGCCGCACCCTATCTATCACCTACCCTTCGCCACCATATCGGAGACCCAAGAATGTTTGATGCCAAGCGCCTGCTGGAGGATTTTCTGGGCGGCGGCAATTCCGGTGGCGGGGCCGGTTACGGCAAGGCCGGCACCTTTGCTGCCGGCGCGGCGACCGGGGGTCTGGTTGGGCTTCTGCTCGGATCGAAGAAGGCGAAGAAGATCGGCGGCAGCCTGCTCGGCTATGGCGGCGCTGCCGTGCTGGGCGGACTTGCCTATCGCGCCTGGCAGAATCATCAGAACCGATCCACGGCGGCCCGGTCAGCAGAGCCAGCCGCCCTCACGTCACGGTCGGCCGCAGCCGCCGCGACCCGCCCACTGCCGGCGCCGGCAGACAGCCCGTTCGATCCCGGCGCCGGCACGGCGGCGGATGGGCAGCCTTTCGCCCTGGCCCTGATACGCGTGATGATCGCCGCGGCGAAGGCCGACGGCCATATCGACGCGGAGGAACAGAGTCGGCTCTTTGCCCGGATCAACGAACTGCAGCTGGACGCCGAGGCCAAGGCATTCGTATTCGACGAACTTGGCCGTGACACCGATCTCGATACCATCGCCGCCCTGCCGCGCGGGCCCGAGCAGGCAGCCGAGATCTGGCTTGCCGCACGCCTTGCCATCGATCCCGACGATGCGCGCGAGAAGGCGTACATCGCGGCCCTAGCCGCCAAACTCAATCTCCCCGCCGATCTGGTCAAGCATCTCGACGCCCAGGCTGGCGCGGCCGTCGCCTGAGTGCCGCGGCGCGTTTCAGGCCGCCTACGACCAATTCGCAAATTGGTAGCCGTCCCGACGGCCGTACCGGAGCATTGATGCTGCGTTGCAACGCGCAGAAATGCCCAATTTTCAGGCACAACTTCTGTCAGCAAGTGATCGTCCTGGAATCAGCCGGCAGGCGAAAACCCGCTTGCATTCGTGGCCCAATTCACAGACGCTTGACCCCCTGTGGGACCATTTCCTGCGGCTGGAGACTGCCAAAAAACTGAAATTCTGGGAGGAAAACATGGCTCGTAAAGACAAGAACGTTGACCCGGCGCAGGTTTCGCGGCGCTCATTCATCAGCAAAGGCGCCGTTTTCGGCGGCGTCGCAGCCACCGGCGCCCTCGCCGCGCCGACCGTCCTCGCCCAGGCTCCGCTCGTGGTGAAGATGCAGACGTCCTGGCCCGCCTCGGACATCTGGATGGATTTCGCACGGCAATATGTCGAGCGGGTCGAAGCCATGTCGGGCGGCCGCCTCAAGATCGATCTGTTGCCTGCGGGCGCCGTGGTCGGCGCTTTCCAGGTGATGGACGCCGTGCATGACGGCGTCCTCGACGCGGCCCATACTGTGCCGGTCTATTGGTACGGCAAGAGCAAGGCTGCCTCGTTCTTCGGCACCGGCCCGGTGTTCGGCGGTTCGGCCACCACCATGCTTTCCTGGTTCTATGCCGGTGGCGGACAGGACCTCTATCGCGAGCTGACCCAGGACATCCTCGGCCTCAACGTCTATGGCTTCATGGGCTTCCCGATGCCGGCCCAGCCGTTCGGCTGGTTCAAGGGCGAGGTCAACACCGCCGCTGACCTGCAGGGTTTCAAGTACCGCACCGTCGGCCTTGCCGCCGACCTCCTGCAATCCATGGGCATGAGTGTCGCCCAGTTGCCGGGCGGCGAAATTGTGCCGGCCATGGAACGCGGCGTGATCGACGCTTTCGAGTTCAACAACCCGTCTTCCGATTTGCGCTTCGGCTCGCCCGACGTTGCCAAGAACTATTACCTCTCCTCCTATCATCAGGCGTCCGAGAGCTTCGAATTCCTGTTCAACAAGGACTTCTTCGACGATCTCGCACCCGATCTGCAGGCGATCCTGAAGCACAGCGTCGAAGCGGCATCGACCTCGAACACCGCACTGGCGATGGAGAACTATTCCAGCGATCTGCAGCGCATCCAGAACGAGTTCGGCGTCACCGTTCATCGCACCTCGAAGGAAATCCTGGCGGCCCAGCTCACGGCCTGGGACGGCCTGATCACCGAACTCGAAAAGGACGAATATATGAAGCGCGTCATGGACAGCCAGCGCGCCTGGGTGGAAAGAGTCACCTATTATGAACTGATGAACGCGCCGGACTAT
Source organism: Rhodospirillaceae bacterium (assembly GCA_016794165.1). Taxonomy (GTDB): domain Bacteria; phylum Pseudomonadota; class Alphaproteobacteria; order Dongiales; family Dongiaceae; genus Dongia. Next base: position 7,780 of record JAEUKV010000044.1, read on the forward strand.
GCACTTGCCTACGAGCACTATTTCCCGGGCAAGCTGAAGGTCTGAGGCCGTCCCGACACCGGCGGCTCCGGCGCCCCATTCGCGGGCATCGGAGCCGCCGCTTTGCGCTGGAGAGTGTTCCTTGGTCCGTTTCGTCACATTCGCCGACAAACTCTCGGCCGGGTTCGGCAAGACATTCGGCTGGCTCATCATCCTGATGACCCTCGGGATGAGCTACGAGGTGTTCGTCCGCTACATCATCAACCGCCCAACCTCCTGGGCGCTCGACATTTCGTTCATCATGTACGGGACCCTGTTCATGATGGGGGGCGCCTATACCCTTTCGCGCGGCGGGCATGTGCGGGGCGATTTCATCTACCGACTGTGGCCTGCGCGCGTGCAAGCCAGTATCGATCTGGTTCTCTACCTCATCTTCTTCTTTCCCGGCATCACGGCCCTGGTGGTGACCGGCTGGACCTATGCGTCGCGATCCTGGGGCTACGCGGAGGTGAGCGTCAACAGCCCGGCCGGAATTCCGATCTTCCAGTTCAAATCGGTGATTGTCGTTGCCGGCATTCTGCTCTTCATTCAGGGCATCGCCCAGGTTCTGCGCTGCATCCTGTGTTTGCGCGAGGGCCATTGGCGCGTGGCGGAAGAGGACGTGGTTGAGACTGACCAACTGTTGATTCAGCAGCACGCCAAAGATGGCTAACCCGCGTGGGCGGGCCACCCCAGCCGCGCACTCCTCCTACCCACTGCCTCACTGAACGGTGATGTGACGATGTCGGAACCCACAGTAGCCCTGTTGATGCTGGGCATTTTCATCGTGCTGGTGTTTCTTGGTTTTCCCATCGCCTTTACGCTCATGGCGCTGGGCATCTTCTTCGGATATTATGCCTATTTCGACGCCGATCGCATGTGGCGGGCCTTCAATCGCCTGGGCGAGGATGCCGACACTTGGACCTATGTCTCGACCTGGATAGAGGGGTTTTTCAACAACCGCATCTTCGACCTGTTCATCAACCAGACCTACACGGTGATGTCGAACGAGGTGCTGACCGCGGTGCCGCTCTTCCTCTTCATGGGCTATATCGTCGAGCGGGCCAATATCGTCGAGCGGCTGTTCTCGACCCTCAATATCGCCTCCAAGAACATCCCCGGCTCGATGGGCGTCGCTGCCCTGGTGACCTGCGCACTTTTTGCCACCGCGACGGGAATCGTCGGCGCCGTGGTGACGCTGATGGGCCTGCTGGCGTTGCCGGCCATGCTCAAGGCACGCTACAATACCAGCTTTGCCAGCGGTATCATCTGCGCCGGCGGGACGCTGGGGATTCTGATTCCCCCGTCGATCATGCTGATCGTTTATGCCGCGTCGTCCGGCGTCTCGATCGTGCGGCTTTACGCCGGCGCGCTGCTGCCGGGCCTGGTACTGGTCGGTCTCTACCTCGTCTATGTTGTCGGTCGCTCGATTCTGCAACCGAGCGTGGCGCCGAAGCCCACGAATGAGGAAGTCCCCGACGTCCCCTTCATGAAACTGACCTGGGCGCTGCTTACCTCGTTCTTCCCGCTCGCTTTCCTGATCCTCGCCGTGCTGGGCTCGATCCTGTTTGGCCTCGCCACGCCGACCGAGGCCGCTTCGATCGGTGCACTGGGTGGCATGGTGCTGGCGGTGGCCTACCGCGCCATGACCTTCCAGCGCCTGCGTGAGTCGGTCTACCTCACGGTCCGCACGACTGCGATGGTCTGCTGGCTGTTCGTCGGCTCCTACACATTCTCTTCGGTGTTCTCCTATCTCGGCGGTGAACAGCTTATTTCGGAATTCGTGACCGGCCTCAATCTCAGCCCGCTGCAGTTCCTGCTGTTGGCGCAGGTGATCATCTTCCTGCTCGGCTGGCCCCTGGAATGGTCGGAGATCATCATTATCTTCGTGCCGATCTTCCTGCCCCTGCTGCCTCATTTCGGGATTGATCCGCTGTTCTTCGGCATTCTGGTGGCGCTCAACCTGCAGACCAGCTTTCTTACGCCGCCGATGGCGATGTCGGCCTATTATCTCAAGGGTGTGGCACCACCAATCGTACAGCTTACCCACATCTTCCGCGGCGTGATGCCGTTCCTCCTGATGGTGCTGCTCTCCATGCTGATGGTTTACATTTTCCCGGCTCTGGTGTTCCACCTGCCAGACGCCTTCTACAATCGTTGATCCGTTGAAAAGCACTCCCGCAACGATCGGCAATCGCGGCGGCGCGCCCAATCCGATCCTAGGTCTTGGCGCCGTTGAGTTGCGCGACCGCCTGGCCCGGGGGGCGGTGCGGGCGGTGGAGATCGCCGAAGCCTCTCTCGCCCAGATCGCAGCCACGGAACCAAGGGTACAGGCGTGGGCCTGGCTCGACGGCGCCCATGTCCTGGACCAGGCGCGTTCGCTCGATGCGCACCGCAGCGCAGGCCGACCCATCGGACCTTTGCACGGGGTGCCGGTGGCATTGAAAGACATCATCGACACCGCAGGCATGCCGACCGCGAACGGCACCGCCCTTGATGCTGGCCGCGTGCCGACTGCCGACGCCTTCGTGGTCGAGCGTTTGAAGGCGGCCGGCGCCATCATCATGGGCAAGACGGTCACCACCGAGCTTGCCTTCATGCATCCCGGCAAGACACGCAACCCGCACAACCCCGATCACACGCCGGGCGGCTCCTCTTCCGGATCGGCGGCGGCGGTGGCGGCCGGCATGGTACCGTTGGCGATCGGCACCCAGACCGGCGGCTCGGTGATCCGCCCCGCATCCTATTGCGGCGTCACCGGATTCAAACCCAGCTTCGGCGCGATCCCGCGGACCGGCATCCTGACGCAATCGCCCAGCCTCGACACGGTGGGGGTTTTCGCTCGATCGCCCGAGGACGCGGCATTGCTGGCGGAATCGCTGTTCGGATATTCCGCCGATGACCGCGCCACTCAGCCAATCCCGGCACCGCGCCTGCTGGAGACGGCACTGTCGGCACCGCCGGTGACGCCAACCCTGGC
>JAEUKV010000062.1 GCA_016794165.1 Rhodospirillaceae bacterium
CCGTCATCGTCCATGATGAGGTCGAGGGCGAAATATTCGACGAAGAATTCGGCGCGGTGCTTCAAGGCCTGCTGGTAGAGCGTGTGCAGGATGGCGTGGCCGGTGCGGTCGGCGGCGGCGCAGGTCCTTTGCGCGATGCCCTTGCCGTATTCCGTCGTCATGCCGCCGAAGGGGCGCTGATAGATCTTGCCCTCGGCGGTGCGGCTGAAGGGGACGCCGTAATGCTCCAGTTCGACGATCGCCGGCACCGCCTCGCGCACCATGTATTCGATGGCGTCCTGGTCGCCCAGCCAGTCCGACCCCTTGATGGTGTCGTACATGTGCCAGCGCCAGTCGTCCGGGCCCATATTGCCGAGCGAGGCGGAGATGCCGCCCTGTGCCGCCACGGTATGGGAGCGCGTGGGATAGACCTTGGAAATGCAGGCGGTCTTCAGCCCCTTCTCCGCCATGCCGAAGGCGGCGCGCAGCCCCGCCCCGCCGGCGCCCACCACCACCACGTCGTAGACATGGTCGACGAAGGGATAGGCGTCACCGTTGATGCGGGGGCCGTTGTTTGCTGTCTCAGCCATGTTCGATCACTTTTCCAGAAATATCGGGCTCAACCGGCGAAGGCGATCACCAGCAGCGAGACGATCGCCGCGGTGGCGATGGCAAAGCCGCCGAGCTGCAGCCCCACCATCAGCACCAGCTTGGTGGCCGGGGTATGGATGTAGTCCTCGATCACCACCTGCATGCCGAGAATGGCGTGATAGACCACGGCGAGGATGGTGAGGCTGATCGCGCCCACGCTGGTGGGGGCCGCGAGCCACGCCGTCACCGCGGCATAATCGGCACCGGCGAGGCAGACCAGCGAGGCCACCAGCCAGAGGCCGAGGGGGATGAGGGCCAAGGCCGTCATGCGCTGCGCCCACCAGTGATTGACGCCTTCCTTCGCGGAGCCGAGACCGCGGGCGCGGCCCAGCGGCGAGCGCAGGGATTTTGGCGAGCGCAGGGATTTTCCGGTCTCGCCCATCAGAACGCCCCCATCTGGTAGTAGGCGGCGATCCAGGCACCCAGGGTGAGGATCACCGTGCCCGCCAGCACCGCATAGCCGGAGCGGTAGGCGTTGGGGAGCTCGAAGCCGAAGCCCGCATCCCAGGCGAGGTGCCGGATGCCGTTGAGGAGGTGATAGAAGAAGGCGAGCGACCAGCCGAGCAGCAACAGGCGCCCGATGAGGCTGCCGTTGAAATCCTGCAGGGCGGCAAAGGCATCCGCTCCGCGCGCCGCCGCACCCAGCCAGCAGACCAGGTAGAGCATGCCGACGCTGAGGACGATGCCGCTCAGCCGGTGCAGGATCGAGGTGAAGGAGGTGAGCTGCGGCTTGTAGACCTGCAGATGCGGACTGATCGGCCGAGGGTGGGGTGTGGGGTGGGGCTTGGCGCCCGGCGACTGGCTTTCGGCCATGGTGTTTTCCGTCCGATGCCCTGCGCGGCCGGGATGGGAGCCGCCCGGCCTGTCGCAGATGGGTTTGCCTTGGGGTGAATACGCGCCCCATGGGTGGTCAGACTGCGCTGCGGCACTTGGTCCGGGACCGGTCGTGAAACAGAAGCGGCCGAAGGCTGGAAGACTGCCCGAAAATGCGAATCAGGCAGCCTGCCGCAATGCAGCAGAGAGCCTGATCTTGATACTTAATTGTTACCACAAGGTCAATGAAGGCGCGCCGAAAGCGACCTTTTGTTGCGCAGGAGCGCCGGGAGCACCCCTAGCCCTGGCGCTTCATCAGCACCGTGTAGTCAAGATCGAGGACGACGCTTTCGGGATATTTTCCCGTCGCATCCGGACCCGGGAAACCGGCGCAGGGCTGGTCCTTGGTGGCGATGGTTCGCAGGCGCAGGGCCCCCACATCGCGCCGGTCGGGGAGCGGGGTTTTTTCCAGCACCTCGGACCAGGCATAGATGGTGTCGCCGGCGAAGCTCGGATTGACATGCCGCCCGCCATTGATCGCCGCCACGCGGAAGGCATTGGCGAGGCCGTTGAAGCTGAGCGCCCGGGCGAGGCTGATGATGTGCCCGCCATAAATGAGGCGCCGGCCGAAGCGGCCCTCGCGTTCCGTGTGCTGGTTGAAATGCACCTTGGCATTGTTCTGGTAGAGCCGCGTCGCCGTCATGTGGTCGGATTCTTCCAGCGTCATGCCGTCGACATGGTCGATCTTCTCGCCCGGCGCGAAATCGTCCCAGAGATGGGGCGCGCCCGCCAGCACCGCATCGTAGCCGGTCAGGTCGAGATCCACCGGCACCTCGATGGCGCTTGCCTCCACCTTGTCGGGAAGTTGCGGCACAACCGGCTCCGGCGTCGGCGCCGCGCGATCGCGTTTCCTGACCATCACCCAGCGCACATAATCCAGCACCACCTCATCCGCCTGGTTGGTCCCCACCGAATGCACATAGACGACCCCGGTCTCGCGGTTGGAGTTTTCCTTGAGGCCGATCACGGTCGACTGGGCGGTGATGGAATCGCCGGGATAGAGCGGCGCCCCGAAGCGGCAGGCGGCGTAACCGAGATTGGCGACGGCATTCAACGAGATGTCGGCCACCGTGCGGCCGAACACCATGTGGAAGGCCAGCATGTCGTCGATGGGGGCGGCGGGCAAACCGATATCCTGCGCGAAACTGTCGGCCGAATGCACGGCAAAGCGCGAGCCGGTGAGGCCGATATAAAGCGCCACATCGCCTTCCGTCACCGTGCGCGGCACCGCGTGGCGGATCTCCTGGCCGAGCTGGAAATCCTCGAAGAAATTGCCTGGATTGGTCTTTGGAGTGGTCACGTCCTTTGCCCTGCCGCCTGTCGTTCCGCCAATAGTGCCAGCATATGGCACAGGAACGCAGCCACTGGCAATCGCGCGCGCTGGACAACCCTCACGCGAAACAGCATCATTGACGAATGGTGACCGATTCCGCCGCGGGAAGGCGGATCCAACATCGACGTGCTATGGACCCTGCTGGATCATGCCCCCCGAAACCGTCCTCCTCTTTTCCCTGACCTATCTAGTTGCCGCTGTGGCCGGGTTGAGCGCCCTCAGATTGATGTGGCTCTTTGTATCGGGGAGGATACCTGAGGAGGCACCCGCGCGATCAATCTGGGCATGGCTGGCAACATCCGCGCATTTTCATTTCGCCCTCGGCATTGCACTGCTGGGTTGCTCCGCGCTCGGGTTCGCCCTGGGTCCTGTATCAGACGCAGGAACCTGGAGTTTTCTTGTACCGCTAATAGCACTAGTCTTGGGAATGAATTTGATCGAACGAGCGACGAAAAAGCGGCGTCTCGCTCTGCGGTCCTGGCACAAATTCTTGACGAAGCAGGAACTCCGTTCGGCGGCAGCCGGAGATCAAATGTCGTTGGTGATGCTCGTAGCCTGCGTCTGCCCATTGCTAGTCTTACGCGACCACGGCACGACAGCGAACGACGGTGCTGCCGCATTGGCTCAGTCGACAGATATTGGCATTTTAAACCTCTTCATGTGCTACTTTGTCGCTCATAGTTTGCGCGATCCAGAATCCGACGTCGCCGGAACTGGTTCACCGCGACTACGGGCTGATATCTTGACTTTGGGTCTGCTGATAGCGTTGGCCATTTTGTTTTTTCTTTTCATCGACAAGTACAGAATTGCGCTGGCCTCCCTGGAAGGCATTGACCTTGGCGGTTTGCCAACGGAGAAGGTTGCCCGCACCTGGTCCGTGTACTTGACCGTGATGGTGATCGTCGAAGGCATCGCCATTGCCCTAATGCTCTGTATTCGCACAATGGCCGCCCACTATCGCGCCGCGGCGCCGGTGGGTGCGAGCGCCCTTGCCGTTGTCCCGGCTCTGGCTTTGACATGGTTCATGATGCCAGGCGATCTCGCCGAAAATGGCACCGCCTTCCTGAATCTGGCAACCGGCATTCTTGCCGGCGCATTGCTTGGCAATATCGGCGTTTCCTATTTCAACGAGCTGTCGGAGAAAATCAATCGCTTGCAACTCACCCGACGCCCAATCCTGACGGCGGGCTGGTGCACGGTTGTCTTGTTTGGGGCCATCCTTCTGTGCACTGCTTTCAGCAGCGGTGTAGCCGTTGGCTTTCTTTCCGTCGTGTTTGTGCTCATGGCTGCAAGCTATGTGATTCGGAACATTGCCTGACGGTCATGCATATCGTCGGCCACAGTTCCAAATCATCTACCCGTTCGACGGTGCCGCCGACAGGCGCCCCGTGCCGGCAATGGTCGTGGTCTTGATCGGGCGGGCGGGAACAGTGAGTGTGTCGCGCTCGGTGAACCAGTCCCCCCGCTACATTGCTGTGGCGCAGGACCAGATTGTAGTCGGCACCGCGTGGCGGATCTCCTGGCCAAGCTGGAAATCCTCGAAGAAATTGCCTGGGTTGGTCTTTGGTTGGTTCACTTGGTCATCTCCATACAGCGAGCTTTGAAGAGCATATGGCATAGGACGCGCGATGTAGCAATTCACCCTCCAATTGCAGGGTGGACAACCTTCCCGCGAAACCCCATTCTCTCCGGCAGTTCGTCCATGATTGAGCCCGTTGGCCAATGTTTCAAATCACTGCGCTCCCCTCCCTTGTCGACGCATTGAAGATCGCGATCTGTATCTTGGCGCTGGCCCGGCTCGCTGGTCTGTTTTCACATTCGGTGATTGTTCCAGTACCGGCAGGGGTTCCATCTCTTTGGCAAACCTTCAATGCTGCCACACGATTGAAGTTTGTCACTGGCATTACCTTGCTTGGCGTTGCATTCCTGACTGTGAATGTCTTGGATACTGACAAGGAAGGGCACGTCCTCGCACTCGTTGTGACAGCTCTTTTTTGCGGCATCGGCGGTTCAATCTGCCTTTTCGTCGCAGTTTCGCAGCACAGATACTATTTGATGCAATCGTCTGGGCCTGCGGAACGTGATCGCCAAGCCGAGTTTGACTTGATTGCGTTGCTGGCATTGTTCAGCGGCGCATTCTTTCAGTATCTGTTGATAGCAACAGATAAAAGCACAGAGCTAGGCACTGTATTGTTGAGTGCCTATCATGGCGCCATCCTCCTGACGATCACTCTTGCAGCGATTTCCGACACCCGCTGGGGCCCACCCGTCATGAAGCCTCGGGCAGAAAACCAGTCTCTTCCGCTGTTCATTCTCATGCTCCTGTATGTGGGTTCCTGGAGTGTCATGAAGGACCTGCTGCGTGATCGGCTGTCGCCGCTGTTCGGCTATGTTGCGGATGAAATCCAGAATATAGCCCCGGCATCAGTCGACAGTGTTCAATACTATTACTTGGCGCTGATCCTGAGCGGCTTTGGCCTGATGCTCCTTCTGCCCTATCTACAGCGCTGGCTAAAGCCACCGCGCACCTATCCAATGACGTCATCCTTTGTGTTTGCAATGATTCCGGCAATTTTTCTGCCAATCGTTGGGCTTCGATCCAGCGGATGGACGGTACCTCTGTCACCCTTCACCGTCTTACTGGCATCGCTCATCGGCGCTCTAATTGGGCTTTTCCTGTGGTACCTCTGCGAGGCCCTCCACCGCTGGCTACAAATGGCGCGAACCGGACGAGTTACTGCAAAACACCCATTCCACCTTCTCTCGGTAGCCTGCCTGGTGGCTCTCGGCTGGATAGGCATATTTCACGTCGACGGCATTGATCGGTATTTTGTCATCATCGCACAATGCGCCGCGCTTTCGAGCTGGAGCATCCGGCGCCTCAGCTGACGACAGATGGAAGGAAGCGCGATTGACCCAGACCATCCTCATCACCGGCGGCAGCCGCGGTATCGGGCGCGCGGCGGCCATCCTATGCGGCCGGCGCGGCTGGTCGGTGGGCGTCAATTATGCCGGCAATGCAGAGGCCGCCGATGAGACCGTGGCGGCGGTGAAAGAGGCCGGCGGC
>JAEUKV010000100.1 GCA_016794165.1 Rhodospirillaceae bacterium
GGCCGGTGGGGCAGCGCCGGCCAATGCAGCGCCGGATGCAGAAGCGCTGCCAGATCCTGGCAGGCGTGGGCCGAGCGCGGACCGAGACCGAGCAGATAGGCGCCGTCGATCACGATCATGCGTGGTCGGGCGGACTTGGGAAGATGGTCGAGGCCCAGATCCACCGCCGCGCGATGGGCGGCGTCGGCGCCTGGCAATGGGGCCTCGTCGCTCTGGAACATGGTGATCACGACATCCGGTTTGAGGCCAATGATCCCCTCGGCCGACAGCGGCCGATAACCGTCGAAATCAGCCCCCAGATTCTCGGCGCCGGCAAGATCCATGACCAGTTCGGCAATGGTGGCACGCCCGGCCATGCGGCCCTTGACCGTGCCCAGCATGAAGATGGCGCGTGGCCGTTCAGTCACCCGCGCCACCTGACGCTGCAGCGTGGCAAGATCGTCGGCGATCGCGCTGGCGACCGCTTCGCCTTTGGCCTCTTCCTCAAGCGCCGCGGCGACGAAGCGCACCTTGTCGGGAATGGCAGCGGCGCTGAGGGGGCCCTGGAACTGGCGCAGGATCTGCGTCGCCTGACCAAGCTGGCCGAGGACATTGGGTGGACCGGCGTCGCGGTCGGCCAGGACCAGATCGGGTGACAGCGAGAGCAGCCCCTCGACCGAGAGCTGCCTGAAGTAGCCGACCTTGGGCAGGGCCAGAGCAGCCAGCGGGTAGAGGCTGGTGGTATCGACCGCCACCACCTCGGCGCCACGGCCGAGGGCGAAGACACATTCGGTCATGGCGCCGCCGGCACACACGATTCGCCGCGCAGCCGCCGCCCAGCCCGGCTGCGGCAAGCTCAGGGCGGCAAGTGTGGCCAGCAGCAGATGCCGGCGCGACATGGACCAGGGCATGTCAGGCTCCGAGGCGCGGCAGGGCGGCGACCAGTTCGCGCCAGGATTCCAGTTCCGGCTGACCGGGCTTGCGCTTGCCAAAAAGGGTGGCGATGCGCTCGCCGTCAGCGGCGAACAATTCCACCGAGTGCAATTCGCCGTCGCTGGTCGGTTTGGTGACCGCGAAGGCATGGGCAATCCGGTCTTCCCGCAGATGCAGGTTGAAGTCCGGGTCCAGCACATTGACCCAGCAATCCATCCGCATGATGCGTGCGACCGGACCGGTGTGAATCTGGATGAGGCCGGCATTGCCGACGAACACCATGATCGGCACCTCGCGCTCGCTGGCGAGATTGAGCAGGTCATGAGTAGCCGTGGCGGTCAGGCGTTCGGCATAGACACCCTTCACCAATTGCATGGATTGGAGCGCGTCGATGCCATGCTTCTTCAGCATACCGTGGAACTCATGCACATCCCTGAGTGCCGCCCAGTCGGCGAGGAGAGCGTTCCGTTCTGATTCGCTCACGGCCTTGGGGCTGCGCTGGACACGGACCGCCGGCTCGACGCTCAACGGTATTGACGCATCGGCCGGGGCAAACTCGGCAACCAGCCGGTCCCAAGCGACGCGATCGGTCGCCTCCAGGGCAAAGATCTTGTGAACGGCCGTGCCGTGACGGTCGAACACCTGGAGCGAACGGCGCGCCGGCTCGACACCGGCATCATCCACCGCGAAAAGATGCGACCAGTGCTTGGGGAAGATGCGCAGGTCAATATCGGGGCCGAGCACGATACCGGCCATGGGGCCAAAGCTCGCCGGTTCATAGACGCCCTTGCGCTCGTGGACGCAGTTTTCGTTGCGGGTGAGCGCCATGACGCGACCCAGCGCCGGCAGGCCGGCAAACAGTTTCTCGACATCCATTGCCAGCGGCCGGGCTTCGACGCCGCATTGCGCCGCCACGAGTTCCCCCTCGCTCACCCCCAGGGCTTCGGCGGCATCGCGAGCGCGCAGTCGTGGCTGTGATTCCTTGAGCTGTTTCCAGCGGGTTTGCAAGGCACCAGACGACACCGGATCGTTGTCGGGCGTGGCAACTGGCAGATCGAGCGGCATTTTATTCTCCCTGGTGTCTTTGCATGTAGCGCGCAGGGGCGGCGCCGGAACAGTTGTCCGGCCGCCACGGCGCCTCCCAATAGTCGGCTGGCTATTTCGTCAGGATCAGGCGGTGATTGCGCGTGATCCGGAGGCGATAGGCAGCGCCATCGAAGTCGATGATCGCTTCCCGGGCACCCTTCAGGATCGATTGCAGGCTGACGGTCTCGACACTCCGGCCGGCTTGCCCGAGATGGACATGGCGATTGCTGTTGGCGGGACCGCCCTGCCCCTCCGCGCCACGGTGCCGCAGGATCGGACGATCCGGCAGGCCCTGCCGAACGGTACTCTCGGACCGGCGCTCAAGCGGCGCATCGGTGGGCGCCAGGACACCGCGAAAATCCATGGTCTGTCTGTCCATAACCACTCCAGCGGTTTGAGGTGACGTCGCCCGATGGTCCGGCGCGCCTTGGCTCAGCCGATCACCATCGGCTGCAGTTGCGATTCATTCTCAACATCTACAGAACTAGCAAACGAGCCCTTAGATCGCAAGTAATAATTATTCGCAAACTAACTTAAGGTGGGGCGCTTGCAGGGTGGCTCGCATGGCCTCAGAAGCGGGCCACTCTTCATGAATATATGAAATTGACAATCATTCGCATAAATCAGATAATCCGGTCAGTTGGCAAGATCACCTCTGAGGGCATCGCGCTCCATGTATGTTTGTCTGTGCAACGGCTATCGCTCCAGCGAGATTGAACAAACCGCCAGGGCGAGCGGGCTCTCCTGCCCGGTGGCGGTCTACGAATCGCTCGGCAGCGGCCCCTGCTGCGGCACCTGCCTGCCCACGGCGAAGTCCATCATTGAGGACGCGCATCGCGGCCGTCGCCGCGCCGCCAACCTGGACGCCCCCCTGCCCCTCGCTGCCGAGTAGTCAGCTCGCCGGCCTGAAGACGTAAAGCACCGTCGCCCAGACGATCAGCAGGAAACTCAGCGCCCAGGCGCGCGCCATGAAGGTGGCCATCACCAGTGCATTGGGCAGCCATTGGCCAAGGCCGAAGCCGCCGATGAACTGGCCGTGCTGCGCGAGAAACAGCAGCGAGATCGCGAGGTAGCCCACCGAGGCGCCGAGCAGCGGCGCGCAGCCGGCCCAAAGGAACAAGGCGCGGTTGCCACGCCCGGCGATCACCACATACCAGACGACTACCGTGGCCAGCATGACAAGGATGAAAAGCGGCGCCGCCTCGGCGAACGTGTTGCTGAGGATGCGTCGATAAACGAAAACATAGATGCCGATAGCGGCGAGATAGCCAAGGCCATCGGGTTTCAGGGCAGGTCGAAGTTTCAACATACCTGCCCTCCATCACCGCGCGAGCGCGAGCGGAAACCCGCGCGTTACGAACTCTCGCCCGCTTCGTATTGGGACTGTATGTAGTTCTGCAGGCCCATTTTCTCGAGGATTTCGAGCTGTGTCTCGAGGAAGTCGATGTGCTCCTCCTCCGATTCCAGAATGTCGGTGAGGAGCTCGCGGCTGACGAAATCCCCCACTTCCTCGCACAGTCGAATGCCGGCCTTGAGATCGGGATGGCCCGTCATTTCGAGCTTGAGGTCGAGGGTGAGGATCTCCTTGACATTCTCGCCGATGAGCAGCTTGCCGAGATCCTGCAGGTTGGGCAGGCCTTCGAGGAACAGGATCCGCTCGATCAGCTTGTCAGCATGCTTCATCTCGTCGATCGATTCGTGGTACTCGACCTCGCCGAGCTTTTTCATGCCCCAATTCTTGAGCATGCGCGCATGCAGGAAATATTGGTTGATGGCGGTGAGTTCGTTCTTCAGCACCTTGTTCAGCAGCTGAATGACCTTCTTGTCGCCCTTCATGAACCCCCTCCTCGATTCGGCCGCAGCCTTGATCGAAGTCAAGATACAGGCATCTAAGTCATTACAAAAGAACGATTTTATTGAGACTGCGAAGCATGGGCAGTTGCTGCGCAGCAGCGCCGCCCGCGCCCCGGACGACTAAGCCCATCGAAAAACGGCAAAACCGTAGACCAGCGAGATGCCAAAGGGCGCCCAGAGCGGCGTTCCCATGATGCCCAGCCAGGCAAGAAAAATATAGGCACTGCCCAGCAGCGTGATGAAGAGCCGGTCGCCCCGCGTGGTGTCGAGGCCGAGGATGCCGCGCCGGGGTCCGCCGCCGGGAACGCGCAACTCCCAGATCGTCATGGCAATGAGACAGGATGCGACGAAGACAAAAAAGATTGCCGTCTGCCAGGTCCAGGCCATCCAGGCGATGAGCGATGTTCCTTCCATCTCGCAAACCCTTTCGGTCAGACGCGGCCGAGGGCGAAGCCCTTGGCGATGTAGTTGCGCACGAAATAGATGACGAAGGCGCCGGGAACGATGGTGAGCGTGCCGGCCGCAGCCAGCAGTCCCAATTCGTAACCCGAGGTGCTGGCGGTTCGGGTCATGGTGGCGACGATCGGCTTGGCGTCGACCGATGTCAGGGTCTTGGCCAGCAGCATCTCGACCCAGGAGAACATGAAGCAGAAAAAGCAGGCGACGCCGATTCCGGCGGCGATGGTCGGGATGAAGATCTTGACGAAGAAGCGCGGGAAGGAATAGCCGTCGACATAGGCGGTCTCGTCCAGTTCCTTCGGCACGCCGGACATGAAGCCTTCCAGGATCCAGACGGCGAGCGGCACGTTGAACAGGGTGTGTGCGAGGGCGACGGCGATATGGGTGTCGAACAGCCCCACCGCCGAATAGAGTTGCAGGAAGGGCAGCGCGAAGACGGCCGCCGGCGCCATGCGATTGGTCAGCAGCCAGAAAAAGAGATGCTTGTCCCCGAGGAATCGGTAGCGCGAGAAGGCGTAGGCCGCCGGCAGTGCCACCGAGACCGAGAGGACCGTGTTCATCACCACATAGGTGATTGAGTTGATGTAGCCCGAATACCATGTCGAATCGGTGAAGATCTTGATGTAGTTGTCGAGGGTGAAGGCCTGCGGAAACAGCGAGAAACCGCCGAGAATCTCGTTCGTGGTCTTGAACGACATGGTGACCAGCCAGTAGATCGGCAGCATCAGAAAGAGGATGTAGACAATCGGAATAAGGGAGCGCTTGCGCATCATTGGGCCTCGTTCCGCATCATGAGGGTATAGAACAGCCAGCTGAACAGCAGGATGATCAGGAAGTAGATGAGCGACATGGCGGCCGCAGGCCCGAGGTCGAACTGGCCCAGGGCCATCTTGTCGAGATCGATCGAGAGAAAGGTCGTGGCGTTGCCGGGCCCGCCGCCGGTCAGCACCTTGACCTCGGTATAGATCATGAAGCTGTCCATGAAGCGCAGCAGGATGGCGATGGTGAGCACGCGCTTCAGCTTGGGCAACTGGATATAGCGGAACACCGCCCAGGCGCTGGCGCCGTCGATCTTGGCGGCGCGGTAGTAATCATCCGGGATCGAAACCAGGCCCGCATAGCACAGCAGCACCACCAGCGAGGTCCAGTGCCAGACATCCATCAATACCGTGGTGAACCAGGCGGTCACCGGTTGGCGGGTGTAGTTGTAGTCGAAGCCGAGATTGTTGAGCCCCTTGCCCAGAAGGCCGATCTCCGGCAGCGCGAAAATGTTCCACATCGCACCCACGACGTTCCAGGGGATGAGCAGCGGCAGCGCCATGAGGACGAGGCAAACCGAAACCCAGAAGCCTTTCCGGGGCATGGCAAGGGCGATGATCAGGCCGAGCGGCACCTCGATCACCAGCACGAGTCCCGTGAACAGCATCTGGCGCAGCAGCGCATCGTGGAAACGCGGCGATTGCAGCACCTGCTCGAACCAGCCCACGCCCTCCCAGAAGAAGACGTTGTCGCCGAAAGTCTCCTGGACCGAGTAATTGACCACGGTCATCAGCGGAATGACGGCGTTGAAAGCGACCAGGACAACGACGGGAAGCACCAGCAGCCAGGCCTTCTGATTGATTTGCTTGTTCATCTCGCGGCGCCTCTCATGCGACCAGCCAGCCGTCGCGGTAAAGATGAGTATGCTGTGCATCGAAAGCGAGATGCGCTCCGTCGGCTGGGACGGCATAGCCTTCCGGCACCAGGACCCGGATCAACTGCCCCTGATGCCGCGCCTCGACGATGCGGAAGCGACCGGCATCGCTCACCTTGCCGATTTCAACCGGCAATCCCGTCGTGCCGAAGCTGATGAATTCCGGCCGGATACCGATCTCAAGCTGGCCGCCGGCCGCAGCACCGGCGCGCTGCGGATCGATCACCTCGATACGGCTGCCCATGAAGCTGACGCCGTCATTTTCCAGCGATGCCGGCAGCACATTCATGCCCGGTGAGCCAATGAAATGGCCGACGAAGGTGTGCGCCGGGCGGTCGAACAGCTCGATCGGCGTCCCCACCTGGACCACTTCGCCATTGTTCATCACAACCACGAGGTCGGCGAAGGTCAGCGCCTCGGTCTGGTCGTGGGTGACATAGATCATGGTGCGCTTGACGCGATGGTGCAGTTCCTTGAGCTTCGAGCGCAGCACCCATTTGAGATGCGGGTCGATCACGGTCAGCGGCTCGTCGAACATGATGACGTTGACATCGGAGCGCACCAGGCCGCGCCCCAGGGATATCTTCTGCTTGCCGTCGGCGGTGAGGCCGGCGGCGCGGTTCATCAGGGAATCGCCAAGATCCAGCATGCCGGCGATCTCGCGCACGCGGCGGTCAATCTCGCTCGCCGGAACGTGCCGGTTCTTCAGGGGAAAGGCGAGATTCTCGTAGACAGTCATGGTGTCGTAGATGACCGGGAACTGGAACACTTGCGCGATGTTGCGGTCCTCGGGCGAGGCGCGGCTCACGTCCTGGTCGTCGAACAGGATGCGACCCTCGCTCGGCCGCAGCAGGCCGGAGATGAGGTTGAGCAGCGTGGTCTTGCCACAGCCCGAGGGACCGAGCAGTGCATAGGCACCGCCGTCCTGCCACTCTAGGCTCATTTCCTTGAGCGCCCAGTCCTCGGGCCGCTTCGGCTCCGCCATATAGCTGTGGCGCAGACGGTCGATGGTGATGCGCGCCATTATTCGGATCCTCCAACCAGCCTGCCATCGGCATCGAACAGGAACGACCGATCGACATCGACGAAGAGCTTGGCGTCGGCGCCAACATCGAAGGGATGCACGCCATGGGACTGCGAAATCCAGGTGGCACCATCGAGATGGAAGTGAATCACGCTGTCGGAACCGGTGAGCTCGGCCAGCAGCACGCGGCCGTCCAGCGTCGCCCTTCCTGCGGCCTGCTGCAGCGGCGTTATGTGGTGGGCGCGGATCGCCCAGGTATAGGGGCCGTCCGGCAGCCCCGCAGCCGGTCCTGAAAGCGCAAAGCCGATGCCGCCCGACAGCTCGATGCGCGGCCCGTTCTTGATCACCTGGGCGACATTGAGGGGCGGATCGGAAAAGACCTGCGCGGAAAGAAGATCCCTTGGCTGGCGGTAGATGGCGCCGGTCGGGCCGAATTGAGTGACGCGTCCCTCATGGAGCGTGGCGGTATAGCCACCGAACAGCAGCGCTTCGGTGGGTTCGGTGGTGGCATAGACCACGATGCAGCGGCGACCGGCAAAGAGTCGTGGCAGCTCGTCGCGCAATTCCTCGCGCAGCTTGTAATCGAGATTGGCGAGCGGCTCGTCCAGCAGCACCAGGTCGCTGTCCTTAACCAGCGCGCGCGCGATCGCCGTGCGCTGCTGCTGACCGCCCGAAAGCTCAGCAGGGCGACGCTGCAGCATCGGGGTGAGGCGCAGGAGCTCGCTCACCGCACCGACGCGCTTCTCGATTTCGGCGCGGCCCAGTTTGGCTACGCGCAGGGGCGAGGCAATGTTCTCGTAGACCGAAAGATGGGGGTAGTTGATGAATTGCTGATAGACCATGGAGACGTTGCGCTTCTGCACCGCCATCCCGGTCACATTGCTGCCGCGAAACCAGATCTCGCCCGAGCTCGGCCGGTCCAGCCCCGCCATCAGCTGCAGCAGGGTGGTCTTGCCGGCGAGGGTGGTGCCGAGGAGCACGTTGAAGCTCCCCTCCTCGAGCAGAAGGTCCGTCTCGAAGATATGCGGCACGCCATCGACGCTCTTCGTCACATGTCGGAGTTCGAGGGTCATGAAGGCTACTTTACACCAATCTGGTCGATTTGCGGCGGCGACCTCCGGGGGTGGGAATCTTCCCCCCGGAGGTACCGTCGATCATGGAAACGGAACCGTGTTTATTCCGTCCAGCGCTTGATCAGCTCGTCATAGGCGATGGTTTCGCCCTGGGGCTTCTCATTGTCGAGCTTTGCCTTCGGGCCATCGCCCTTGCCGAGCCATTCCGAGGGGTCCTTCTCCTCGTTCAGACGCGGGCCGCAGCCGCCATAGGTGTTGTTGGCTTCGTCGGCCTGCTGCATGCGCGCCATCACCTGGTCCATCTCGCCTGCGAGACGGTCCATGGCTTCCTGCGGCGTGAATGCACCCGAGTTCACGTCGCCGATGTTCTGCCACCAGAGCTGAGCCAGCTTCGGATAGTCAGGCACATTGACGCCGGTCGGGGTCCAGTTGACGCGGTCGGGCGAACGGTAGAACTCGACCAGACCACCCAGCTTGGGCGCGCGCTCGGTGAAGGATTCGTGACGGATGGTGCTGTCACGGGTGATGGTGAGGCCCACATGGCTCTTCTTCACGTCGACCGTCTTCGAGGTGACGAACTGGGCATAGAGCCAGGCCGCCTTGCGGCTCTCGAGCGGGGTCGACTTGAACAGCGTCCAGGAGCCGGTGTCCTGGTAGCCGAGCTTCTGGCCTTCCTGCCAGTAGGGACCATGCGGCGACGGCGCCATCCGCCACAACGGGTTGCCGTCGTCGTCCACCGTGTTGTTGCCGTCAGCCTTCGGGGCCACCATCGAAGCGGTGAAGGCGGTGTACCAGAAGATCTGCTGGGCAACGTTGCCCTGGGACAGCGCCGGCAGTGACTGGTAGAAGTCGTAGTCCGCCGCACCCGGAGGGGCGTATTTGCGCAGCCATTCGTCCCATTTCGCGATGGCATAGACCGAGGCCGGACCATTGGTCTCGCCGCCGCGGGAGACGGAAGCGCCCTGCGGGTTGCAGGAACCTTCTTCCATGCGGATACCCCACTCGTCGATCGGGCGGCCATTGGGCAAGCCCTTCGAGCCGGCGCCGGCCATCGAGAGCCAGGCATCGGTCATGCGCCAGCCGAGATCCGGCGCGCGCTTGCCGTAGTCCATATGGCCATAGACCCGGACCCCGTCGATTTCCTTCACGTCGTTGGTGAAGAAATCGGCGATGTCCTCATAGGCCGACCAATCGACCGGCACGCCGAGTTCGTAGCCGTACTTGGCCTTGAACTTCTCCTTCAGGTCCTCGCGGTCGAACCAGTCCTTGCGGAACCAGTAAAGATTGGCGAACTGCTGATCGGGCAGCTGCCACAGCTTGCCGTCCGGCCCGGTAGTGAAGGACCGACCGATGAAATCCTCGAGATCGAGGCCCGGATTGGTGACGTCGGCACCCTCGCCGGCCATGAAATCGGTCAGGTTGACCGCCGATTGCAGGCGGGAATGCGTACCGATCAGGTCGGAATCGTTGATATAGGCGTCGTAGAGGTTGCGGTTGGTCTGCATCTGGGTCTGCACCGCCTGGACGACTTCGCCTTCGCC
>JAEUKV010000130.1 GCA_016794165.1 Rhodospirillaceae bacterium
GACCGCAGCCAGTGAAAGCTGGCGATTGGCGTCTCTTGGCGTGACGGCAGTGGTTGCGACTGTCCCCAATGGTGCCGCGGCGCCTATTCTTCGCCGCCGGCCTTTGCCAGCACCTTCACCATCTCCGCCAGCCGCTTCCGCGTCGCCCTATGCGGGATCCGGTAGTAGGCCCGCACCAGCTCCAACGTTTCCCGCTTCATCGTTGGATCGGGCTCATACTCAACCAGCTCGGGCACCTTGACGCCCATTAGCTTGGACGGTGACTTGTTCTGGACGTCGCCCGGGATGTCCTCGAAGAAAAAAGCAATCGGCACGTCGAGGATCCGGGAGAGATCGAATAGGCGGCTGCTGCTGACGCGATTGCTGCCCTTCTCGTACTTCTGTACCTGCTGGAAGGTGAGGCCGATCGCGGCTGCCAACGTCTCCTGGGTCATGCCAAGCAGCGTGCGGCGCTGGCGCATCCGCTGGCCAACATGCACATCGATCGGATTGGGGAAACCCTTACTGGCCATCCGGCCGGACGACTTGCGCGGCTTGGTCTTGCCGGCCGATTTCTTCGCCATTGTCATGTTCTCGCTAGTTGGAGCCCCCGATCGTCATATTACGGCAATCAAGGGCTGTGGAAACCCCTCACCGGCGAACGGCGGGCAGCCGCCACGCCACCCGCCGCCCTGGTCCGCTACCTACCGGCGCGCCGCGCGAAGTCCTGGCGCAGGGCCTTGGCCTGGGCTTCCAGATCCCCGGCCATGTCGAGCAGCACCCCAGGATTCCGGCTCCTGGCGGCGAGGTCGAGAGTGACCTCCCGCACCAGTTCCCGGATCAGGCGCCGGGTTTCCTCGACGAGCGCGGCTTGGATAGGACGATGTTTCATCGCGTTTCTCCCTTACCGGGATGGCCCCGGCGGCACCGCCTGCAACTGCAGATCGGCCCGGGAATGGTCGCGCCGCTACCGATGGAGAGTCGCGCCGGCTGTCCTGCATTTACGCTGCGAGCGATCTGCTCCCAATTCCGAAGACTTACCCTAGGTCGTCGGTGGATTGCGCCGCAATGCGTCGTATTTTCCGGTTAGCTGCTGGCAAATCGAGGTGAAGGCCTCGATCGTTCGGGTAAGCTGCGCTGCAATATCTGGCTCACGGCCACTGGCAAGTGAAGCCGTCAGATTGTTGAGCTGCTCAAGAATCTCGTCTTCACATTTGATCGCGACAGCATGCGCTTCTGTAGCTGCGTAGTGGGTCGGATGGGCGCTGAGGATTTCGCGATAGAAAGAGTGCAGCGCAATGATATGAATAGTGAGCCGTTGTTCTGCGTCATCACAGATGTAGGTGGCTAACGCGGTGTGTGATTGCGCCGCTTTGCGAAATTCTACTTGTATCCCAACGCCGACTTCGCGAATTCCATCTATGGCGCCTCTGATGCTTTCACCATAGGTTTGGTGAAAGTCGTCGCAATAGGTCCTAGCAATAGATGCAGCTTTCGATTGCCAATGACTCCACAATGCAAAGGCGCCAGCGGCAACTGAAAAACAGAGATCCCTGTTGCCATTTAACGCGTTCACCAGTTGCTGATATGTCGTGTATTTTTTGACCAAGCCGTTGGCGTCGCGGACTTCTGGTACCAGCGACCAATCGCCAATAGTCCAAATGATGAAGGCCGCCAGAGCTATCGTCGCACCTGTGCGGACCATCGGCCTGAACATGAGCTAGCTCGTCAGGCTGCCGCGATCAATAAGAGCGTTCTTAAGACCATTCAAGATATGATTCTGGATCACGGGAGTTGCAACAAAATTGTACTTCCGCAGAAACTCTTGCTCGGTCCGAAGATGACGCACGCTTTCGGCAAATAGTCCGAGGAAGAACGATGACGAAATTGCGCTAACGTAGGCTGGAACCTCCACGGTAACAGACGCGAGAGACTCGTCGAGCTCGTCCAGGCGCAAGGCCTCGCGCGCGGCCAAGCCACGTTCCTTTCCGGTAAGTGCTCGGGTCTTACCGTCGCCGGTCAGCGCCGCTAAACTAATCACAACTGATTCCTTCACAATTATTCCTGCCCGCTGGCATCCAGCATATCTGGGCCGATCCCAAATCTCAGGCTGATCACCGTGCCGGGGATACGAAACGGCAGGCGCATAACATAGTTGGGGTCGGGCGGCAAATCCCACCGCTGTTCTGGATTAAACCATTGCAGACGCCGGCCGCTGACCGGGTCGCGCCTGCCACGGGCATAATCGCCTCGAAAAGCTACGAAAGATTGGCCCGAAAGGATTGCCATTTCACTAAGACCAGCACCAAGATCCTCTGATAAGTCTACCGTAAAATCCGCCATGTCCATCATGCCAACTCCCCCGAGCTCGCTCTCGGTCGGCCGACAACTAACACCATCCTGTAAGGCGTATACGGTGGCAAGTTCCTCATTTGTGCTATTGGGGCCCGCCGCCGCACGTCTAGTATAGTTGACCAGATCGCGTTGGACCACTTCATCAGCAGCATTGCTAATTGTCGATGATATGGTGTTTCCTAGGCTGAAAATCGAGGCCCGACAAATAAAAGTACTATTTCCCGGGACCCCACTGCTTTCAAGGGTGTCTCGGCGCGACATTAGACCTGCTATAGCCCAGTGGCCATCTGATCCCGATTGACTATGTCGCTCAGCATTATTCAACGCCTCGCCAATTAAGCGAACCACGTTCCCATAGGCCTCTGGCGTAAGAACCCGCGGCTGCTCAAGTTGACGCAGCCATTCATTGATAGTGTCACCGAAACTCTCCGCAACTTTCTCTTGACGTGCAGGCGACATCGCAAGATTGGGGGCATCCTGACTATTCGGTGCTTTCTGACGCAGGGCATAAGGCCATATATCGGTGACATGACGGGTAAGAGAGTTGAAACGCATACCTAGCAGTTCCTGCAAGCCTACGGCTGCGAATGCTTGCTGTGCCAGAAAGGAAATCTGCCCGCCATTCACGATCGGCGCCATGTTGTTGAGCATATTGCCAAGGACCAAGTACGGACCGATATCTAAGACGTCTCGATCGCTAAAGTTAATGTAGAGGCGCGATGCAAAGCACTCAGCTTCCGCAATTTGTCGCAATTTCGCAATTGTCTGCCGAGGGTGATCGATAAAGGAGAAGTTGACCAAGTCGATAACTGTTCGTTTTCTATTGCGCTTGTTCGCAGCTTTCCAAGCGACCAAACGGTCTGGTAGCAGAGTGTCGAGAAGTTCAGAGTTCTTTGGCCCTGTCGGGATGACCGACTTCTCTTGCTGCCCCTTCCTTTGAGTTGCGGCTGCTTTTGCTTCTTCTCTCGATTTTTTCATCCTGCGAGGGACCTCGCGGCTATGCGAGCCGCTTCGCGCATACTTGCGGAGACGATCCCGGATCCTGCGCGCAAGGTACCTGAATTCTTCCTCGCTGAGGTCGCGGAGGAACTCAGAAGAATACTGATCTGCCGCTCTGGGCCAAAGAGAGGCCTTCCGCTCCTCGGTCAATGAATGCGCCTTTCAGCTACTTGCTCAACCGCAACTCAGTACGCGACCGATCCACTATCGGCAATGACATGAACCTTGTGCCGCGGCGTGATCACGTCCCCATCTCGATCGAGAGAGTTGCTCACAACTAGCGCGCTGACAGCCTTGAAGACGAGGTCGCCTATATCACATCGCACGCCTCAAAATGGCAATGCAATGCCACCACACCCATCGGTTGGGGTCAAGAAATTGAAGCAGCACCTGCCAGTTGCCCGCCGCCATCGCCTGCCCTACCGTGGCCCCGCCCCGGGGTGGGAGAGCCAGCCCACCCGCAAGGCCTGGCCTGTCTGTCCTCTGCTGGGCCCGGGGCACATAGCGACGGGTGAAGGTTGGGATCGGCCCCGCGAACCTCACCCCGGTGCCGCCCGGGCCGATCCGGGCAGGCCGCCAAATTGTGAGGCAGGCCATTTCGCGCCACCCAATCCGACTTGTGATTGGCACCGGGACGACTTGATGGCAGGCGCCACGCCCCCTCGTCAGACGTCCAAAACGCGCTTCCCGGCGCCAGCCTGACAGTGCCACGGCTCTATCAGGCTAGCCAGCTTCGTGATGGCGGCCAGCCTCGGCGCCTCGACTTGGCGCTCGAATTCGGCAGCGGGGACGTTGGCGACACGGATCGCTGTGACCTGCTGGTGTTTGCTAAGGCCCGCATCCCGCGCGACCGAGGTTCGAGTAGAACTGGTATGGGCGCCCATACCAGTTTCTGGCGGTCTCCCTCCCCTGCTCGCCTCAAACTGCTGCATCAACTCGCCACAGCGTCGGATGGCGCGGGCCTTGATGCGGCGGGCGATTAGGTCCGCGAGGTCTCCATGCTCGTCCATCAGCACCTTCGCGGAGCGGAGGATGTCTAAGCTGGCGCCCATCTGTACCAGCTGCCATTTCCAGCGCAACTGCCCGGGCATGATGCGATTCGCTGCAGGAAGACAGGTTGTCTGATCTGGTCGTCTTCATCTGCAGCGGCACCCCGGGGTCACGCGCGCATGCGGCTCCTGGGGTCGCTATCGTCGGCCTGGCCGCCATCGGGCAGGGCGTCGAAGGCTTTGTCAAGGGCGAGGCGGTCCCAGACCCGCCGGGCATCCATGATCTTGGGCGCCGGCATGCGGCCGTCAGCCACCATGTCGTCGAATTTGTGGGTGGAAACGCCGATATAGGCCGCAGCTACCGCGCGAGACAGGCCTCTTGGTGGCAAATTCAACGGAAGGGTGGCATAAATTTGCGATGGCATAGGGAGGCCTTTCGATGGGCTAGCCTTGGGATCTAGAGTTGCGTTTCTTCTGCTCCTGCCAGGCGCGTTTGCGGGCCTCGCGGTCCTCTTCCACAGAGAGGATGCCTTGTAGCCGATCGATCGCCGTGTCCAAGGCCTGCACATCCCATAGGCGACGGCGCGTCTTAAGCAGGCGAAAGGGATGTGGAAAAGACCCAGCCGCCACCTCCTTGAGAAAAGAGGTTTCGCCAATTCCGCAGTACTCCGCCGCCTGCGCAAGCGAGAGCAACCGCGGGGGCAGGGAGGGCGGAAGGCCCGTGGCCTTTGAAGGCGATGTCATGTCAATTTCCCTATCTCTGTTCTATCGGCCGGCTAGCTGCTTGAACAATTGAGCAAGGTTCGGTATTAGCGCGCACTCCCACTAACCTTCCGAACGCTCGATGAATGTCAAGACTCTCTCCCGCATGACAAGTGATTTTTGTCGTGTGCGGATCGCTTCCTTGGTGCCGCCACTCGAATGTAGAGGCCTAGAAAGCTACCTGCTCAAACTGATTGAGCGACGCACAAAGCCACCAAAGGTGCTTGGGCGATATCAGTGGGGCGAAATCGCAGCGGACGCAGGAGCTGCCGAGAGCCTTACGGAAATCGTCTGCAAAGTCTTGACCCCGGTCCTTGATATGTTGTCGAGGGAAATTCCTCGGCTCCCTATCGCAAAGGCCGCTGCACAGAGAGAGAAGCGGCGCCGCGCGGCCAGAGTTGAAGCTGCAGGAGGGAGAGTGGAGGGCGACCGTTCTTCAGACCAAGTCGCTTCAAGTCTGAACAAACGCAGGCGTGGCGTCAAACCAAGGCCCGTCATCGAGTTTCCAGAACCTCTGTTCGATGACTGGGATGAGCCAAAATCGTTTCAAGATGCCCTCAATCTCCACATGCGCAGGTTCGGGGATACGGCCTGGGCACTCTACGCGGCAATTGTTCGACCCAATGAGGTCTTCGATCGCAAGACGCTGTCGACCTGGAGAACGGGTCTGAGACGCCCCCGAGGCACCGAGAGCTTCAAGATTCTTGCGCGGATCGAACGTCGCTATAGGCTGGCACCTGAGTACTTCAAAGGAAAGCTGGATCACCCCGCACGTTCGGCGCTGGGATTTCAGCCCGTTGGGATCGGGCAGTCGGAACGACGGCGGCTCGCGTGGCACTTGCCCGATGATTTCAACGATCGCCCGCTGCCTGAGCAGGAAGAAATCCTCGAGTGGGTGCGGAAAGTTGTCGTTTCCGGAGCGACTGATTTCCGCTCGTACCAGGCGACAGCAATGAAAAGCCGGTTCGGCCTCCGCTTCCGTGGCCTGGTTGGTCAGGCGTTACGGCAACGTGGTTCAAACGGCATACCGGCAGACGCCAGCGTTTCTGACGTTGCGATAGAGATCAAGGAGGCTCGAGTGGATGCCCCGCCTGAGCTCCATCGGGAAATGAAGCAACTACTGGATTTCAAGACGGCAACCCTTGGCGCGGCTGGCTACAAGCGCAACGGAGTTTGGGGGGCGGCCACAGCTGCGCAGAAGGTAGAACATCTCGGGCTAATGCTTGGGGCGATCGCCGCTTCGCCGAGTGGAGCGGTGCGTGGCTATGGCGTCCCCCTGTCGCAAATCACGCTGGGGTTGCTGATCAGTCCGGCCGTCTGGGATTGGTATCTGACCTGGCGCGAGGCAAGGCGAGGATTCTTCACGAATTGGGAAGTGGACATGCTGCGCCTAGCTCTGGCGCTGACCAGAGAAGAAACGGGCTGGCTGCGGCAAAATTCTTCCATTGCCGAAAAGGTCACTCCTATCGAGGGATTGGTATCGGTTTCGGACGTTGCCAGCTTTAAAAAGAATTGGGTAGCGGCCTGTGATGCTCTACACATACACGCCGGAGTCCGCGTCAAGGAGATTGCCCGCGTCGCTCGTGTGCACCGCGATCCATTTGAGCCCATTCTGCCGATTTTGGAGGCTGATAGCCCGGTGGCAGAGTATCGAAAGATTGCCGACGAGGTTCTCCGTCTTGCGCCCGATCCGGTGCGCTATCCAGTGGCGGCGGCTGAGACCGCCCGTTCCCTGCTACTACTGCGTCTCGGGCTCCACCTTGGGGTTAGGCAAAAAAACCTTCGCCAACTTCTGTTCTGCCCGCGCGGTAGGGCGCCCCTGACAGAAAGGCAGATGATTGATCGGCGACGCGGGGAGTTGCGCTGGTCAGATCGGGATGGCGGGTGGGAGGTCGTAATCCCCTCCATTGCCTTCAAGAACAGCACCTCATCCTATTTTGGCAACAAGCCCTATCGGCTGCTCTTGCCCGACCTTGCCGGCCTGTACGGGCACCTGGAGGCTTACATGTCCCGGCATCGGCAGGTGCTTCTACGGCGGGCGCCAGATCCGGGTACATTTTTCATCAAGACCGTGAAGGCAACCTCGGCCAACGCTGAATACGATCAGAGCGCCTTCTATGAGGCATGGAGGCTCACAATCCAGCGTTACGGGGTATTCAACCCATATACCGGCCGCGGTGCCATTAAGGGCCTGCTGCCGCATGGACCCCACAATGTCAGAGACGTACTGGCAACCCACATCCTAAAGAAGACAGGCTCTTTCGAGCAGGCCAGCTACGCCATACAGGATACGCCCGATATGGTTGCCAAGCATTACGGGCGGTTTCTGCCGCAGGACAAGGCCGCCCTGGCTGCCAAGGTCCTCAACAAGGCGTGGGAAGACTAATGTCGCGCCCTGCCTTTCATGCCGGCGCAACGGCCACGGCCCTTGCTGACCACGCGAGCTAGCATTTCCGCCGATCGAGGAACGATTTCCAAGACCGCCCCGATGGTAAAGGAAGGCTGTAGTGAGCTGATCCCATATCTTTCCTGTCTCAGCGTAGCCGTCTTAGATTGCCCCACATATGCCCCATGGGCGCCATCGCCGCAGTCGAGGCGGCGGCCGAACTCGCGCTAAGTGATTGATATAAAAAAATTGCCGGGCACGAGGCCCGGCAAGTTAAACAGGGAGGCTTTACGTCTGGGAGACGTAGGGTCCGAAGACCCCATCCGGGCATCGCGCCCGAATTCGATGTGGAGCAATCGCTCCGAAAACGTTTTGCCGCGCGCCTTGCGGCCGGCGGACAATCTGACGTCAGATTGTGTCGGCAGCATGACGGGTCAACCACATGATCAGAGAAACGTTCCAGCTGTTGCAAAAGAACAACACGTGTGGCTGACCGGCACAAACGCAGAATAGCGAATCCCTAGCGACCCACCAGAGTCAAATTCACAGACGCGGCATGCACCGTTTGCATACCAATGAATTTTATATTTTTCAGATAGTTACATCTATGTGGGCGAACGCATCGCGGGTGCAGGCGGAAGTGTCGCGGGGCCCGGGATTGTGCGACTGAAACTGCCGCGTGCCGCCGCCACTGTTGCAGTCGCGAATTCCCTACCGACTCGGAAGAGTTTTTGGAACGCGACCTCCCTGTCGCATGTGGGCCAGATTCCGTGCGCAGGATCCTTTGCGCCGTGCCCTATCGTCCCGTCTTGCCAATTCCGTGCGGCGGCCTATCTCGGTGGTGGCCTGATATCCTGTCTCGTACCACCCGTGGAGAATGAGCGCGCATGATCTACCTGCTGGCCCTGCTGCTGCCACCCCTGGCCCTCCTGCTCTACGGCAAGGTGTTTCAGGCCATCTTCAATCTGCTGCTCTATGTCCTGGCCTGGGTGGTGTTCATCTTCAGCCTGTTCCTCGGCGGCTCGCCAGGCTTCGTCATCTGGCTGGTGGCGGCGCTGCACGCCATCCTGGTGATCAACAATGCCAAGAAGGACGCTCGGGCCGCCGCCATTCTGGCCGGCCGCCGCCTGGATTGATGTCTCGCCATCGGCGGGGTCCGGTCCCGGGCGATCCGGCGGGCGATGTCAGCGAATCGTCATCGATCCTGTGAATAATCGTCAGCCTTAGCTCGCGCCTCGCGGCAAGCGCCCAGGGTTTCGATCCCTCGGCCGCGCGGGGCGGAAGGGCGATCCTGCCAGGTGGAGAGACGGTCGATGGCGTCCATTTTTCGCAATGAATCGCGGCGCAGTGTTGGCAGCCGCCCGCTGCGCTGGAACACCTATCTGCTGCGTCTCGTCGCCGCCATCGCCGGTCTGCTGGTGCTGGGTTGCGCTGCCTGGGCCATCGATGACGAGATCGACGAACATCGCGCTGTTTCGGCCCTCCGAGAAGGCGGCCATATCGTCTTTTTCCGCCACGCCGAACGCTTCAAGGGTGCCAAGGAAAGGCTGTCGGAACATTCGACACCGGCCGAGTTCGCCGATTGCAGCCGCCAGCGCAATCTGACGCCGGAAGGGCGGGAGCAGGCCCGGCTGTTGGGCGAATACTTTCGCGAACTGGATATCCCGGTCGGCCAGGTCATCTCGAACGCTCAGTGCCGCACCCGTGATACGGCCCTCCTGGCCTTCGGCAAGACCAGACTCGAACCCGGTTTCTACAATCAGGAATTCCTGCGCGGCCTGCTGGCGGCGCCGCCGCAGGCGGGTACCAACACCATTCTGGTCGGCAATGACTATCCGTTCGATCAGTTGACCGGGATCGATTTGGCGCGCGCCGAGGCGGCCATCATCAGGCCCGACGGCAAGGGCGGATATGACGTTGTCGCGCGGCTTGACTTCGATGACTGGACGGAAGAAGCCGAGCCAGGCTGGTGGTGAAGGCGGTCCGCCGCGGGTCAGGACTGCATCTTGCCTTCGGCGACCTTCCTGAGCAGGAAGTCGCGGAAGACCTGGATGCGCTTTGAGTTCCTGAGTTCTTCCGGATAGACGAAATAGGCGTCGATGCGCGGGCCCTGCAGTTCCGGCAGGACGCGTACCAGGCTGGTGCCTTCGCCCACCATGAATTCAGGCAGGCTGGCGATACCCAATCCGCTCTGCACCGCGCGCAGGATCGCATAGACCGAGTTCACCTTGAGGATCGGCCGGCGCGGCTTGTCCTTGCGCGTGCCGGCCATCAGCAGCCAGTCCATGTCCTCGACGGGCGGGCGCGTGTCGTTGCCATAGACGATGATGCGGTGCTGGTCGAGATCCTCCGGCACCTTGGGGATGCTGTGGCGCTTGAGGTAAGCCGGGGCGGCGTAGATGTTGAGATGCACCGTCATCAGGTGGCGCTGGATAAGCTCCGGCTGCCGCGGCGGGGCCATGCGGATGGCGACGTCCGCCTCGCGCATGGACAGGTCGAGTTCGCGATCCTCCAGCACCAGGTCGACCTCGACATCGGGATAGAGGTCGATGAATTCCAGCAGGCAGGGGGTGAGCCAGGAGGAACCGAAGGCCTGGGTCGCGGTCACCTTCAACTGGCCCTTCGGCCGGTCCTTGGATTCGGCCAGCTGCGCTTCCGCCATGGCGAGCTTCGAGAACACCTCATGCGCTGTCCGGTAGAGCAGTTCGCCCTGTTCGGTGAGAATGAGGCCGCGGGCATGGCGGTGGAACAGCGCGACGTTGAGGCTTTCCTCCAGCGAGGAGATCTGGCGCGACACCGCCGACTGGCTGAGGTTCAGCACTTCGCCCGCATGGGTGAAGCTGCCGGCCTCGGCGACCGCGTGAAAGATCCGGAGCTTGTCCCAATCCATTTTCATGTTACCTGCTGGCGCCCACCGGGCGCGTTCCCCTCAAACGATCATGGCCGGTCCACGGCCTTATTCCGCTGCCTGCGCCGCGTCGTGCTCGTGGGCGGCGATGAAGCGCTCGGCCTCAAGTGCCGCCATGCAACCCATGCCCGCGGCGGTCACCGCCTGGCGGAACACCTTGTCCTTGACGTCGCCGGCGGCGAAGACGCCGGGAATCTCTGTGGCGGTGCTGTCCGGCTTGGTAATGAGATAGCCTTCGCCATCCAGCGGCAGCTTGCCCTTGAAGAGCTCGGTGGCCGGCGAATGGCCGATGGCGACGAAGAAACCGTCGGCGGGGATGGTCGTGACCTCGCCGCTCTGCACGTTCTTCACCTTGACGCCGGTGACGCCCAGGGGCTCGCTCTCGCCCAGCACTTCCTCGACCACGCTGTTCCACACCACCTTGATCTTCGGGTTGCGGAACAATCGCTCCTGCATGATCTTCTCGGCGCGGAAACTGTCGCGGCGATGGACCACTGTCACCTTGCTCGCGTGGTTGGTGAGATAGATCGCCTCCTCGACCGCCGTGTTGCCGCCGCCCACCAGCACCACTTCCTTCTCGCGGAAGAAGAATCCGTCGCAGGTGGCGCAGGCGGAAACGCCGAAGCCGCGGAACTTCTGCTCGGATGGGAGGCCCAGCCAGCGCGCCTGGGCGCCGGTCGCGATGATCAGGGTTTCGGCCAGATAGACATCGCCGGAATCCCCCATTGCGCGGAACGGCCGGCGCGAGAGGTCCACCTCAACAATGGTGTCGAAGATCATGCGGGTGCCGACATGCTCGGCCTGCTTCTGCATCTGCTCCATCAGCCAGGGGCCCTGCACCACGTCGGCGAAGCCGGGATAATTCTCGACATCGGTGGTGATGGTCATCTGCCCACCGGGCTGCAATCCCTGTACCAGCACTGGTTTCAGGTTCGCGCGGGCCGTGTAGATGGCAGCGGTATAGCCCGCCGGGCCGGAGCCGATGATGAGGGCCTTGGTGTGGATTTCCTGGGTCATGTCGCAATGGCCTTGGCAGCTAGGGGATCAGCGGGCGTCGCGCGGCGCGAGATACCGGGGAGACTCGAACATCGCCACGCAGGCTAACAATAGGCGTGGCCGGCCCCGAATCCAAGCCATGCAGGATAGGAATGGCTCGAAAAACATCCTCCAATTCCTAATAAAAATACGGAAATGAGCTATGCAACTGCGCCGGAAGGAGATTTTTCGACAAGGACCGGCCGGCGGTGGCGCGATCGCCCCGCCGCCCGAGGTGTTGCGCTTGAGAGACAGATAGACGGACCCGGAAAATGTGCCGGAAATCGCCATATCTCCCGCCCGAAGACACGCGCGCCAGCGGGAAGAGCGGTCGCATGCGAATCGTTATGCTGGTGCCGACCGGCCTTGCCGCGCTGATCCTGGCCGTGATCCCGACGATCTGGCTGCGATAGGGCCGTCTTCTCGGCCGCAGATCCAGGCATTCGGCAGAGTTCCGCGCTGGCCCCGTATTGCAATCTGACCGCGCTCAGGTCATGACTGGCCTCGCCAGCTGGGGGCGATTGTCATGCATGAACAGTGGGGTACGCGGATCGGCTTTATCCTGGCGACGATCGGTGGCGCGGTCGGGCTTGGAAACCTGTGGCGCTTCGCCTATGTCGCCGGGGAGAACGGCGGCGGCGCGTTCCTGCTGGTCTATCTCGTCTGCATCCTGCTGATCGCCCTGCCGCTGGTGGTGGCCGAACTGTTCCTCGGCCGCAGCGGCCAGGGCGATGCCATCCAGGCCTTTGCGGCTGCCGCGCCCGGTTCACGCTGGCGCCTGGTGGGCTGGCTCGGCGTCGCCGCCGCCTTCGTCATCCTCAGCTACTACGCCGTCATTGCCGGCTGGGCGCTCAGTTACCTCGCCGGCGCGCTGGGCGGCGAATTGTGGCGGGCGACCGAATCCGGCTTCGGGTTGTATTTCGAGCGCATCATCGCGCATCCCCTGGCATCGCTGTTCTGGATGGGTACCATGCTGGCCGGCGCCACCGTTATTGTCGCCGGCGGCGTCCGGCGCGGGATCGAGCGTGCCAATCTGTGGCTGATGCCGATGCTGGCGTTGCTGATCCTGGCGATGGCCGGGGTGGCGCTGTCGCTGCCAGGCGGGATGGCGGGGGTCGATTTCCTGCTGCGTCCCGACTGGTCGGCGCTGGCGCATCCCGCCGTCTATCTCAATGCGCTCGGCCAGGCCTTCTTTTCGATCGGGATCGGCATGGCCTTCTTCGTCACCTATGGCAGCTACCTGCAACCAGCCACCCGCATCCCGGGGGCGGCCGCCACCGTGGTGATCGGCGATACGCTGTTTGCGCTGGTGGCGGGGCTCGCCATCTTCCCCACCGTCTTTGCCTTCGGGGCCGATCCGGCGGCGGGGCCGCGACTGGCCTTCGTCACCCTGCCGCAGATCTTCGTGGCGATGCCGGGCGGCTGGCTGTTCGGCACGCTGTTCTTCTTCCTGCTCTCCGCCGCGGCGCTCACCTCGCTGGTGGCGCTGCTGGAAGTGCCGGTCGCCAGCTTGGTGCATCGCACCGCCATCGGACGGAAACACGCCGCGCCGCTGATCGGCGGTCTTGCCTTCCTGATCGGCATCCCCTCCGCGCTCAGCTACGGGACCCTCGCCCATCTGCATCCGTTCGGGATGCCGCTGCTCGACTTCATCGACCACGGGGTTTCGAATTTCGCGCTGCCAGCAAGCGGTCTGCTGCTCGCGCTCTTTGTCGGCTGGCGGGTCGATGCCGCCATCCTGGCTGCCAATGCCGACCTGGCGGGCAGCAGGCTTGCCACGGTCTGGCGCGCGCTGCTGCGCTATGTTGTGCCGGTGGCGATCCTCGTCATCCTGCTGCGCAGCACCGGGCTGCTGTAGAAGGCCTACTCCGCCGTCAGCAGCAACGGCGCCAGGAAATAGACCGTGGCAGTGACCAGTGCGATGGAGAGGACGTTCATCACCAGCCCGGCACGCAGCATCGCCGCGATGGTGACATGACCGGTGGCAAAGACCAGGGCATTGGGCGGTGTTGCCACCGGCAGCATGAAGGCGCAGCTGGCCGCCATGGCGACGGCGGCTGACAAGGCCGCGGCGTCGAGTCCGGTCCCGGCGGCGACGGTCGCCACCACCGGCAGCAATGCCGCCACCGTTGCCGTGTTGCTGACCAGTTCGGTGAGCATCACCACGCTGGCGGTGAGGACCAGCAGGAAGACCCAGCCCGGCAGTTCCTCCAGCCCGGCGAGGCCGCTGCCGATCCAGAGTGCAAGGCCGCTCGTCTCCATTGCTGTGGCCAGCGACAGGCCGCCGCCGAACAGGATTAGCACCTGCCAGGGGATGGTCTGCGCCTCGGCCCAGGTGAGCAGCCGGCGCGGTGCGGCCGCCTCACCGCTGGGAATGAGGAAGAGGGCTGCGGCGCAGATGAGGGCGATGCCAGGGTCGCTCAGCCCCGCCAGCCCCGGCACCGCATTGAGCAGCGGCCGCGTCGACCACAGCAGGGCGGCGGCGCAGAAGACCGCCGCCACGCGCCGCTCCGAGACCGGCATCGGGCCGAGGGCGGCGAGACCCCGGGCCAGCTGCGACTGGCGGATCGCCAGTTCCAAGCGCGGCGAAACCGGAAACAGCAGACGGGTGAGCATCAGCCAGGTGAGGGGCAGGAACACGATCACCAGCGGCATGGCCATGGCCGACCAGGCGGCGAAGGAAAGGTCGATGCCGTGCTTTTCCCACAGATAGCCGGCAAGCAGCGCATTGGGCGGCGTGCCGATCAGCGTACCTGTGCCACCGATCGAGGCGCCGTAGGCGAGGCCAAGCAATAGTGCCAGCGCAAAGCGGCGCATCTCCGCCGGGTCGTCGTGGCAGGCCTCGACCGCGTCGATCACCGAGGTGGCGACCGGGAGCAGCAGCAGCACCGCCGCCGTGTTGCTGATCCACATCGAGAGGAAGCCGCAGGCCAGCATGAAACCCAGCACCAGGCGCCGGGGCTCGCTCCCCATCAGCCGCAGCACACCGTGGGCGAGGCGCCGGTGGAGATGCCAGCACCTGATCCCGGCGGCCATCAGGAAGCCGCCCAGGAACAGGAACACCAGCGGATTGGCGTAGGGGGCGGCGCTGCTGGCGAAATCACCAATCCCGAGCAGCGGCAGCACGATCAGCGGGAGGAGGGCGGTGACACCGATGGGGACGGGTTCCGTCGTCCACCAGAGCGCCATCATCAGCGCCAGACCCAGCGTGTGCCATCCGGCCAGGGACAGGCCCGCAGGCGGTGGCATCACCAGGGTGATCCCGAGACAGCCGCAACCGACCAGCAGGCCGAGCAGTGCACCACGCGATGTCATGTCAGCTCGGGTCCGATTTGGCAGGTTCGGCATTTCCCGCCGATGGCGTCGGGCCTGCCGCGCCGTTGCTGCTGGTGGGATCCGCCGCGCGCTCCAGCCAGGGTAACAGACGACGCTGCACCTTCAGGGCCGCATCGGCGCAGCGGCGCAGGCGCTGTGCCTCGAGCTGCGCCGCCTCCATCGCCGCCACGGTCATTCGCCCCATCGCCGCGGCGCGCAGCAGATGGGCCTTGCTGGCCTGATAATGCGCCTCGACCGCGGCTGCCTGGGTGGCCAGATATGCGGTGGGGTCGACCGCCTGGGCATCGGCACCCGGCGCCGCTTCGCCACCTGTCGCGGGGGACAGAAGCTTGCGATCGAGGCTGCCGGCGACCGCGCGCTGCAGTTCGGCGAGTTCCGGCAGGTCCTGGCCGATCCTTTCGGCAAAGCCCGTCATTTGCGCGGCGATGGCGCTCACCTCTTCCAGATGCTGTGTGGCCCGCAGCAGGTCGGGGAGTGCCGCCACCACATCGTCGGTCAGGGTTCCGAAGCTGAGCTTCGAGATGAAATCGCGCACCGCGCGCCCGAGCGTGCTGATGCCCTGCGCGATATCGCCTTCCTGACCTGTCGGCGATGTCGGCGCCGCGACCCGCCGCGCCGCGGCGTCGAAGGCCATCTCCGTCATGCGCAGCAGCTCCAGCACCAGACCGCGCAGGGCGAGCGACGGCACCGCGACCATGGTGGCATCGAGATGGCGCGGCCGGCCGAGAATTTCGAGCGGCGAGACGAAGCGGTGCGAGAGGAACCGCGTCAGGGCCGGTGTGAGCGGCCAGATGATTGCCACGCCGAGACAATTGAACAGGGTGTGGAACACCGCGAGCACCAGCGGCAGGTCGGCAGGTCGGCCGGCCGAGCCGGCTAGGAACGTGGCGACCGGCAGCAGGAATGGCAGCAGCAGCAGGGCTACCGTACCGGTCATCAGATTGAAGATGATGTGTGCGCTGGCCACCCGCTTGGCGGGGGGCGTGGCGTTGATCGCGGCGAAGAGTGCCGTCGAGGTGGTACCGATATTGGTGCCGATCACCGTGGCGGCGGCGAATTCGAGGGGCACGACGCCGCCGGCGCTGGCGGTGAGGGTGATGGCGATCGCTGCACTGGAAGACTGGGTGAGGAGGGTGAGCAGGACACCCAGCCCCAGGAACAGCAGCCGCCCGGACCAGCCCGTGGGCGCCAGTGCCTCGATCGTGAGCAGCGGTGCGAGGTCCGCGAACCCGGTCTGCAGGATGTTGATGCCGAGAAAGAAAACACCGAAACCGGCCAGGGCCTGGCCGAGGCCGCTGCGCCGCACGCTGCGCCCGGCCAAGAGCCGCAGCAGCATGCCGATGCCGATGAGGGGCAGGGCCACGGCGCCGATATCCAACTTGATCCCGATCGCTGCCACCAGCCAGCCGGTCATGGTCGTGCCGACATTGGTGCCGAAGATCACCCAGATCGCCTGTGCCAGCGTCATCAGTCCGGCATTGACGAAACCCAGCGTGGCGACGGTCACGGCGCTGGAAGACTGCACGATCGCGGTAATGAGGAATCCTGCCAGCACGCCCTGCAGCCCGCTGCTGATCCAGTTCTGCAGGATGGCGCGCAGGGCATCGCCGGCGGCGAGGCGCAGGCCATCGCTCATCAGCCACATGCCGAGCAGAAAGAGGCCGATGCCGCCCAGGAGTGTTGCCAGGACCATGGAAGGTTCTTGGCGGCGCCGAACCCGGCTGGCAAGCCGTAAATGGTCGCATGCCGGTCAGGCATTGCCTGATCGGCCGCCCGATTGGCCACTGGATTGGCTACTGGCGAAATAAAATGACCTGCAATATAATTGCGTCATGCAACCCGAATCGAGGGAATCGTTACATGCGCCGAGCCCGCCTGGACAAGATTGACCTCAAGATCCTCGCCGACCTCCAGGCCGATGGCCGCATGACCAATGTCGATCTCGCCAAGCGGGCCGGGATCTCGGCGCCGCCCTGCCTGCGGCGGGTGCGGGCGCTGGAAAAGGCCGGCTACCTCAAGGGCTACCATGCCGACGTCAACGCCGAGGCGCTGGGCTTCGGCGTCACCATCTTCGCCCAGGTCGGCCTCAACAGCCAGGCCGAGACGGATCTGAAGGCCTTCGAGGCGCGCGTCCTTTCCTGGCCGCAGGTCCGCGAATGCCACATGCTGGCCGGCGAGACCGACTTCCTGCTCAAGATCGTCGCCCATGACTGGGATGCCTATCAGCGCTTTCTCACCACCAACCTCACCGCGGCGCCGAATGTCAGCCATGTGAAGTCCGCCCTTGCCATCCGCACCGCGAAGAACGAGCCGGGCGTGCCGATCGATGTCGAGGGTGGTGCCGAGCCGGCGCCCGGCGATTGACTGCGCTTGGGCGACGATCTCGCGACGGATTGGCCGGCCCTGCTGGCAGCGATTGTGGGACGTCTCGCGACGCATCCCGACCTTGCCGATTTTAGCGACGAACTGGGTCCCTGCAGTGGCTTGACGCCGATTGCCGCCGCGGCGACGGGTGTCAACCTGCCGGTCGGGCGGTATTGGTCGGCTGCCATCGGCGGCGATCCGCTGGGAGACCTTGCCGCTCGCGTGACATTCGCGCTGGAGCAGCTTGGCCATGGCTGGCGCCAGAACCCGAATTACCGCCGGCAGCCGCCGCATCCCGATTTTCTCGAGAATTATGGCTACCAGGAATGGCTCGGGCCCGATGCCGCCTACCGCGCGGCGCATTTGCGCTGTGGTGTCCTGGTGCTGGGCCCGCGGACACTCTATCCCGCGCATCATCACCCGGCCGAGGAGGTCTATCTGCCGCTCGGCCCCGGTCGCTGGTGTCGGGAGGGCGAAGGCTGGCGGGATCGGATGGCGGGCGAGGTGATCCATCATCCGCCCGAATGCGGCCATGCCACGGAAAGCGGCGACAAGCCCCTGGCCGCGATCTATCTCTGGCGCGGCGCGATCGCGAAGGCAGCGGAGATCGCCTAGTTCTCGGCGGCGCGCGCCAAAATCTCCCGCACAAAATCCTCCTTGGCCGCGGTATAGGCCTCGCGGTCTTCGCGGTATCGCGCGGCCAGACTGCGCTTCAGGGTTTCATATTGATCTGCCGCCTCCGGATGCGTGCGCAGGTAGTCGCGGAAAGGCAGGCGCCGCCAGGGCTCCGCGTCCGGTTCGGCCACATGCACATGATGCGTGCGCGCCGGCGCCGGGGGCAGGCCCTTGACGAAGAACAGCCGGTCTTGCTTCGGGTTGTCCGCCCAGAACGCATAGCCCAGCGTATCCAGCGCGGCGACAAAACTTTCCCGCGCTGCGCCGAGCGACGGGACGGCGATCAGGATATCGATGATCGGTTTGGCGCTGAGGTCGGGAATGGCGGTGCTGCCGAAATGCTGGATGTCGAGGATCAATTTCGGATCGAGCGCCCGCCGCAACCGCGTCTCCTCTTCGGCGAAAAGCCGCGGCCAGCGGGGGTCATAGGCGACAAGCTCGATCTCGTCCATGGACGGCGCGCTACTTCCCCTCGCGGCGCCAGGCGGCCAGCAGGAAGCCGGTGGCGAGCAGCAGGGCGGCCCAGGGCGGCAGCAGCGGCACCTGGTCGATGCCGGTCACCACGAAATCCTCGTTGCGCAGGAAACCGAACCAGCCGCTGCCGGCGCGGTCGTCCTCCTTGCTCACGCGCCGGAGGTCCGGAATGCCCCGGCCGGGGAACACCGCCATGCCGCCGCCGCTCGCGCTGCGCAGCTGCTGCGTCGGCGCGGCGCTGGCGCGCGGGTCCTCGAATTCCCTGGAATTGATCTCGCCAAGGGCGGCGAAGGCGTCGCGGATGCCGTCGCTCACCCGGTAGAGGCCCTGTTCCGTGGCCGGCAGGCTGCCGCTGGCACGGCCGCGCCCGGCATCGGCGAGGGTCAGGGTCTCGGTGCTGCCGTCCGGCCGCGTCACCGTCACCGGGGGGTCGCGCCCGTCGAGGCTGCGGCGCTCGATCTCGAGGCGGCCGTCGATCGCGGTGGCGCGCAGATCCTCTTCCTCCAGATCCGGCTCCTGCATCAGCCAATGCGCGGTGCGGCGAATGAGTTCCGCCTGCGGGCCGCCGCCCTCGTAACCTTTCGACCACAGCCACAGATGATCCGAGAAGACCTGCGCCACGCGACCCTCGCCCACCCGTTCCAGAACGAGGAGTGGCAGGTTGCCCACACCGTTCATCAGCACGTCGCCGCGGCTGGTGGTGGCCGCCATCTGCCGGAACCAGCGGCCCCAGGTGGGTGTCGCCTCGGGATCGGCCAGCAGATCCGCGGTTACCGGATGGCGCTTGCCAAGCTCCGTGATGCTCGGCCGATAGCCCTGCCGCACGATCTCGCCCGTGGGCATGGCGGCGAAGATCGCGGCAAGCGGGGTGCGATAGAGGCTGAACTGGCTGCCGGAACTGGGTCCCGCCGATTCCAGCACGGCACCGCCATCGTTCACATAGGAGACGATGTGCTGGAAATACTCGTCCGGCAGGATGCCCAGATGCTGGAAGCGATCGAAGATGATGAGGTCGAATTCCCGGAGCTTGATGTCGAACAGCTCGTCGATCGGAAAGGCGATCAGCGCCAGCTCGTTGATCGGCGTCGCATCCTGCTTGTTGGGTGGGCGCAGGATGGTGAAATGGATGAGGTCGACCGAGGGGTCGGATTTGAGGAGGTTGCGCCAGGTGCGCTCGCCAGGATAGGGCTCGCCGGAAATCAGCAGCACCCGCAGCCGATCGCGCACCCCGTTGACAGAGAGCACGGCGCGGTTGTTGGCGCGGGTCAGTTCCTGTGGCCCATCCTCCACCTCGATCTCGAACACGGTATGCCCGCCATGCTCCAGGCCCAGCGGCAGCGTCACCTCGCGTCCGGTGACGATCGGGACCGGCGGCAGGTCGATTCCGTCGCGGCGGATGCGGATGCTGGTGGCGGCGCCGGCATTCTGCCCGAGATCGTCGACCCGCAACCTGACGTCGACCGATTTTCCCACCAGGCCAAAACTGGGGGCTTCCACCAGTTCGATGCGCCGGTCGCCCTTGGCCGGATCGTCGCTGAGCAGCAGGTGGATCGGCGCATCGAAGCCCAGCGCCGCGGTGCTCTCCGGCACGTCGTGGATCTGCCCGTCGGAGACGAGCACCACCCCGGCGATGCGCGCCAGCGGCAGGTCGGCAAGGCCCCGGCGCAGGGCATCGAAGAGTTCCGTGCCACGTTCCGCCGTATCCGGCCCGGCGCCGCCATCGATCACCTTGATCTCGAGGTCGGCGAGGGAGCCCAGTTCGTCCTGCAGCAGTGCCCGTGCCGCCGCGGTATCGGCCGCGCGCGCGCCGATCGCCTGTGAGGGAGAGCGGTCGAGAACCACCACCGCGACATCGCGCTGATAGTCGCGCCGTTCCTCGACGATGCTGGGGTCGAGCAGCGCGGCGAGGATCGCCGCCGCGGCCAGCAGGCGCAGGGTCTTGCCGCGGGCGCGGCGCCACAGTGCCAGCAGGAAGAGGGCCGCGAACAGAACGGCCAGCGCCGCCAGCAGCGCCGCCGGCAGCAGCGGGTTGAGGACGACCGAGAGCCCGTCAAGGCCGAGCGAGTCCATCATTGTCCCAGCCTCTCGAGAATCGCCGGGACATGCACCTGGTCGGATTTGTAGTTGCCGGTGAGGGCGTACATCACCAGGTTGATACCGAAGCGATAGGCCATTTCGCGCTGGCGCTCGCCCCCGGGCGTCACCGGAAAGAGCGGCTGGCCGTAATCGTCCATCGCCCAGGCGGCAGCGAAATCGTTGCTGCCCACCACCACCGAGGCGACACCGTCGTTGATCCGGCTTTGCGGCGTTTCCACCCAGAGCGTGCCGCCAACCCAGCGACCGGGAAAATCCTTGAGCAGATAGAAGGCGCGGGTCAGCACATGCTCGGCCGGAACCGGAACCAGGGGCGGCATGTCGAGCCCGCTGGCAATCTCCTGCAGCCGCATGGCTCCCGGCCCCATGCCGCCGGCAAGCCCGACCACGTTCTGATCGGCGGTGTCGATCAGTATCAGGCCGCCGCCGGCAAGATAGCGGTTGAGGCTGGCCACGGCATAGTCGCTGAGCTGCTGGCCGCTCGCCGTGATTGGCCAATAGATCACCGGGTAGAAGTCGAGCGTATCCACATTGAGGTCGATGCCTACCGGCGTGCCGACATCGGTCGAGGTGCGCTCCAGCAGCTTGGTCGTAAGGCCGGTGAGGCCCGCATGGCTGGTTGCATCCACAATGGGAATCCCTGTGCGCACATAGGCAAGTCGCGTCGTCTCGGTGGCGGCGATGACCTCGTCATCGGTCATCGGCTGGACGACATCCTGCGCCAGCGCGGGAGGCATGGCGGCGAGAGCAAGCCCGAATCCGCATGCCGCCATCGCCATCGAAAGCGCCGCCGGCCCGGCGCGCGTGCCGCCGAGCGCGCCGGTTCCGCCCGCCGCTGCGCCGCGCAACAGACCACGCAGCGCCAGCGCGATCACGCAATCCGCCGCCAGCAGCAGGGCGGCCAGCAGCAGCAGCCAGGGTTTCCAGTCATAGGCACTCGATTGTGCGAGAGGCACGGTGGCGATGCCGAGCGGCGTCACTGGTGGCAGGTTGGCGCCGAGATTGAGAGCGCGGCGCGCCTTGGCCGGGCCATAGAGTCCGGGTGGGTTCAGGGGACCGGTGAGCTGCGCCTTGATGTCGGCACCGGCGAGCGGTGTGACACTGGAAGGTGCGGCCACGAGACGCCCGAAGCCGTCCAGCAACTGGCTGGGCGGCAGCGGTGTCGCTTCGTCAATCCCGCTATCGGCGACACCCGCCGCCAGCAGCAGCAACCGATCGAGCATTTCGACAAAAAGGCCGGAAAGAGCGAGGTTGGACCATTCCGCATTGGCGCTGACATGAAACAGCACGATATGGCCGTCGCCTACCTTGGCGCCGGTGACCAGCGGCGTACCGTCATTGAGCCGCGCCCAGGTGCGGCTGCCGAGATCGAGATCCGGCTCCGCCAGGACCTGACGCGCCACCGCCACGTCATCCGGAATGGCAAGGCCGGCGAAGGGTGAGGCGGTGGGAAAGGCGGCGAGCTTGCTGGGTTCGCTCCAGGAGAGAGCGCCGCCCAGAACACGGTCGCCCTGGCGCAGCCGCACCGGTAACAGCCCGTCATCGCCATTCACCGACAGGCGCTCGCCGCTGAACCGGATCAGCATGCCACCACCCTTGACCCAGCGGTCGAGGAGGCCCCGGTCGCTGTCGCTGAGTGCCGTGGCGTCGGGGAGAATCATCACCGCCAGCGGCTGTTCGACCAGGGTCGCCAGATTGCCGACGCGCAGTTCGTTGAACGGCAGCAGGGCCCGCTCGACGTAATAGAGCTCGCCCAGCAGCGGCTGGCGCGCGGCGGTCGGGTTGTCGGTGATGACACCGATCGGGCGGCTGCCGGCCGCGTCGTCGAACAGGGTGACCGCGGCGGCATGGCTGGCGATCGCGGGATCGCTCTGTTCGAGGGCGATGGCGCTGACCCGCCCGCGCAGTTCCAGCGGCAGCACGATCCTCGCGTCGGTGGCACTGTCGCCGGCGGCGAATGTCGCACGCGCGGTGCTGATGACGCGGCCCTCGCCATCCAGGACCCGCAGGCCGACCTCCTGCGCGGCGCCGGTGAGGCTGCGTTCGATCCGCGTCGTGATCGCGGTGGCTTCGACCTTGGCCGGGCGCAGCACCAGCGGTCGCTGCCGCGGCGCCATCACACTGGGATCGCCGAGCTTGGCGAGGGTGGCCATAAGCTGAGCATCCTGCGAATCCGGGGCGGCGACACCATCGCTCAGCCAGACGATGTTGAAATCGCCGGCCATCCCGCCCTTCTGCGCCCAATCGGCCAGGATCGCCGCGGCAAGGTCACGCCGCGCCGGCCAGGGCTGGGGTGCGAGATTGGCGAGCGCCGATCTCGCCTGGGCCGGGGCGAGCCCGTCGGGGACCGGGAGGCTGCTCTGGCCGAGGCCGGGTGTCGTCGGCATCAGGAACACGGTGCGGTCTTCGCGCTCCGCCTGGTCGATGAGATCACCCGCCGCCTCAAGGGTCGCCTCCCAATGCGGGGCTGCCGCCCAGTCATTGTCGACCACCAGCAGCAGTTGTCCGCTGCGGGCGAAATTCTGCCCGGCATTCCAGACCGGGTGGGACAGGGCGAGCACAATCAGCGCCGCGATCGTGACGCGCAGCAGGATCAGCCACCAGGGTGTCCGGTGCGGCGTTTCCTCGCGCGGCCGCAGGCCGAGCAGCAGGCCAATGGCGGGAAAGCGGATCCGCTTCGGACTGGGCGGGGTCAGGCGCAACAGCCACCACAGCGCCGGCAGCGCCAGCAGCGCGGCCAGGATCCAGGGTACCAGGATGCTGAGACTGCCGAAGTTCATCGCCGCAACCTGAGATCGGCGGCCAGCCAGTGATAGAGGCCGAGCAGCGCGCCGGCGGCACTGGCCGCCGTATCGTGGATCGTCATGCTCCAGCCGGCATGGCGCGCGAGCTCGCGGAGCCCCTGCTGATGTCCTTCCAGCCGGGCGAGATACTGCTCTCGTACCAGTTCGGCGCGGCTCATCAGCAGGTCGCCTTCCTGCTCGAGGCCGAGAAAGCGGACCCGACCCTTGAACGGCATCGCCAGCTCCGCCGGATCGAGAACCTGCAGCAGGTGACCGTGCACGCCGCGATGGGCAAGACGACCGATCACGTCCCGAATCGAATCGAGCGGCGAGAGAAAGTCGCTGATCAGAAGGGCATGCGCGTGGGACGGCAGTTCCACCGGCGGCGGCAGGCTGGGCAGGGTGTCTTCCGCACTCGCGCTCCGCAACAGGCGTTCCGCAAGGCGCTCGGCAACATTGCGCCCGGCACTGGGCGGTTCCGGATATCCGAGCAGGCCCACCCGTTCCCCGGCGCGCGACAGCACCCCGGCCAGCGCCAGGGTCAGGATTTCCGCCCGCAGCGCCTTGCTCGGCAAGTCGCGGCGACTGGCGTAATGCATCGAGGCCGACTGATCGCACCACAGATAGACGCTCTGCGAGGCCGACCATTCCAATTGCCGCAGATAGAGCCGGTCGCTCTTGGCCGAGGCGCGCCAGTCGAGGCGCTTCAGCTCGTCGCCGGGGGAATAGGTGCGGTACTGCCAGAACACTTCACCGGGACCGGTGCGACGGCGGCCGT
The DNA here is from genome assembly GCA_016794165.1 of Rhodospirillaceae bacterium. GTDB lineage: Bacteria > Pseudomonadota > Alphaproteobacteria > Dongiales > Dongiaceae > Dongia. The sequence continues at coordinate 23,918 of JAEUKV010000130.1, forward strand.
GAACGCCCTGTTCGACCGTGGCGGCGATCCGCTCGGCCGCCAGCAGCAGCGCCGGCAGGCGCTGGGCGACATCGGCCGCCGCCGCCTTGACACCTTCGGGTGTCGGCGCCGGTGCCGCCTGGCCGAGATTACTGAGAAGGGAGGCGGCCACGCGGGCGTGCTCAGCCCAACTGCCCGACCAGTTGGTCGATCACCGACGTCAGGGTGACACCCTCCGCCCGGGCGCCATAATTGAGCGCAATGCGGTGCCGCAGCACCGGATGCGCCAGCGCCGCCACGTCATCGATCGAGGGTGCGAAACGCCCCTGGATCAGCGCGCGGGCACGGCTGGCCAGCATCAAGGCCTGACCGGCGCGCGGCCCCGGCCCCCAGGCAAGGCTCTTCTTCACTGCCTCGATCTCGCTGCTTTCCGGCCGACCGGCGCGTACCAGGCGCAGGATCGCCTCCACCACCTTGTCGCCGATGGGGATGCGTCGAACCAGGCGCTGGGCAGCCATCAGTTCCTGGGCGCTCAGCACCGTCTCGGCATCGACAGCACTGGATCCGGTAGTGACGATCAGCATCTGCCGCTCGGCTTCGAAACTCGGATAGTCGACATCGATCTGCAGCAGGAAGCGATCGAGCTGCGCTTCGGGCAACGGATAGGTGCCTTCCTGTTCCAGCGGATTCTGCGTTGCCAGCACATGGAAGGGCTGCGGCAGGTCATGGGTATGGCCGGCCACCGAAACCCGGCGCTCCTGCATCGCCTGAAGCAGCGCGGATTGGGTGCGGGGACTGGCACGGTTGATCTCGTCGGCCATCAGCAACTGGCAGAACACCGGCCCCTTGATGAAGCGAAAGGCGCGCTTGCCGGTTTCGCTTTCCTCCAGAACTTCGGACCCGATGATGTCGGCAGGCATCAAATCCGGGGTGCATTGCACGCGCCGGGCATCGAGGCCAAGCACCCGACCCAGGCATTCGACCAACCGGGTCTTGGCAAGGCCAGGGACACCGATCAGCAGCACATGGCCGCCGGCGAGGATGGTGACGAGCGACTGCTCGACCGTCTGCTCCTGCCCGAAGATGACCTGGCCGATATTGGTCTTGACCCTGGCGAGGCGCCCGGCGAGGGCCTCGATCTCGGCGCCCAGATCCGCCCCCGGATCCATCGTTGCGGGATTGGCAGCGACACCGCCGGGGCCGGTTTGGGCCGGGGCGGCGGAAGGCGCGGTTTCAAAGCTTGCCAAGTCGGCCTCCTTGCACTCGTATAAGAATGACTTATCTTTAGATTTCAGAAGCGTAGCGCCAGGCTGGGGGCGATGTCCAACCACGATTTCAATACCTTGCCATCCTGTGGCGATTTCGACTTCCGCATAGCGCGGGACGGAACCTGGTTCTATCGCGGCTCGCCGATCGGCCGGAAACCGCTGGTGCGGCTATTCTCCACCGTATTGCGGCGAGAAGATGACGGCTCGTTCTGGCTGGTGACGCCGGTGGAGCGCGGCCGTATCACTGTCGACGATGCCCCTTTTGTGGCTGTGGAAATGCGCGTGACAGGGGTCGGGCGCGACCAGGAACTGGCCTTCCGTACCAATGTCGACGACTGGGTTACGGCCGATGCCGCGCACCCGATCACCATCCGGCATCCGCGCGGCGACGAACCCAGCCCCTATGTCCGGGTCCGGGGTATGCTCGACGCCCTGATTGCGCGGCCGGTCTTCTACGACCTGGTAGAACTGGCAGAGACGCATGAGCGTGCCGACGGCATCGAACTGGGTGTGTGGAGCGCCGGGACCTACTTTCCGCTCGGCCAGGCGGAGGATGCCGCCTGATGTCGCGGGATTTCCTGCGGGCGCGGTTGGGCGCCCATGCGCCTGGCCGCCGTGGCTCGCCCGGGGTTCCCGTCCTGCGCGGCGACGATGACCTCAACCCCGACATGCGCGCGGACATGGCGGGACGCGCCTTGACCGCGGCGGCGGTGCTGGTGCCGCTCATCGACCGGCCTCAGGGCATGACCGTGATGCTGACCCGGCGCACGGACCATCTCCACGATCATGCCGGCCAGGTGAGCTTTCCCGGCGGGCGGCTCGATCCCGGCGATGCCGATGCCGTCGCCGCCGCGTTGCGCGAGACGGAAGAGGAAACCGGACTGGCACCGCGCCACATCGACCTCATCGGCCGCCTCGATACCTATGTCACCCGCACCGGCTTCGAGGTGACTCCGGTCGTGGGACTGGTGACGCCGGGCTTCGAACTCAAGCCGGATACGTTCGAGGTGGCCGAGATCTTCGAGGTGCCGCTCGCCTTTTTCCTCGATTCGCGCAATCGCCGCACGGAAAGCCGCCTCTGGCAGGGCCAAACGCGATTCTTCTACGTATACCCATACGAATCCCATTACATATGGGGGGCGACCGCCGGCATGCTCAACAACCTCGCGGAAGTCCTGGCTCATTCGGAGCCGGTCGCCGGGCTTGGCCCCTGATTATTCCCTGACGCGAACGGAACCCAGCCGATATGCGCGCCTTCCTCACCGTCATCATTCCGCTGTTGCTACCCAGTGCTGTCTACTGGATGTATCTGCGCATCCGCCAGCGTCAGGGCCTGCCGTTCCGCGAGATCCCGTACTCCTGGTTGATCGTCGCCGGCACGGTCCTGGCAATCTTCTCGCTCGGCATCACCTGGCTCTATCACGGCGAGGAGCCCAATCTCCGCTACGTTCCGCCACAGGTGATCGACGGCGTTGTGGTGCCGGGGCATTTCCTGCCGGAAGAGGGGGCTGCCGACGGACAATGATCGGCACCCGGTGGTCCGCCGGACGAATTTTCTACCGCGAATCGTGCAATTCCCGGGACGATCTCCTATAAGATCGCGGCTCTGAGCGACGTCGCGGAGGCATGGGATGGGTGGGGCCGGGGGTGTCGGATCGGCGGAATCGCCGGTGGTGCGGTCGGATTCGAACGCTGACCAGCCGCTCCTCAGCCTGCGCGGCATTGGCAAGACCTTCCCGGGCTGTATCGCCAATGAGGCGATCGACCTCGATCTGTGGCCCGGCGAAATCCATGCCCTGCTGGGCGAGAACGGGGCCGGTAAGTCGACCCTGGTCAAGATCATCTATGGGGTCCTGAAACCGGATGCGGGCGAGATCCGCTGGCAGGGGCGGCCGGTCGCGCTCGCCAATCCCGCCCAGGCGCGCGCGCTTGGCATCGGCATGGTGTTCCAGCATTTCTCGCTGTTCGAGGCGCTGACCGTCACCGAGAACATCGCCCTCGGCCTCACCGATCCAAGCCAGCGCCGTGACCTGCGGCACCGCATCGTCGCCATCGCCGACGCCTATGGCCTGCCGCTCGATCCCGACCGCGTGGTGCACGATCTTTCGGTCGGCGAGAGGCAACGCATCGAGATTGTCCGCTGCCTGCTGCAGGATCCCAGGCTGCTGATCATGGACGAGCCCACCTCCGTGCTGACCCCGCAGGAGGCCGAACGGCTGTTTGCGACCTTGCGGCGGCTGGCGGCGGAAGGTTGCGCCATTCTTTACATCAGCCACAAGCTCGACGAGATCCGCGCCCTGTGCGAACGCGCGACGATCCTGCGCCAGGGCCGCGTCGTCGCCACCTGCGATCCGCGGATCGAAGACTCGCGCTACCTCGCAGAACTGATGATCGGCGCGGAACTGGCAGCTCCCAGCCATGGCAGGCGGCCCGATTTCGACGCCGCGACGCGATTGGTGGTGGCCCACCTTACGCGCGCCAGCGACCAGCAGTTCGGCACCGACCTCCACGACATCACCTTCGACGTGCGCGCCGGCGAAATCCTCGGCATCGGCGGTATCGCCGGCAATGGCCAAAGCGAATTGATGGCCGTGCTGTCCGGTGAGGTGCTGGCCGACCGGTCGGAGCGCATCACCCTCGACGGCCAGCCGGTCGGCCGTGTCGGCCCCGACGGGCGCCGCGCCTGCGGTGCCTGCTTCGTGCCCGAGGAGCGCAACGATCATGGCGCCGTGCGCGAGATGACCCTGGCCGAGAACGCGTTTCTGTCCGGGCACCGGCGCCGCAACCTGGCGCGCAGGGGCATCATCGACCGGTTGCGGACCCTGCTGTTCGCGGGGGAGGTGGTGAGCGATTTCGATGTCCGCACCAGTGGTCCGAAGGCGGAAGCGCGCTCGCTCTCGGGCGGCAATCTGCAGAAGTTCATCGTCGGGCGCGAGATCCTGCAACGGCCCGGTGTCCTCGTGGTGGCGCAGCCGACCTGGGGTGTCGATGCCGGTGCCGCCGCCGACATTCATCAGGCGCTGCTCAACCTCGCCGATACCGGGGCGGCCATCGTCATCATCTCGCAGGATCTGGATGAACTGATGATGCTCTCGGATCGTATCGCGGTGATCGCCGGCGGGCGCCTCTCGCCGCCGCGACCGGTGGGCGAGGTCAGTGTCGCCGAAATAGGCCTGCTGATGGGCGGGGTCCATGGTTCGCGGGTGGCCCATGCATCTTGAAATCGTGGCACGCGGGGAACGCTCGAAACTCTGGACCTATCTGTCGCCGGTCCTCGCCATCGTGCTCACGCTGGTGACCGCCGCGATCCTGTTCCTTCTTCTCGGCAAGGACCCGATGACCGCCCTCAAGGTGATGTGGCTCGACCCGCTGCTGACCAAGCGCGGGTTTGCCGAGCTTTTCGTCAAGGGGGCGCCGCTGGTCCTGATCGCGGTCGGCCTTGCCCTAGGTTTCCGTGCCAATGTCTGGAATATCGGCGCCGAAGGCCAGTTCATCATGGGCGCCATCTTCGCCAGCGGCGTGGCGCTCGCCTTCCACGACGTCACCGCCTGGCCGGTCTGGCTGGCGATGATTCCGGCCGGCATCCTGGGCGGTGCCTTCTGGGGTGCCATACCGGCCTTCCTCAAGCTGCGCTTCAACGCCAACGAGATCCTGACCAGCCTGATGCTGACCTATGTGGCGACGCTGATCCTCCTTTATCTGGTGGTGGGGCCGTGGAAGGATCCAGAGGGGTATGGTTTTCCCCAATCGCGCATGTTCGGCGACAGTGCCAACTCCCCGCGCGTCATCCCCGGGACGCGCATCCATGTCGGTGTCTTCGCCGCCCTTGCCGTGGTTGGCATCGGCTGGTTCGTTCTGTCGAAGTCGCTGCTCGGATTCAAGTTGAAGGTGCTCGGCCACGCCCCGCGCGCCGCCGCCTATGCCGGCTTTTCCACCGGTCAACTTACCTGGCTCTCGCTGCTGGTGGGTGGCGGTCTCGCCGGATTGGCCGGCATGTTCGAGGTGGCGGGGCCGATCGGGCAGCTGACCCCGGCCCTGCCCACCGGGTATGGTTTTACCGCGATTATCGTGGCGTTCCTCGGGCGCCTGCATCCGGTCGGCGTGCTGTTCGGCGGGCTGGTGCTGGCGCTCTCCTATCTCGGTGGCGAAAAGGCGCAGATCCTGCTGGGCCTGCCGGCGGCGGTAACCAAGATCAACCAGGGCATCCTGCTGTTCTACCTTCTCGCCTGCGATCTCTTCATCCGCTATCGCCTGCGCCTCGTCGTGCCGGGCAGGAAGGCGGCATGATGGACAGCGCGATCTTGGTATCCATCCTGCTATCCATCGTCTCGGCGTCAACGCCTCTGTTGCTGGCGGCAACCGGCGAACTGGTCACGGAAAGATCCGGCCTGCTCAATCTCGGTGTCGAAGGGATGATGCTGGTAGGATCGGTGGTCGGCTTCGCCGTCACCTATTCGACCGGCAGTGCCCTGCTGGGCGTGGTCGCGGCCGCCCTGGGCGGTGCCGCCATGGCGCTGGTTTTTTCCTTTCTCACCCTGACCCTGCTCGCCAACCAGGTGGCAACTGGCCTGGCGCTTACCATCTTTGGCATCGGCCTTGCCGCCATGATGGGTGCTGGCTTCGTCGGCCATCCGGTGCCGAAACTGCCCGGTCTCCATATTCCCGGCCTCAGCGAGCTGCCAGTCGTGGGGCCGCTGCTCTTCGGCCAGGACGCCCTGGTCTATTTCTCGTTCCTGGCGCTCTTCGGCACGACCTGGTTCCTGTTCCACACCCATGGCGGGCTGGTACTGCGCGCCGTGGGCGATTCCCATGACGCGGCCCATGCCATCGGTTATCCGGTCATTCGCATCCGTTACGCCGCCGCCCTCTTCGGCGGGGCGATGAGCGGCCTTGCCGGCGCCTATCTCTCGCTCTCCTATACGCCGATGTGGGCCGAGGACATGACCGCCGGACGCGGCTGGATCGCACTGGCCCTGGTGGTGTTCGCAACCTGGCGGCCGGGTCGCCTGCTGCTCGGGGCCTATCTGTTCGGCGGCATCACCATCCTGCAGTTTCATGTGCAGACCCTGGGGATCGGCGTGCCGGCGCAGCTGGTATCCATGCTGCCCTATCTCGCCACCATCGTCGTCCTCTGCATCATTTCGACGGACCGCGGCCGGATCCGGCTGAACGCCCCGGCTTGCCTGGGAAGGCCCTTCCATGCCGCCGGCTGAATCGCCACAATCACTGCAAAATCCCGACAAACAACAGGAGGCTTGAAGCCATGCTCATCAAACGTCGCAGCTTTACCAAGGGTCTCGGACTGGGTCTCGCTGCCGGTGCCCTGCCGCTGCTTGGCCGGACGGCAAGCGCGTCCGATTTCAAGGCCGGCTATATCTACGTGGGGCCGATCGGAGATCACGGCTGGTCCTATCAGCACGACCAGGGCCGCCTTGCCGCCGACAAGGCGCTGGGCATCACCTCGACCTATGTCGAGAAGGTTCCGGAAGGTGCCGATGCCGAGCGCGTCATCCGCGAACTGGCCGAAACCGGGCATGGCATTATCTTCACCACGTCCTTCGGCTTCATGGATCCCACGCTGAAGGTGGCGCGCGACTACCCGGAGGTGAAGTTCGAACATGCCACCGGCTACAAGCGCGCCGACAACCTGGCCACCTACAACATCCGCTTCTACGAGGCACGCTACATCCAGGGCGTCATCGCCGGCCGGATGTCGAAATCGGGTGTCGTCGGCTATATCGGCTCGATTCCGATCCCCGAGGTGATCATGGGCATGAACGCCTTCATCCTGGGCATGCGCTCGGTCAATCCACAGGGACGCATCAAGCAGGTCTTCATCAATTCCTGGTACGATCCCGGCAAGGAGGCGGACGCCGCCAAGGCACTGCTGGACCAGGGTGCCGACATCATCGCCCAGCACACCGATTCCCCGGCGCCGCTGCAGGTGGCCGAGGAACGCGGCCTCAAGGGCTTCGGCCAGGCCTCCGACATGATCAAGTTCGCGCCCAACGCGCAGCTCACCTCGGCGGTCGACTTCTGGGACGGCTATTACACCGAGCGGACCAAGGCGGCGATGGAGGGTACCTGGCAGAGCCACGACGTCTGGGGCGGGTTGAAGAGTGGGATGCTGCACATGGCGCCCTATCTGAACATGCCGGATGACGTGAAGCAGATGGCCATGGCGGCCGAAGCCGACATTCGCGACGGCAAGCTGACCATCTTCAAGGGCCCGATCAATGCCCAGGATGGCAGCCCCAAGGTCGCGGCCGGCGAAACCCTTGATGACGGTGCCATCGCCGGAATGGACTGGCTGGCCGAAGGCGTCGAGGGCGATCTGCCCAATTGACCGAGTTGGAAGACGACAGGGCCCCGGTGGCGCCCACGACCGGGGCCCTGTGCATGCGGCTTACAGCTTGGCGAGAAAATCGCCGAGGGCGGCTTCCTTGGCTGCCTGCTGATCCGGCGTAGCGGCATCCTGCGGCGACGACGCGTCGTGCGCTGCCAGTTCCGCGCCAGGCAGGATGGCGACGTCGCTGCCGCAGAGCTGCCGCAGGGCAAGCGAGAGCAGCGGCGCGTCGATCGGCTTCGAAACATAGGCGTTCATGCCGGCGGCGAGGTAGCGCTCGCGGTCGCCAGCCATGGCATTGGCGGTGAGCGCGATGATCGGCAGGTCGGCATAGGCGCCACCGAGCGCGCGAATTTCCCGCGTCGCCATGATGCCGTCGACGTTGGGCATCTGCACATCCATCAGTACCGCGTCGAAATGATCGCGCTGGACCATGTCCACCGCTTCGGCTCCATCCGCGGCGAGCGCGGTGCTGTGCCCGATCGCCTCCAACATCGCGCGGATGACCTTCTGGTTGATGAGGTTGTCCTCGGCAATCAGCAGGGAAAGCGCGCGCCGCCCCGGCTGCTGCAGCAGCGCCCGATCCTTGCTGCGGAGCTCGTCCGTGGTGGCGGGAAGTGAGTCGGTAGGCTCCAGTTCCAGCCGCATCCAGAAGCTCGAGCCTTCGCCAGGGGTCGATTGCACACCGACGCTGCCACCCATGAGATGTGTCAGTTCGCGACAGATGGCGAGACCAAGGCCCGTGCCGCCATAGCGCCTTGTCATCGAGGCGTCGGCCTGGGTGAATTTCTGGAACAATCGGGCCTGCACGTCGGGCGGTATGCCGATGCCGGTATCGCGCACCGCAATGGTGATCGCCCGTCGCCCCTCGCGGCCAGCGGCGCTGCTCACATTGACCGAAATACCACCATGATGCGTGAACTTGACCGCGTTGCCGAGGAAATTGGCAATGACCTGGCCGATCCGAGGTGCATCGCCGATCAGCGCCGGCGGTACGTCGGCATCGATCTCGTATGAAAGCGAGAGGTGTTTCGAGAGCGCGGAGGGTCGCCACAACGCCACCAGGTCGCGGATCATCTCCTCCATCGAGAAAGGTGCCGGGTTGAGATCAAGCCGGCCGGCCTCGATCTTGGAGATGTCGAGGATGTCGTTGAGGATTGCCAGCAACCCCTTGGCCGAGCTTTCCAGCGTCTGCAGCTTTTCTTGCTGAGGTTCCGTCAGGGGCGTGTTCTTGAGCATATGGACCATGCCGATGACGCCGTTCATCGGCGTGCGGATCTCGTGGCTCATCGAGGCGAGGAATTCCGACTTGATGCGATTGGCGGTATCGGCGGCGTCGCGCGCCGTACGCAGTTCTTCGTTGAGCGTCGCCAGCTCCGCGCTCCGCCGTTGTAGCGATTCCTCGGCGTTCTTTCGTTCGACGGCGTTGTCGCGGAATACC
>JAEUKV010000196.1 GCA_016794165.1 Rhodospirillaceae bacterium
TAGACCATGCCGTTGATCGAGGAGGACCCGCCCAGCACCCGGCCGCGCGGGTGGATCAGGCGTCGGTTGTCGAGATAGGGTTCCGGTTCGGAGGTATAGGACCAGTTGAACCGGGTCGAGGCAAGCAGCTGGCCGATGCCCGACGGCATGTGAATCTGCCAGCCGCGGTCGCGCTGCCCTGCTTCCAGCAGCAGCACGCGGCAGGCCGGATCCTCGCTCAGCCGTGATGCCAGAACGCAGCCGGCGGAACCCGCGCCGACGATGACATAGTCGAACCCATCGCTCATTCACGAATCGCCTGGTAGCACAGCTTGTGGAAGTGATGCACCAGGTGTTCGCTCTGGTTGGGATGCTCAGGGTCGATCAGATAGCGTCCCTGCTGAAAGCCGAAGGAGCGCAGGCCCTTCTGGTTGGTGACGTTGAGGGAGATGTCCTCCGGACCCAGTTCCCGGTTCATCCAGTCAATGGCGGCTTTAGTGAGCTGCGGTGTCGGGCGGTGCTCCGGCACATAGTAGCCAAAGCGCAGCAGGGATTTCTCCGGCTCCAGCGGAATCATGATGAAGGTGCCGACCATGTCGGTAAATGGGAAGCAGTAGAGCGTCGTGTTGGGCCACAGGCCGATGTTGAAGAACGAGTCGGTCTGTCTTGTGGCGCCGGCGATGGGTTCTCCATAGGCCGTCTTGGCATCGGCGTTGGGCGGGCCGATATAGGTCCACCACTTGCCATGGGGAGTCAGCCGGTAGCCGGAAAAATCGATCAGCTCGGCGATGCGCTTGTGCACCGGACCGGAGAGATCGAAGTGATACCCCTCGATCGAATTCTCCTGGATCACCTTCCAATTGGCAGGCACGATCACGTCCACTTCCTCGACCAGCTTGAGGCGGTCAAGGTCGGGAAGGTAATGGCGCATTTCTGCTTCCGCTCCAGCGGCCATCTTGGCCACCGGCTCGGCGCTGTCGTCCAGGGTCACATAGACGAAGCCCGCGAAGATCTCGTGCCGCACGGGCTTGAGGCCGTAGAGCGTCTTGTCGAAGTCCTTCAGGCAATCGCTGCGCGGCGCCGAGCGGAGCGACCCGTCGAGGCCGTAGCACCAGGAATGATAGCCGCAGCGCAGGACGGCGGGAATCTTGCCGCGCCGCTCGTTGATCAGCCGGTTGCCGCGATGGCGGCAGGCGTTGTGAAAGGCGTTGATCTGGCCGTCGCGGCCAGCCACCACGATGACGCTCTGTTCGAAGATGTCCTGGCAGATAAAATTGCCGGCCTCGCGGAACTCGTTCACATGGCCGACCAGGTGCCAGCATTTCAGGAAGATGCGCTGCTTTTCGTCCTCGAATACCTGGCTGTCGTAGAAATAGGGTGCCGGCAGCGACAGGCCCGTGGCGGGGTCGCTGTAGTCCCAGTTCATTTCCATCGTCGACATGGCGACTCCTTTCGTTTGCATGGGCGGGATTCTGCGGTCGTCGTGCCGGCATCGTTTGACGATTAGGGACAGGAGCATGACGTTTCAATGTCAACCGGACTGGCCGATACAAAGTTGTATCATCTGCATAAATTCCCCAGAATTGATCTACGGCAGATACCGGGTTCCCGAATGTTTGATCTTTAGCGCCGTATTCTCGACGCAAAAAGTCTTGCCGTAGAACCCCTTCTCTGGTCCGATGCCGATACCAGCCGCCAGGAAGGTCGCCATGCCGCCCGCATCCCCGCCAAACCCACATCGACTGGCCCCACATCGATTGGCCTTTGTCGTGCTGCCGGACTTCTCCAACATGGGGCTGGCGCTCGCGATCGAGCCCCTGTTCGTGGCGAACTGGCTGGCGCAGAAGCCGCTGTTCAACTGGTCGATCCTCTCGCTCGACGGCCTGTCGGTGCGAGCCAGCAACGGCATGCATTTGCCGGTCGACGGCGCGCTGGGCGAGATCGGCGGATACCAGACCGTGATCGTGGTGGCGAGTTTCAACGTCAAGGCACTGGCCGAGGATCAGCGGCTGCTGAACTGGCTGCGCCGCATGGCACGCTTTGGTGCCGAAATGGGCGCCATCGAGACGGGCAGCGAGATTCTGGCCGCCGCGCATCTGCTGGACGGGCATTCCGCCGCGGTGCATTGGGACAATCTGGAAGGCTTCCAGGAACGCTATCCGGAAGTCGACGCGACGGCGCAGCTCTTCACGCTCGCGCGCAACCGCATGACCTGCGCCGGTGCCACCACCGTGATTGACCTGATGCTGGCCTGGATCGCGGCGCGGTCGGATGAGGGCCTGGCGGCTGAGGTGGCGACGCATTTTCTCGTCGGTCGGCCGCGTCAGCCGCATCAGGACCAGAACGCGGTCGCGGTCGATGGCGGCGCCGCGGCCAATCAGAAGGTCCGGCAGGCGCTCGCCATCATGCAGGAAACAATCGATGAGCCGCTCTCCTGCCGTGAGGTAGCGGCGCGCGTCGGCCTGTCGCCGCGCCAGCTGCAGCGCCACTTCCAACGCCATCTCGGCATCAGCCTGGTGCAGCGCTATCTCGAATTCCGTCTCGCCCGGGCGCATAAGCTGCTGCAGCAGACCAGCCTGCCGGTGACCGAAGTGGCGCTTTCCTGCGGCTTCGGCTCGCTGGAGAGCTTCTCGCGCAGCTATCGCCGCTACTTCGGCTGCTCGCCCAGCGCCGATCGGGAACAATCAACCACGGCGCCAGTCTTCCGGCATCGGGCGGCGGCCAGCGAGAGGTCCAACCGCTGAGTCCCGATGAGGGGCCTTGAACGCAGGCGCGGAATTAGGTAAGTAAATGTTTGCTCAACTTGCCGCATGGGTCAGGCGATGCCGGATCGGAAGGATGTCATGCTGGTCGTTACCTACAACATCCAGTGGGGCCTCGGGCGCGACAACGTCGTCGACCTGGCGCGGATCGCGCGTACCGTCGCCGCGGCGGACCTGATCGCCCTGCAGGAGGTCGAGCGCAACTGGCGGCCTGAGACGGGCGACCAGGTCGCGCAGTTCGCCGCCCTGTTTCCGCAACACTACTGTGCCTTCGGTGTCGCGGTCGACATCGACGGGTCCACCGTCGGGACCGATGGCCGCGTGCAGAACCAGCGCCGACAATACGGCAACCTGATCCTGTCGCGCTGGCCGATCGCTTCGGTCCGTTCCTGGCCGCTGACGAAATATCCGGTCTTCCGGCGCATGAACGACCAGTCGATCCTGTTCGAGGCGGTGATCGAAGCGCCGGGCGGCGGCCTGCGATTCTACAACACGCATCTCAACTATCTCAGCGAGGAGCAGCGGGGGATCCAGGTCGAGGAGGTGCTGGGCGTCATCCGCGAGGCGCCGCGCCAGGGCCCGGTGATCGTGGGCGACGGCCTGGACGACGCCGATTTCCTGGCCGAGGGTGGCACCATTCCCGACCGCCCGCGCCCGAGCATGCCGGCACCCGCGATCCTGGTGGGCGATTTCAACATGGAGGCGGACTCCCCTGAATACCGCCGCATCGTGGGTGCCCCGGACCCGATCTATGGCGTGCTGCACGACGCGCACCGCCTGTCCGATGCGCTGACCGTGGCTGGTGTGCCTCTGGGCAAGGGCGTTACCTTTCCGGAAAAGGACGGCGGTCCGGCACAGCGGATCGACCACTGTTTCGTGACCTACGATCTGGTGTCGCGCGTGACGCGCGGCTGGATCGACGAAGAGGCCGACGGCTCGGACCATCAGCCGGTCTGGGCAGAGCTGGCGCTGCCACGGTAAGCCGATGAAGCGGGCGCAACCCGATGGAGAATCAGGAGCCGGCATGAAGGGCAAGCGCGCGGGCACGACGGCGACGGGGCGCGAACGCGTCACCTACGACCGCACCCATGGCCGCATCATCGAGGCGACCATCGATTCCATCGTCCAGCGCGGCCTGTCGGGAACGACCGTGCAGACCATTGCCGACCAGGCGGGGGTTTCCTCGGCCACCATCATCAAGCATTTCCGGACCAAGGAAGGCGTGCTCGATGCCGTGATCGAGATGCTGGCCGCGGAGTTCGAGCGCGCGCGGCGCCGCGTGACCGAGGAAGCGGCCGGCGATCCGGTCAAGTTCCTCAATTTGCTGATTGAAATATCCTTCCATCCCGAACTCAGCAGCGATCGGCGGATCGGTGCCTGGTATGCCTATTCCGGCGAAGTGACCTCGCGCGAGATCTATGAGCGCCACATGCGCGCGGTCGATCGGGAATTGTTCCGCCAGGTCAGAAGCGTATGCCGCAAGCTCGCGGAAAGTGGCGGCTACCGTGTGATCGATTCCGATGCCGTCGCGATCGGTTTCATCGGTACCATGGAATGGCTCTGGCTCGAGCGCCTGCTGGGGCGCCGCTCGGTCCAGGTAAATTGGGCGCGAAACGTCATGCAGGCCTATCTCGCCGGGGTATTTCCCGATCACTTCCGGATGCCCGGGCGCGGGCGTCGGGGGCGGCAGGCGACCGGCTGACCCGGCGCCGCCGCGAAACTGTCACTTGGCCGTAGTTGACCTAAAATAAATATTTACTTACTATTTCGTCGTGTTTTGGATCTGATGCGCACGATCACCGCGGCCGGTTGTTGCCGGCCAGGGGGCGTCGCGTCGTCCGGATGGCACCAGCGACAAGAGTCGGAACCAACCGACGCGGCCCGATGGACAGGCGGAGCCAAATGAGCAGGAGAGAAACATGAGTAAATCTGGCGTCATTGGATCTGGTTTCGGCATCGTTCTGGCGTGCGCCCTGTTGACGGCAGCGTGGTCGCAGCCGGCACAGGCGGAAAAGGTGCTGCGCATGGCGCATGACCTCAGCATGGGCGGCAAGGAGAGCCTCGATCCGCTCTCCCCGGTCCGCTTCTGGGAGGTCAACGACCTGCTCTACAATCGCCTGGTCCGGCTGAACGAGAAGGGCGAGATCGAGCCGGAACTCGCCGCCTCCTGGACACCGAACGACAGCGCCACCGAATGGACCATCAAGCTGCAGGAGGGCGTCAGGTTTCATGACGGCTCGCCGCTCGGTGCCAGCGATGTCAAGTATTCGCTGGAGCGGATCAACGATCCCGCCCTGGAATCGCCGGTGACCTCCGTTCTCGGCATGATTGACCATGTCGAAGTGATCGACGCGCTGACGGCGAAGATCGTTCTCTCCGCCAAACATGCGGGCCTGCCGATCCTGCTCAGCGACTACCGCGTCAGGATCATCCCGGATGGGTCGGGCGCCACGATCGAGCAGACCGGAATCGGCTCTGGCCCCTTCAAGCTTGAGGAATACGACCCCGAGGGCCGCACCATCCTGGTGGCCAACCCCGATTATTGGGAGGGCGCGCCAAAGCTCGACCGGATCGAGTATCTGGCGATCTCGGATGCCGATGCCCGCGCCCAGGCCCTGCTCGCCGGCCAGATCGACTTCTCGCGCGTGGCGCAGGAGCAGGGGCCGCTCTTTGCGGGCAACCCGAAATTCGTGCTTTCGGAGTTTCCATCCGGCGGCTGGTTCGGCATCGTGTTCCGCACCGATGTCGCGCCCTTCACCGACCCGAGGGTGCGCAAGGCGGTCCGAATCGCTGCCAATCGCGAGGAGATGGTGAAGCTGCTGGCGGGCGAGGGCCATGCGATCGTCACCTGCGACAACCCGGTCAAGGCGAGCGATCCCTACCGTGCCGATCTCGATTGCCCGCAGGATACCGAACTCGCCAAGAGCCTGCTCGCGGAAGCCGGCTTTGCCGATGGGATCGACATCGATCTGCACACTTCCAACCTGGAAACCGGCATGGTGCGCTTCGCCGAAGTCTATCAGCAGCAGGTCGCCAAGGCCGGCATCCGGGTCAAGCTGGTGATCGCCCCCGGCGACGGCTATTGGGACGATGTCTGGATGAAGGAGACCGTGGTGGTCACATCCTGGGACGAACGCCCGGCCGACCAGATCCTCAACGAGGCCTATCGCTCGGGCAGTTCCTGGAACGAATCCTACTTCAGCAGCCCTGAGTTCGATGCCCTGCTCGACAAGGCGCGGGCCTCGCTCGACTTTGCGGAAGCGAAGCAGGCGATGGTCGAGGCGCAGCGGATGCTGTTCGAAACCGGCGGCACCTTCATTCCCTACCAGCAGAATGTGCAGTTCGCCTATGACAAGTCACTGACCGGGATTACGCCGGTGATCGAGGACCAGATTCGCTGGGATCTCGTCGACAAGGCGGAAGAATGATTTGTTGAGGATGCCGGCCGCCCGGTCCACCATGATGGACCGGGCGGTTGAATCTGTTATTCGGGGGGTGCCGACTTGCTGCGGCTGATTTTTCAACGTTTCGGGTCTGCCTGCTTCACCCTGGTGTTCATCGCCGTGGTGGTCTTTGGCGCTGTCGAACTGATGCCGGGGAATGCCTGCACGGCCTATCTCGGCCGCGACGCGAAGGGGGCGAAGCTCGAGAACTGCGAGGCCCGCCTTGGCCTCAACCGGCCGGCCGTGGAGCGCTTTGGCGAATGGGCGGGCAACGTGCTGAGTGGCGATCTCGGCACCTCCGTCCACCGCAACAAGCCGATCACCGAATTGGTCGGCTGGCGCCTGCGCAACACCATCGTTCTCTCCGCGGTCGCCATCCTGTTCGGCGTCCCGCTGGCCATCTTCCTCGGCGTGCTGGCGGGTCTCAACCGCGACCGACCACTCGATCTGTTCCTGTCGTCAACCTCGATCCTCGCCATGACCATTCCGGAATTCGTTTCCGCCACCCTGCTTATTCTGGTGTTCTCGATCAGTCTCGGCTGGGCGAGCGGCGTGGTCATCGTCGGCTACCGGGCGCCGGTTCTGGATCTGGTGATGAATTCCGTGCTGCCGGCGGTCACCCTGGCCCTGGTCCTGACCGCGCACATCCTGCGCATGGTGCGCGCCTCGGTGATCGAGGTGCTGGAGAGCGACTATGTCCTGATGGCGCGGCTGAAGGGCATCCCCTTCCGACGCATCGTGTGGCGCCATGTGCTGCCCAATTCGCTGTTGCCGGCGATCAGTATTATCGGCCTCACCATGGCCTGGCTGCTGGGTGGTGTCGTGATCGTGGAGAGCGTCTACAATTATCCCGGCCTCGGCCGGATGGCGGTCGATGCGGTGTCCGACCGCGACATCCCCCTGGTCCAGGCGATCGCCTTGCTGATTTGCAGCATCTACATCCTGACCAACCTCGCCACCGATCTGTTGGCGCTCCTGCTCAACCCAAGACTTCGCACGTTCCGCACATGACGGCGCTGGAAACCGCAGAGACGGGCGAAACGACCGGGGGGTCGCAGGTGCGCGGGCGCCTGCGACGAGTTCTCTCCAGCCCCTCGGGCCTGATCGGGATTGCGATCGTCGTCGCCCATGTCCTGACCGCCCTCTTCGGACCCGCGATCGTGCCCTATGACTTTGCCCTGCAGGACGCCGATGCGATCCTGCAGCCGCCGTCATGGGCGCATTGGCTGGGCACCGACATGCTCGGGCGCGACGTCTTCACCCGCACCGTTCTGGGTGGCCGCGAGATCATGCTCATCTGCACCATCGCCACGGTCATCGCCATGCTGTGGGGCAGCCTTCTCGGCATCCTGCTGGCGCTGGTCGGCGGGTGGGTCGACAATTTCGTCATGCGCTGCGTGGATGCGATGATGTCGATGCCGTGGATCCTGTTCGTGATGATCTTCGTGGCGGCCCTCGGTACCGGCACGGCCGCCCTGGTGCCGATCCTGGGCGTCTCCTACGGTCTTTCCGTGGTCTATCTGGCGCGGAGCGCCACGCTCGAATTCGTGGCCAAGGATTTCGTCCTCGCGGCACAGGCGCGCGGCGAGCGCCGCCGCACGATCATTCTCAAGGAGTTGTTGCCCAATGTCCGCGACAGTCTGGCGGTGCAGGCGGCCATGCAGTGGTCCTGGATGGTGCTGGGCGTCAGTTCGCTCTCCTATCTGGGGCTCGGGGTGGCGCCGCCGACACCCGATTGGGGCCTGATGGTGGCCGATTCCCGCAGCATGATGGCGGTGGCGCCCTGGGCGGTGATCTTTCCGATGGCCGCCCTTAGCAGCCTGATCATCGGCGCCAATCTGGCCGTCGACGCGGCCGCCAAGTCGCTGGGTGTCGACCGCAATGCGAGGCCGGGGAAATGATGGGCCAAGCGCTCGCCAGTACTGAGGGCAACGGCACCGCCGCCGCCGACCCGGCCGCCATCCTCGCGGTCGAGGGCTTGACCATCGGAGATGCGGGCAGGAACGACGTGGCGCCCATTGTCGACGATCTCACGCTGTCGGTTCTGCCGGGGACGGCCTTCGGCATTGCCGGGGAATCCGGTTGCGGCAAGAGCACGTTGCTGCTGGCCATGATGGGGATGATCAAGACAGGCCTGCGCAGATGGTCGGGTGACTGCCGCTTCGCCGGGGTCGATCTCTTTGCCGGCGACGAGCGGGAACTGGAGCGGCTGCGCGGCGGGAGGGTGGCACTCATCCCGCAGAATGCCGGCATCGCCCTTACCCCCAACATCCGGATCGGCGATCAGATTGCGGAGGCGCTCGAATTTCACGCTGCCCTGCCGGCGACGGGCTATCGCGCGCGGATCGAGGATCTGCTGGACCAGGTGAAGCTGCCGACCCCCGCGATCCTGGCGCGCCGCTATCCGCACGAACTGTCCGGCGGCCAGTTGCAGCGCGTCGGCATCGCCATGGCGCTGGCCGGCGAGCCGGAACTGCTGCTGCTGGACGAACCGACCACCGGGCTCGATGTCACCACGCAGCTCGGTATCCTCAACCTGCTGTCCGAGCTGCGCCACAAAAAACGCATGGCGATGATCTGCGTGAGCCACGATCTCGGCGTGATCGCAAGCCTGTGCGAGCGGGTGGCGATCATGTATGCGGGACGCATCGTCGAAAACGGGCCGGCCGTCGATATGCTGCGACGGCCCAGTCACCCCTATAGCCGGGCGCTGCTGTCCTCGATTCCCCGTCTGTCGACGGCGCGCATCCCGTCGAGCATTCCGGGGCGACCGCCGGCGCCGGAATGGCACCTGCCGGGCTGCCGGTTTCAGCCGCGCTGCGCCCATGCCGAGGCCGATTGCGCCGCCGGGGCGCCGGCGCTGCGGTCATTGGACGGCGGGCAGGCAATCGCCTGTCGCCATCCGCAAGGTGCCGGTGTCGACGCCGCGCCGATGGCGGAAGCCCCGCGCGACGAGGGATTGCAGGAGAGCCAGCCACAGATCGAAATCGAAGGCCTGGTGGTGACCTATCATCGCCGCCAGCTGCTGGACACGTTCCTGGCGCGGCAGGCGCCGAAGCGCGCGGTCGACGACCTCACCTTCGCGTTGCGGAAGGGGGAGATTCTGGGCCTGGTCGGCGAATCGGGCAGCGGCAAATCGACCATCCTGCGCGCCATCGCCGGTCTCTGGCCGGTTCTGCAGGGGCGGATCACCTTCGGCGCGGGCATCGACATTGCCGTTCCCGTGAGGCAGCGCGCGAAGCGGACGCTGCAGGCGATCCAGCTCATCTTTCAGAATCCCGATGCCTCGCTTAACCCCCGCCACAGCGTCGAGGAGATCCTGGCCCAACCGCTGCGCCTCTATTTCGACCTGACGGCGGACCAGATCGCCAGCCGCGCGCGCGAGCTGCTCGCGGAGGTCAAGCTGGACGCGACCTATCTCGCGCGCTATCCGGGCGCGCTCTCCGGCGGCGAGCGGCAGCGGGTGGCGATCGCCCGCGCCTTCGCGGCGGAGCCGGATGTGATCCTCTGCGACGAAATCACCTCGGCCCT
>JAEUKV010000209.1 GCA_016794165.1 Rhodospirillaceae bacterium
GCGCTTGGCCTGGAACACCACCTCGTCGTCGAAATCGAGATAGGCCGAGCGGGTGCAGATGCCGGCCTCATGCACCACGTTCATGTTGTGGAACCAGTCGAGGCGCTTTTCCGGATGTTCCCAATCCGGGACCCAGGCGAAGTCCGACGGATAGACATCGGTGGTGAGGCGCCGGTGGAAACCGTGGAGCTGGTCCGGCCCGCAGAAATGCATCTTGCCGGAGAGCGTGGTGTCGTATCCCAGCGCCGAGAGATGGTGCGCGAAGGTCGGGATCTCGGCCATGAATTCGGCCGCGTTGTCCCAAGCGCCGATCTTGCTGGGCAGGCGCCCCGCCATGAAGGAATAACGCGCCGGCGCGCAGAGCGGATAGTTGCAATAGGCGGCATCGAAGACGACGCCTTCCTCGGAGAATTTCTGCAGATGTGGCGTCTTCACGAGGCGGTGCCCATAGCTCGGCATGAATTGCGGTGCCAGCTGGTCGAGCATGAAGATGACGAAATTGGGTTTCCTGGCGGCCATGGCTGTTCCCCGGTTGAGTGGCTGAGCTAGGCCAAGTGTCATATTTGTTTTTCGCGGCGACAAACGATAAATTGTGACCCCGGAGACTTAGTTCTACTTAGCCTTATGGGAGATCGAATGCGCCATTTGCCCCCCTTGGCCATGCTGCGGAGCTTCGAATCGGCCGCCCGCCATGTCAGTTTCGCCCGCGCCGGGGTGGAGCTGGGGGTCACCGCGGCCGCCATCAGCCAGCAGGTCCGCGCCCTGGAGGAGCATCTCGGCCAGGCCCTGTTCCTGCGCCGGGCGCAAGGCCTGACCCTCACCGATCGCGGCCTTTCCTATCTCACCATCGTGCGGGACGCCTTCGACCGGCTGGGGGCCGGCACCGACGAATTGTTTCATGGCCGCGCGCGCGATGTCGTGACGCTGCGGGTAACGGCGGGCTTCGCGCATCTCTGGTTTGCCCCGCTTTTATCGGCCTTTCTCGCTGCCGAGCGGGATTTCCCGGTGCGCGTCCTCACCTCGCTCTGGACGCCGATGGAGCTCGACGACGGCATCGATTTCGAGATCCGCTGCGGCATCGGCGCCTGGCCGGGGCTGGCTGCGACCGCGCTCACCCGCGACCGCCTGTTCCCGGTCTGCAGCCCCGCCCTGCTGGATGGGCAAGCGCCGCCGCTGGACGCGGCCTTCCTGGCCGGCCGACACCTCATCCATGTCGAGGGCTTTGCCGAGGGCTGGGCGGAATGGGGCCGCGGCGCCGGGATGACATTGCCGGCCGTCAGCCTTGCCTTCGACACGGCAAGCCTCGCCCTTGATCTGGCCTTGGCCGGTGGCGGGGTAATGTTGGGCCGCTCCTGCTTTGTCGATGTCCAATTGAAAGCCGGCCGCCTGGTGGCTCCCTTTGCCACCAAGATCAAATGTGCCGAGAACTTCTATCTCGTTGAACGGGCAGGGGAAAGACTGCCCGTACCAGCCCGCCGCCTAGCCGATTTCCTACGCGCGCAGGCCGCCTCATAGGCACGCCGGATAAGGCAGCCAGCTTGACATTTCCATCTCGATTGGCTATTTAGTCTATCAATTTGATAGACTATCGTCTCGTAACGGATCGGATGGGATCATGAAGAGCGTGGCCGCACAAATCACCCTGCCTCAATTCAGCCGACACCGGATCGGTGGCTTTGCCGGGCTCGTCGCCCTGGTGGCCATCCTGCCGGTCCTGATCGGCCTCCTTGCCAACATCTCCGGCCTCGCCGCCGGACCGGCCAACCCGTTCGACGTCATCGACTTTGCCGAGAGCCGCCGCGTGGGCGGCCAGGAGGCGCGTGCACTCATCGCCGCCGGCGCCCTGGTGCTCGATGCGCGGGCGCCCGAACGCCGCCTTGCCGATCCGCTCGCCAACGTGCAGCCGATCGACGGCATCGACCTCTCGAGCAGTGACCTGATGCTGACCGCGGGCCTGCGCGCCTATGGCGTCTCGGCGGCGCAGCCCGTCGTGGTGGTGGGCGATCCCGCCGATGGCGACAGCCGCGACGGTACCATCGTCGAAGCGCTTCGCAGCCTGGGCCATCCCCGCGTCGTGCTGGTGGAGGGCGGCCTGCCCGCCCTGCGCGACGCCGGTTTCGTCTCGATCTATCCGCCCTCGGGCGGCGGCGACTTCACCGTCGCACGCCAGAACGACTAGGCGCCAGCACCCTTCACTGCACCCTTCACCGCCACCTTGGCATAGAGATCGTCGCGCACCTGGTCGTTCAGGGGCCACCAGTTGCGCACGCGCCGCACCTGGTCGAGATCGATGGTGGTGGTGAGCAGCGCCTCCTCGTCCGGCGCACCGGCCAGGATGACGCCCCAGGGATCGACCACGGTGGAGCGGCCGATGAAGCCGATGCC
>JAEUKV010000226.1 GCA_016794165.1 Rhodospirillaceae bacterium
TTGCCGTCGACAAAGGTGATGGCGCTGGCAAGAGTCCGCAGTTCCTGCTGTTCCGGTTCGGTCAAAATGTCCGGGATGACGACGATCATGGGGCTGTTTCCGGTGGCTTCGTGGTTGGCTATCCGATTTTCTAGCGCAGCATCTGCCGTACCCGCGCCAGGCTGTCAACCAGACGGTCGATGTCGCTGGTGGTGTTGTGGACGGCGAAGGACAGGCGGGTGGTGCCGACAAGGCCAAGGCGTTCCATCAGGGGCTGCGCACAATGATGCCCGGCGCGCAGGCAGATTCCATCGGCGCCGAGCAGCGAGCCGATATCGTGGGGATGCAGGCCGTCGATGGCGAAGGATATGATGCCGGTCCGCTGCGCCGGCCTGCCGATGATGCGCAGGCCCGCGATCTCAGGCAGGCGCGCATCGGCATGGGCCAGCAGCGCGGCATCGTGGGCGGCGATTCGTTCAAAGCCGATCGCATCAATGAAGTCCAGGGCAGTGGCAAGTGCGATGGCCCCGCCGATCGCCGGGGTGCCGGCTTCAAAACGGCGCGGGCCGTCAGCGTAGTCTGTATGTGCCAGGGTGACGCTGCGGATCATGCCGCCGCCGCCCAGGAAGGGTGGCAGATCGGCCAGGATGCTCTCCCGCACATAAAGCGCGCCGATGCCGTCCGGGCCATAGAGCTTGTGGCCGGTAATGGCCAGGAAGTCGCAGTCGAGATCGCGCATGTTGAGTGGGAGATGGGGGGCCGCCTGGGCGGCGTCGACCAAGACCATGGCGCCGGCCCGATGGGCTTGGTCGATCATGGCCTTGAGCGGCGGTACCGTACCGATGGTGTTGGCGGCGGCGGTGAGGCAGACCAGCCTGGGTTCGCGCGACAGCAGCATTTCGTACTGCCGCAGGTCGATATCGCCGTCGTCATCGATTGGTATGGCGGCGAGCCGCACATGCCGTCGCTCGCGCAGCAATTGCCAGGGGACGATGTTGGCATGGTGCTCCAACTGTGAGATCAGGACCAAGTCGCCGGGCTTGAGGCTGCTGTCGCCATGGGCATGGGCCACCAGGTTGATCGCCGCCGTCGCATTGGCGGTAAAAATGATCTCCTGCGCGCCGGCGCCCAGGAATCGCGCGACGCGGTGACGGGCCGCCTCATAGGCCTCGCTCGTCCCCTCGCTCAGTCCGTAGAGGCCGCGGTGGATGTTGGCGTATTCGCGGCCGTAGAAGCGGGTCAACCGGTCGATCACCGCGGCCGGTTTCTGGGCGCTGGCGGCGCTGTCGAGATAGACGAGGTCCGGCTGGTCGCGCAGCAGCGGAAACGCCGCGCGCGCCACCAGGCCAGCCGCCGGGTCCGACGGATCGGTTCGGGTCGCGGGGCTACCCATTGCGGCGCATCATTTCCTGGTCACGGTCATTTGACCCATCTCGAAGGTGGGGCGCGTTCAAGTCAAGTGCCGAGCGGGAAACCGGGCGAATCCGTCACAGCCGGACCGAGCGCGCCTCTTGACGAACTGTGGATGTGATGAAAGGATTGTTTGTACACAAATGACCTGGCCTTGAACGCCTGTAAGAACCGTGTTTTGCTCGGCAACGATGGCACCGGAAGAGCGTGCCCATGGAGGAGGACGAGAATGACTGGGAAGACGATCGACAAGATGATGAGCCTGAAGCCGGTGTCGCGCCGCCGCTTTGTGGCCGGCGCCTCTGCCCTCAGCCTGGGTGCGGGCCTTGGCATGGCACCGTTCGTTCGCCGCGCTTCGGCCAACACCGAAGTCAAGGTGTTGAACTGGCAGGGGTACGGCACCGACGAGGCCTGGGCCCTGGAAGCCTTCAAGGCTGCAACCGGGCTCGACGTCGTGCATGAATATTACAACTCCGAATCGGAGATGATCACCAAGCTGCAGACCAATCCCGGCGCCTATGACGTCATCGTCACCAATTCCGCCTGGAACGCGCGTGCTTCCGATTTGGGCGTGATCCAGCCAATCGATACCGCACAGATCGGTCATTTCGCCGACCTCAATCCATCCTTCCGCGATTCCCCGCTGCTCGGCACCGGCGGCAATGTGTTTGGCGTGGCCTGGGTCTGGGGCATCACCGCAATCGCCTATTCGACCGAGGTCTATGCCGAGGCGCCGAACTCGATCGAGGTCCTGTGGGACGCCAAGAATGCCAAGCGCGTCTCCGTGCGCGACGATGCGATCGAAATGGTGAACTTTGCGGCGATCGCCACCGGCCAGGACATGAACCACCCGGCAGATCTCGGCAAGGTCAAGGAAAAGCTCCTTGCCTTGAAACCCAACGTCGCCCTGCTGTGGTCGTCGGAAGACGAGTGGAACAAGCAGTTCCAGGCCAAGGCTTTCGATGTCTCGATCTACTGGAGCGGCTCGGCCTTGCGCAGCAAGACCAACTTCCAGTTGCCGGTCGGCTTCGTGGTGCCGGATGAAGGCGCTGTCGGCTGGTTCGACGGCCTTGCCATCGGCAAGGACGCGCCCAATGTGGAGGGTGCCCACAAGTTCATCAACTACATGATCGATCCGACCTATTACGTCGATTGGGCGACCAAGGTCGGTGCCCCGGCCTCGGCCAACAGCAAGGCCATGGCGGCCCTGCCGGATAGCGATCCGTCGAAGGCCTTCTACTCCGACGAAGCCGCCATCAAGCGCCTGCAGTTCATGGCGCCGCTCAGCGACGAGGAGCGGCAGGCCTATTCCGACCTCTGGACGGAAGTGAAGACCGAGTTCGCGCAGTAATCGCCGCGCGGGATTGAACGAGGGACGCCGCCACGGCCGGCAGCCGGGCGGCGTCCAACGTTCGGGGGATCCTGGATGACACCGACCACGCGCACACGCTGGGCCATTCTCGGTCTGACCGGACCCGCCTATCTGTGGCTGGCCGGCACCATCTTTCTGCCGCTGACGGCAATGCTGGTGCTGAGTTTCCTCGACAAGTCGCCGCTGGTGCCACAGCCGGCCAGCTTCACCCTGGCCAACTACCAGGCCTATTTCAGCAAGTCGTTCTACTGGCCGCTCACCCGCTGGTCGATCGAACTCGGCCTCTGGGTGACCCTGTTCTGTTTCCTGATCGGCTATCCTGCCGCCTTTGCTCTGGCCAAGCGCGTCAAGGGCCGCTGGCGCGAAGCGATCTTCCTGCTGATCGTCCTGCCGTTCTGGTCCAATGCGCTGGTGCGGGTTTTTTCCTGGACCATGGTGCTGCGCTCCAACGGCATCGTCGACGTGGCCGTGCAGTCGGTTTTTCCCGGCGCACCGACGATCGACCTCCTGTTCAGCTATCCGGCCGTCATCATCGGCCTGGTGCATTCCTATCTCCCCTACATGATCCTCACCTGCTACATCGCCCTGCAGGCGATCGATGACAGCCTGATCGAGGCGGGGCGGTCCCTGGGTGCCAACCGCTTCACTACTTTCTACCGCGTCATCCTGCCGCTGAGCCTGCCCGGCATCGTCTCCGGCGCGGCACTCATCTTTGTGCCGGTGATCGGTTCCTTCATGGAGCCGCGCATCCTGGGCGGCACCAAGGGGGCCACGCTCGGCATGAACATCGAAGAGCAGTTCACCGTCACGGCCAACTGGCCGCTGGGTGCTGCCCTCTCCTTCATCCTGCTCGCCATCGTGCTGGTGATCTTCGGGATTCTCTATCCGGTCTTGCGCCGGCAGGGAGGCGGAGCATGAGGCGTCTGCTCGATGGCGGTATCCGCTTCTACCTCATACTCGTGCTGGTCTTTCTCTATCTGCCGATCCTGGTGATGGCCCTGCTCGCTTTCAACAAATCGCCGCTCTACGGCCTGCCGTTCGAATTCGACCTGGTCTGGTTCGACGCCCTTGCCAATAACAAGCGCCTGCTCACGGCGGGTTGGAACTCGGTCTGGATTGCGCTGGCCAATACCCTCATCGCGACCTCGCTCGGCACCATGGCGGCGGTGGCCTTCGGTCGCTACAGTTTCCGCGGCAAGACGCTGCTGCAGGCCCTGCTGTTCCCACCCATTGCCATTCCCTGGCTGGTGATCGGCACCGCCATGCTGGTGTTCTTCTTCTGGTCCGGCATCGGTCGCGGTCTCCACAGCATCCTGCTCGGCCATGTCGCCCTGTCGCTCCCCTATGTGATTTTCGTGGTGGGCGCTCGGCTCAACGACTACCCCAAGGCGCTGGAGGAAGCGGCGGCGACCCTGGGGGCGACACCCTGGCAGGTGTTTCGACGCGTTTCTGTGCCGATCCTGGCGCCGGGCGTGGTGGCAGCCTCGCTCTTCGCCTTTGCCGTCTCTTTCGATCAGTTCGTGATTTCCTATTTCCTGGCCCCGCCCGGGGTCACCACGCTCCCGGTCGAGATCTATACCTCGATCCGCAAGGGGTTCACGCCGGAGATCAACGCCATCTCGACCATCATCATCGCCGTCTCCATGGGGTTGATGCTGATCGTGGCCAGGTTCTATCGCTTTGGTGGGGAGAGGTCGGGGAATGAGTGAAGTAGCCGTCATCGGCGCGGTCAAGCGCTACGGCCAGGTCGTGGCACTGGGCGGGGTCGATCTCACCTTCGCCGACGGCGAATTCTTCGGTCTCCTGGGGCCGTCGGGCTCCGGCAAGACCACGCTGCTGCGCGCCATCGCCGGCTTCATCGACATGGATGCGGGCGAAATCCGCGTTGACGGCACCGACATCGCCCGGATCCCGGTCCACAAGCGCAATATCGGCATGGTGTTCCAGAACTATGCCCTCTTTCCCCATCTCAGCGTGGCCGAGAACATCGCCTTCGGCCTCGATGTGCGGAACGTGCCCAAGGGCGAGATCAGGGCGCGTGTCGGCGAGAGTCTCGACCTGGTGCGCCTCTCCGGCCTCGAAGGACGGCGGCCGCGGCAATTGTCCGGCGGCCAACAACAGCGCGTGGCGCTGGCCCGCGCCCTGGTGACGCGGCCCCAGGTGCTGCTGCTCGACGAGCCCTTGTCTGCCCTCGACAAGCATCTCCGGCAGGAAATGCAGGTGGAACTACGCCGCATCCAGCGCCAGATCGGCATTACCACGATTTTCGTAACCCATGACCAGGAGGAGGCACTGACCCTCTCCGACCGAGTCGCCATCTTTAACCAGGGCCGGGTGGTGCAGGCGGGTGCGCCGCGCGAGGTCTATGAGCGCCCGGTCAACCGCTTTGCCGCCGGTTTTCTGGGCGAGGCGAATTTTCTCCAAGGCAAGGTGGTGGAGGTCGCGGGCGCGGCGGCGCGCGTAGAACTGGCCAGCGGCGGCCAGATCCTTGTGCCGGCCACGGGGCTTTCGGTCGGGGCGCCGGTCCTGGTGGCGCTGCGACCGGAAAAGATCAGCATCGATCCGGCGCCGGCGGATGCCGCAGTGGCGCCCAACCGCATCCTGGGGAAGGTCAGTGCGGCAATCTTCTCCGGCTCCAGCCTCACCTATCGCGTCGCGGCGGGGGACCAGACCGTGATCGTCTTCGAGCAGAACAAGAGCCGCGCGCCCCTGGCTGAAGGCAGCGCCGTGGTGCTGGACTGGCCGGTCGCCGACAATGTCGTGGTGGCGCCGTGAGCATCACCGTCAGGTTGCCACTGAGCCCCCGCAGCCTGCATGTCGTGGTCGACATGCAGGAGGTCTTCGCCAGCAATCCGCAATGGGGCTTCACCGGAATCCACGCGATCGTGCCCAACATCAGCCGGCTGGCGGCGGCGAAGCCGGAGCAGACCCTCTGGACCCGCTTTATCTCGGCGCATTCTGCGGAGGATGCCGAGGGCTCCTGGGCGGCACTTTATCGCCTGTGGCCGGGTGCTACCCTTGCCGCCGGGGCACAGATGGACATCCTGCCCGCGCTGCTGCCGCTGGTTTCCGGCGACGATGCGGTCTTCGACAAGCCAACCTATTCGGCCTTTCACAATTCGGCCTTTGGTGCCGCTCTCAAGGCACGCCAGGCCGACACGCTGGTCCTCAGCGGCATCGAGACTGACGTCTGCGTGCTGGCGACCGCCCTCGAAGCGGTCGATCGCGGCTATTTCGTGGTGCTGGCGGAGGACGCCGTCACCAGCAGCGACCCGGACGGCCACCGGCAAATTCTGGAAGTGATCCCGCGGCGCCTTAAATCGCAGCTGTTCCGCAGCGACGTGGCAAGCATCCTGGAACAATGGCCGTGAAATTCGCGCCGACCGCCTTGCCCGCCGCACGCCACTGGAATACCTGGCGCAGCGAATATCCGGCGCAGATGCTGCATCTGCCGCTGGGACTCAGCGTAACCCTGTGCGCCTATTCGGGCGCGCGAAACAGCTTTACCGACTTCCCCGCCAATGAGGGTGCTATCACCTACGGCCCGCGCGATGTGGGGCCGGCGCAAATTTCGTTCACAGCTGCGCATTGCGGCACCGCCTTCGACATGCGCTGGGACCGCCCGGCGGGTCTCGGGCTGCGCGGTTCCTGGCGCAATACGGAGAATGGCGAGTGGGGTTTGCGCTTCTGGCTGCAGCCGGTCTTCGAGGTGGAGGGGCGGCCCGAGACCCTCTGGCACTATGACGAGACCGGCGGCGTGCTCTCCTGTGTCATCGACGAGACCCATGTCGCGGTCATCGGTGGTGCGAAGCCGTTGATGGCGACCTTTCATGCCTCGCGCGCGGCCCTTGCCGAGGAATACCGCATCAAGGGGTATTTCTATCTCGCCTCGCGCGGGGTGGAAGGCCGGGTGCCGGCCCTGCGCTACAATTTCGACGAAACGCCGGTGATGTGCTTTGCGATCGGCCTCGGCGCCAGTGCCGATGCGGCGCTGGCCGAGGCCAGGGCGACCCTGGCGGCACCGGCACCGGCCGCCCTGTCGCCGCTCCAGACCGGCCGCGACGCCGGCAGCCTTGATGCCATCCGCGACATCGTGGGATGGAATTCGGTCCACGATTTCATCAATGACTGGCCCTATATGAGCCTCAGCCGCGCCTGGATCGCGCAGAAATTCGGCGGCTTCGGCCTGTGGCTGGATGATATCTGCTATCACGCCCTTGGCACCGCGCTGTTCGATGCCGGCATGGCGAAGGAATCCGTGCGCGCGGTGCTCGCAACCGAAACGCCGGAAGGCAATCTCGCCTGCCTCATCACCGGCAACGATGCCTGGATCGACCGCTCGCAATTGCCGGTCTGCTCCTTCGTCATCTGGAAGATCTGGCAGCATACCGGCGATGACAGCCTGATCGAGCCCAGCTTCCGCCGCCTGCTCAAGAATCACGATTGGTGGTGTGACCGCCGTTCCGGGGCGCCGAGGGAGTCGCCGGTTGCGGGCCTCATGGGCTGGGGTACTTCGGCCAATGTCGGCAGCGGCCTCTACAAGGGCACCAAGCTCGGCGCCAAGAACGAATCCACCATGGACAATTCGCCGCTCCATGACGAGACGGTGTTCGATGCCGCGACCGGCTGCCTCGACGCTGTGGACGTCGCCCTCAATTCCGCTCTCGTGGTCGACGCCGAGGTCCTGGCTCTCTTTGCCGACCGGCTCAATGAAACCGCGATTGCCGAGCGCCTGCGCGCCCGCGCCACCGATCTGCGCCGGCGCATCCACGATGATCTCTGGGATGAGACGCGCCAGGTCTTCGCCAACCGGCGCTGGGCCGGCAAGTTCGTCAAGCCGCTGGCTCCCACCAGCTTCTATCCCCTGCTGGCCGATGCCGCCGACGAGACACAGCGCCGGGGCCTGCTCGCCGTTTTGACCGACCCGAAAAAGTTCGGCGGCAAATGGCGCCTGCCCTCGATCACGCGCGACGATCCCGCCTACCACGACAATGTCTATTGGCGTGGCCGCGCCTGGCCGCCGCTCAACTACCTTACCTATCAGGGGCTGAAACGGGCGGGACTCGACGGCGAGGCCGGCACGCTCGCCGCCGACAGCGTTGCCTTGTTTGCGTGCGCCTGGGCGAAGCGGCAATGCCCCGAGAATTTCAACGCCGAGACCGGTCAGGCCGACGACCAGCCGGATACCGACCTCTTCTACGGTTGGGGCCTGCTGATGCCGCTGATCGCGGTCAACGAGATCATCGACGTCACGCCCTGGCATGGCTGGGAGATCACCCACCAGCCCGACGATTGGCAGTTGGGTCCGCTCAGTGCTTTCGGCCGCCGTGCCCAACTGGCTTCCGTCGGTGGGCGC
>JAEUKV010000273.1 GCA_016794165.1 Rhodospirillaceae bacterium
ATCTTCGGCTGGCGCATGCGCGAGAAGCGCGTGGCGGGGGGTGATTCAGGCGAAGGTCCGGCGGACACCAAACCCGGCCAACGCCCGGGTTTCCTCGACACCTGTCATGCGCTGGCCAGCGACAGCGAGGTGGTACGCGAACACTGGCCGGAATTCTATACCGGCGCGCGGAGAAGCTAGGCCTCCCCCGGCGCCTTCACCACCAGCGCCAGAGCGTGCACCGGGCCGGCCAGATCGTCGGCCAGGATCTGATAGACCATGCGCTGGCGCTCCACCCGGCTCTTGCCGGCGAAGGCCGCCGCCGCGATCACCACCTTGAAGTGCGTCTCGCCGCTTTCGCGCCAACCGGCGTGACCGTAATGCTGGTTGGTCTCGTCGATCACGTTGAGCTGTTCCGGCGCAAAGGCAGCCTCAAGTTTCGCCCGCATCGTGTCGGCGACCATTCCCATCACCGGCTCCCTCAGGCCCCGTGGCACTTCTTGTATTTCTTGCCCGACCCGCAGGGACAGGGATCGTTGCGCCCCACCTTGTTCTCGCGCACGACCGTCGCCGCCTTCGGGTTGATTTCGCCGTCGACATAGACCCAGCGGCCATTCTCGCGCTTGAAGGTGGCGCGTTCGTGGTGGATGCCCTTCTGCCCCCCGCTGCGGAAACGGGCAATGAACTCGACCTCGCCGGTCTGGTCCGTCGGTCCACCGTCCTTGTGGCGGACGATTTCCAGCCCGCGCCACTGGAACTCGTCGATCATCGCCTGGCCCTGGGCGCGATCGAACGGCTCGTCCATGTCCGAGGCGTGGGTCCCGTCGATATAGTCGAGATTGCCCAGCGTGAAGGCGGTGTAGCGGGAGCGCATCAGGGCCTCGGCGGTGGGTGCCGGCGCGCCGCCGATGAGCGGGCCGCAGCAAGTGGCCAAATCCCGGCCGGAGCCGCAGGGGCAATGGGTCGTAGTGGTGGTGGTCATGGCGACGCGATCCGTCCTTGTGAAATGAGCAAGCGGAAGAAGGGGTTGGGTTGCGGCATGAACGCTCGCGCCGGGGCCCGCCCTTGCAGGAACACGGCGCCCCCCTCATACTTACCTTTATGGCCAAAGAACAGACCATTCGTGCCCGCCGCCGGCGGCATTTCGATCCCGACCCGCCGCCGCGCCCTAAGGCCTGCGACCATCCCGGCTGCCTGGAGCAAGGCACCTTCCGAGCCCCCAAATCGCGGGAAAAACTCAACGATTTCTACTGGTTCTGCCTCGACCACGTGCGCGAGTACAACCGCTCCTGGGACTATTACGCCGGGATGGGGCCGGACGAGATCGAGAAATCGGTGCGATCCTCCATCGTCGGCGACCGGCCGACCTGGAAGCTCGGGCAACGCAGCGCCAGCGGCCGGCAGTACAAATTCGGCGACACCCGGTTTGACCTCTTCCCTGAGGAAGTACAGGCAACCGTCGACGCACGCATGAGCCAGGCCAAGCAGCGCGCCGAACGGGAAGCCCGGGCGCGGGCCCGGCGCAAGCTCTCGGCCGAGGACGAAGCCCTCGCCGTCCTCGATCTGGCCGCGCCGGTGGACTGGGACACCATCAAGCTGCGCTACAAATCCCTCGTAAAGCTGCTTCACCCGGATTCCAACGGGGGCGACAAAGTGGCCGAGGAGCGTCTGAAAGTGGTTAATCAGGCCTATAGCACCTTGAAACGCGCCGCGATCGCCTGATCTGCGTAGTGACGTTGGGTCTGTGCCGGCGGCAAACCCCTTCCTGAAGCAAGGCTGCTTTGCAGGGATTGACCTAGCCACCCTGCCCGATTTGCCCTAAAAAGAGCGCCCTTTGAAGATCTTAACGAGCCGAACGAGTCCGAATCATGGTCACCCAGAACCTCGCCCAAGCTGACAAATCGTCCCTGCCCGATATCAATATTTCGGTGCGCCAGATGTTCGGCCTCGATTCCGATCTGCAGGTTCCCGCTTTCAGCCAGCGGACCGAGCATGTGCCGGATATCGACGAAGCCTATCGCTTCGATCACGACACCACGATGGCGATCCTGGCCGGCTTTGCCTTCAATCGCCGCGTCATGATCCAGGGGTATCACGGCACCGGCAAGTCGACCCATATCGAGCAGGTGGCGGCGCGACTCAACTGGCCCTGCATCCGCGTCAATCTCGACAGCCATATCAGCCGTATCGATCTCATCGGCAAGGATGCGATCGTCCTCAAAGACGGCAAGCAGGTGACCGAGTATCGCGAGGGCCTGCTGCCCTGGGCGCTGCAGCACCCGACCGCCCTGGTGTTCGACGAATACGATGCCGGCCGCCCGGACGTGATGTTCGTGATCCAGCGCGTGCTCGAGGTCGAAGGCAAGCTCACGCTGCTCGACCAGAACAAGGTCATCCGCCCGCACCCGGCCTTCCGCCTGTTCGCGACCGCCAACACGGTGGGCCTCGGCGACACCACCGGCCTCTATCACGGCACGCAGCAGATCAACCAGGGCCAGATGGATCGCTGGAACATCGTGGCGACGCTCAATTATTTGCCGCATGACGATGAGGTGAACATCGTCATCTCGAAATCGCCGACCTATGACAACGAGGAAGGCCGCAAGAGCATCAACGCCATGGTCGCCTGCGCCGAGTTGACCCGGTCCGGTTTCATCAACGGCGACATCTCGACCGTCATGAGCCCGCGCACCGTCATTACCTGGGCCGAGAATGCGCGCATTTTCGGCGATGTCGGCTTCGCCTTCCGCGTCTCCTTTCTCAACAAATGCGATGAGCTGGAGCGCCCGGTGGTGGCGGAATACTACCAGCGCTGCTTCGGACAGGATCTGAAGGACGCCGTCCAGGCGCAGATCCGGGCCTAGGCCAGGGCGAGATCAGGGCACCATGACGGGACCGAAGAATCCGGTCGAGGAATTCCGCCGCGTCACCGGCGCGACCATGCGCGCCATTTCCGGCAAGCCGGAATTGCAGGTGACGTTCGCGCCGAACCCGGGCCAGGGAACGGCGGCGGGTGGCGTCTCAGGCAACGATGTGCGCCTGCCCCTGCCCGGCCGTCATCTGCCGGCCGCGGATGTGGCGCTGGCACGCGGCGAAGCCGATGCCATCGCCCTCAAGCTGCGGCACCACAATCCCCGGCTCCATGCCCGCGAAGCCCCCAAGAGCCAGCTGGCGCGCGAGATCTTCCAAGCGCTGGAGACGGCGCGGGTTGAAGCCATCGGCGCCCGGCGCATGAACGGCGTGAAACAGAACCTCAACGCCGCGCTCGACGAGCATTGCCGGCAGAAGGGTTTCGCGCGGGTGGCGACGCAGCAGGAAGGTTCGCTGCCTGATGTGCTGCGCCTGCTGGCGCGCGAATGCCTGACCGGCCAGTCGGTGCCGGAACTGGCCAGGGGCATGGTCGATCTGTGGCGCGCCGATCTGCCCCAGAAGGTGCGCGAGGATATCGAGCGCCTGTCGGATTCGCTCGGCAACCAGAAGGCCTATGCCAAGGCATCGCGTCGCCTGCTCGCCGATATGGAACTGGAAGCGGCCGACGAGGATTTCGACAGCGAAGAAGACGAGCAGCAGAACGAAGACCAGCAGGACCAGGAAAACCAGGACGAGCAGCAGCAGTCCAAGGGCAAGGACCAGCAGGAATCCGACAGCCAGATGGAACTGGAATCGGAAGCCGCCGAAAGCGCCGCCGCCGAGGCCGAGGAAGTCGATTCCGACGACACCGACATGGAAATGGACGCCGATGCCGGCGACGAAAAGCCCGGCAGCCCGAAGCGTCGCAATGAACCCGACCTCAGCCGTCGCAACGAGGCGCCCTACAAGCCCTTCACCACCCAGTTCGACGAAGTGGTGGACGC
Organism: Rhodospirillaceae bacterium; assembly: GCA_016794165.1. Taxonomy (GTDB): domain Bacteria; phylum Pseudomonadota; class Alphaproteobacteria; order Dongiales; family Dongiaceae; genus Dongia. Next base: position 3,834 of record JAEUKV010000273.1, read on the forward strand.
CGCCGAATTGTGCGACCCGGAGGAACTGACCCGGCTGCGCCAGCTGCTCGACCAGCAATTGACCGCCCTGCAGACCGTGGTGGCGAAACTCGCCAACCGCCTGCAGCGCCGGCTGCTGGCCAAGCAGAACCGCTCGTGGAATTTCGATCTGGAGGAAGGCATCCTCGACGCCGCGCGCCTGCCCCGTGTCGTGGTCAACCCGGACCTGCCGCTTTCCTACAAGCAGGAGAGCGACACCGAATTCCGCGACACCGTGGTTTCGCTGCTGATCGACAATTCGGGCTCCATGCGCGGCCGCCCCATCACGGTAGCCGCCATGACCGGCGACATCCTGGCGCGCACGCTGGAGCGCTGCGGCGTCAAGGTCGAGATCCTGGGCTTTACCACCCGCATGTGGAAGGGCGGGCAGTCGCGCGAGAACTGGATCGCCGCCGGCAAGCCCAGTAATCCCGGCCGTCTCAACGATCTTCGCCACATCGTCTACAAGTCGGCGGACGCGCCCTGGCGCCGGGCCCGCAAGAATTTGGGCCTCATGCTGCGCGAAGGCATCCTCAAGGAGAACATCGACGGCGAGGCTCTGTTGTGGGCGCATAACCGCATCGCCGTGCGGTCCGAGCAGCGCAAGATACTGATGGTGATCTCGGACGGCGCGCCAGTCGACGATTCAACCCTGTCGGTCAACCCAGGCAACTACCTGGAACATCACCTGCGCGACGTGATCGACTGGATCGAAACCCGCTCGCCGGTGGAACTAGTCGCCATCGGCATCGGCCACGACGTGACGCGCTATTATCGCCGCGCGGTCACCCTGGTGGATGCCGAGCAACTGGGCGGCACCGTGCTGGAACAATTGGCCGCCCTGTTCGAGGAGAGTCACGGCCGGCGCGGCGGTTTCGCTGCCTGATTGGTGTGCCGCACCGCGACTGGCGCCGGTTGGGCGATCAATGGCATGTCGGCTCCACCGCCAGAACCAGATGGCGATTCTCCTTTCAGCGACATGATCGCGATGCCCATCTGGACGCTGGCAAAGGTCAGGCCCAGAAAGAACGCCAGCAGCCCCGCCGCCAGCAGACCCCAAGACGATCCCGTCATCAGGGTACCAATCCCACCTGGATCTAGGGCCAGCAAGGCGCCGACGGCCACGATCGCCACGGCAAAGCCGATGGCGACATGTCGCAACATGAAGATCACCAGCTTGGGCATCTGAACCTCGCTCTCA
>JAEUKV010000308.1 GCA_016794165.1 Rhodospirillaceae bacterium
CTGCTCAACGAGACCTTCTTCAACGAGTTCACCCTGCAACTGCCGAAACCAGCGACGCCCGTGATCGAAGCCCTGGCGAAGAAACGCATCCTGGGCGGCGTGCCCGTGCATCGCCTGGTACCGGAGAAGGCGGCCGAAAACTTGCTCCTCGTGGCAGCGACCGAACTCACCACCGATGACGACATGACGGCCCTTGAGGCCGCCCTCAAGGAGGTGCTGGCATGAGCCCGCAACCCGTCAACACCGATACCGTCTCCGGCAATCGCGGCCTGATGATCGAAGAGCCGCTCATTTTCGAGATGGACGTCCGCGGCCGGTCCGGCGTCGACCTGCCCGACGTGCCAAAACACCAGGAGCGCCTCGGCAAATCGAAACGCAAGGGGGCGATCGGCCTGCCCGGCCTCGCCGAGCCGCAGGTCGTGCGCCACTACACCAAGCTCAGCCAGAAGAACTATGCGATCGACATGTCGGTCTATCCGCTGGGCTCCTGCACCATGAAGCACAACCCGCGCATCAACGAGAAGATGGCGCGCCTTCCGGGCATCGCCGATCTTCACCCGATGCAGCCGGTCTCGACCGTGCAGGGGGCGCTGGAACTGATCGACACGCTGGCACATTGGCTGAAGACACTGACCGGCATGCCGGCGGTCGCCATGTCGCCCGCCGCTGGGGCTCATGGCGAGCTTTGCGGCATGCTGACCATCCGTGCTGCCCACCTCGCCAAGGGTGATGCCCGGAAACGCATCCTGGTGCCGGAGTCCGCCCACGGCACCAACCCGGCGACCGCCGCCTCGATCGGCTATGAGGTCGATCCGGTGCCCGCCGACGAGCGTGGCCGCGTCGATCTGAAGGCCTTCAAGGCCAAGCTCGGCCCCGACGTCGCCGGTACCATGATCACCAACCCCAATACCTGCGGCCTGTTCGAGAACGACATCATCGACATCGCCGACGCGGTTCACGGGGTAGGCGGATATTTCTATTGCGACGGCGCCAATTTCAACGCCATCGTCGGCCGCGTGCGGCCGGGCGACCTTGGTGTCGATGCCATGCATATCAACCTGCACAAGACCTTCTCGACGCCCCATGGCGGCGGCGGGCCGGGTTCCGGCCCGGTGGTGCTCTCGGAAGCCCTGGCCCCCTATGCGCCGCTTCCCTACGTCACCCACGGCCCAAACGGTTTCGACCTCGTCGAGCATGACGGAGACAAATCTTTTGGACGCCTGAAGGGCTTCCACGGCCAGATGGGCATGTTCACCCGTGCGCTCTCCTACATGCTGAGCCACGGCGCCGACGGGTTGCGCCAGGTCTCCGGCGACGCGGTCCTCAATGCGAACTACCTGCTGGCTGCCTTGCGGGACGACCTCACGGCGGCCTTCCCCGGTACCTGCATGCACGAGGCGCTGTTCAACGACGACTTCCTGGAAGGGACCGACGTGACCACCCTCGATTTCGCCAAGGCGATGATCGACGAGGGCTATCACCCCATGACCATGTACTTCCCGCTGGTCGTCCACGGCGCCCTGTTGATGGAGCCCACGGAGACCGAGAGCAAGATCGGCCTCGATCGCTATATCTCGGTGGTGAAGGGCCTCGCCAAACGCGCAAAGTCAGGTGACGCCGCCTATTTCCACGGCGCCCCCTATCACACGCCGCGCCGGCGCCTCGACGAAACCCTGGCTGCCCGCCAGCCGATCCTGCGCTGGAAACCGGAGCAATCGAAGCAGGCGGCTGAGTAACCTTCCTGCGACCCTGGCGCCCCTCTTCCGAAAAGAGGGGTGCCAGAACGCCTTGCGCCGCCGGCACGACCCTGCTTGGATCGCCGCCAAAGGAACCCGAGCGCGAGAATCGCCTCCATGCCAGATGCCCCCGAACCCCTAGCTCCCGAAATCACCTATGACGATTTCCGCAAGGTCGACATCCGTGTCGGCACCATCCTTGTCGCAGAGCCCTATCCCGAGGCGCGCCGCCCGGCCTACAAGCTCAGCGTCGATTTCGGCCCCGGGATCGGGGTGAAGCGCTCTTCCGCCCAGATCACGACACGTTACACCTTGGACGAACTCCCCGGCCGTCAGGTGGCGGCGGTGGTCAATTTCCCGAAAAAGCAGATCGGCAAATTCATGTCCGAAGTGCTGGTCCTGGGCTTCCCGGACGAGAACGGCGAGGTGGTGCTGATCACGCCCAGCCGTGCCGTGCCAAATGGTGGCAGGCTCTATTGATGGCTTGCGTCTGGCAGGCAACGCAGAAACACATTCATCGGCGATAGCGCAAGCGTGACGGCGCGCACTGGACCGCGGCATCCGCCGAATCTATCTTTCGGGCGGGACGAACCTCCGGTTAAATGCCTCATGTCGCTCGATCCAGCCATTCTTGCCCTGCTTGCCGGGCCGGTCGCCATCTGCATCGCCGGGCGCGATCAAGATCTGCGCCCCAGCCTCTGCTATGCCTATGGCTGCCGGGCGATGGACAGCGGTGCGATGCTTCGTCTGATCCTCTCGCGCAGCGAGGCCGGGCCGGTGCTGCGGGACATCGCGGCCAACGGCCATGTCGCGGCTGTGTTCAGCGACGTGCGCAGCTTCCGCACCCTGCAGATCAAGGGCATAGACGCCCGCGTCGAGGTCAGCGACCCCGCCGATCGGACCTACAGCCAGGCACATTGCCACAACATCGCCGAGGAACTGGTGACGCTCGGCTATGCGCCCGGACCAGCGCAGCGCTTTTTCACGGCGCCTGAGGAATCCGATTGCATCACAATCGCCTTTTCACCCGCCGAGGTATTCCAGCAGACGCCGGGGCCCAATGCCGGGGCGCGGCTGCGACGCGGTGAGACACTCGCCGGGAGCAAGACCACGCCGGACGCCGCGTCATGACCGCGATCGATCTGACCAGCCTGCGGGCCAGCCTTGAGGGCGCAATCCCCTCCGAGATTGCCACCTGCGATGCCGCCGGCATCCCCAATGTCAGCGTCATTTCCGACGTGCATTTTGTCGATCCGGAGCATGTCGCCATTTCCTACCAGTTCTTTAGCAAGACCCGCGCCAACATCCTTGCCAATCCCTGGGCGAGCGTGCTGCTGAAGCACCCGCACACCTGCGCGCAGCACCGGGTCAGCCTCAGGTATCTGCGGACCGAACATGAGGGTCCGCTGTTCGAGACAATGAAGGCCAAGCTTGCCGGCATCGCCTCCCATGAAGGCATGTCCGGCATCTTCCGCCTGCTCGGCGCCGATATCTATCGGGTGATGGAGATCGAACTGGTACGCGGCGACCTGTTGCCGCTGCCGCAGCCCCCGGTGGCGCTGCTCTCGGCCCTGCGCGCGAGCCTCGGCCAGCTGCGCTTCTGCCGCGATGTCGACAGCCTGGTCGCCACCCTGCTCGCTTGCCTTGAGCGTGAGTTCCGCCTGCCCCATGTCATGCTGCTGATGGCCGATCCTTCCTGCGACCGGCTCTACACCGTGGCCAGCCAGGGCTATCCGGAATCAGGCGTCGGCGCCGAGATCCTGCCCGGTCAGGGCGTCATCGGCGTGGCGGCGCGCGAACGAACGCCGATCCGTCTCACCCATGCCACGCGCGACTATCTCTATGGCCGCGCCATCCGCGACGCCCTGCGCGCCAGCCCCATGGCCGCGCAACTGGAGACCGAGATTCCCCTGCCGGGGCTGAGCCAGAGCGGCAGCCAGATCGCGGTACCGATCCTCGGCCCGGCGCCGGGACGGGATGGCCTCCTTGGCGTGCTCTATGCCGAAAGCCCGGAGGAGGGTCGCTTCGGCTACGACGAAGAGGATGCCCTGATGATTCTTGCCGGCGAGATCGCGGCCATCCTGCGGGAATGCGCCGATGCCGCCGAGAACGCCCAGGACATTGCCCCGCCGGTTGCCGCGGTGCCGGTGACCGAAGGCCAGCCGCTGACGATTCGTCACTACCGCGCCGACGACAGCATCTTCATCGACGATGCCTATCTCATCAAGGGCGTCGCCGGGGCCATTCTCTGGCATCTGCTCGGTACCTTCGAACGGACCGGCCGGGTCGAGTTCAGCAACAAGGAACTGCGCCTCGCCCCGCAGATTCGCCTGCCCGAATTCTCCGAGAATCTGGAAGCCCGCCTGATCCTGCTGCGCCGGCGCCTGGCCGAACGCAGCCCGCACCTTGTCATCGACAAGGCCGGCCGCGGCCGCTTCCGCCTCAATCTCGCGCGCCCCGTGCGGCTGATCGAAGCGGAAGCGTAGGCGCAGCGCTTAGCCCAGGTCTTCCACCAGCGCGTGCCTCGCCGACTGGCTTAGATGCGGCTGAATCATGTCGAGGACCGCAGCGAAGGCTTCCGGTGGCATGCCGGCGCGCATGCCCTTCAGCATCTCCGCGCGCTGCTGGCGGCTGACGGCGGGCAGCATCCAGCGCAGCCAGACCATCATCCGTTCCGGCTTTATATGGGCATGGATCGCGTGTTCGATCGCCCGGATGTCATCGTCGCTGCAATGCGCCCAGAGCAGCGACGTATTCTCGCTCTCCTCCACCTCCATATGTTGAAAGTTCTCGGCGACGAAGATGGCCAGCAGCCGATAGAGCACCTTGAGCGCCCGCTCGCGCGTCGGACCGCCATCCGCTTGCGCGGCGGAAAGCCGCGCTTCCAGTTCGGCAATGGTCTTGAGGTGATGCTGATGATCGGCGGCGCAGCGGGCGGCGGAACCAGGCACGGCCTGTTCCATCGCCGTGTGCAGGAATCGGTTTTCGTGATCGAGATGCTCGCGGCACAATTGCAGGAGCTCTGTCACCGCAGCGAGGGCACCGTCGACGCTCTCATCCGACGATGCGTCCACCTGGCCGAGCCCGACCAGCGCCTGCGACATGCAGGATCGCAGGCCCTTGTGGACCGAGGAATAGATCTCCCGGCGCTCCCTTTCAGGCGCGGTCGCGGGATGGGAATCGTTGGCGGGCTGGCTGGCGTGATGGGTCGTCTTGCGCACGGCATTGGCGGTCATGGAACTGGTCCTCGATAGGTTGCGGAATGCGCCGCACCCTGCCTGCACCGGCCTCGCCGCGCATGCTAACTTCTCCCTCCAGAAACCCTAAAATTTCCGTAAGTGCGTCGCACCGACAGGCGACCGCTCGCCGTCAGAGTGGCAGCCTGACCACGGCCCGCAGACCACCCTGGGGGGAATCGCGGAGTTCCAGATCGCCGCCATGGCCGCGGATGATGTCGCGGGCGATGGTGAGGCCGAGACCCGTCCCGCCGGTTTCCTGGTTGCGCGACTGCTCCAGGCGGAAGAACGGCTTGAAGACTTCCTCGCGGGCCGTCGGCGGTATTCCCGGCCCGTCATCATCCACCATCACCTCCACGTGGCGCGGCTTCAGGACCACGGTCACTGTGATGTGCCCGGCATAGCGCTGGGCGTTGCCCACCACATTGTCGAGGGCCCGGCGCACGGCATCGCGGCGCAGCGGCACCACGATCTCGCCGGCCGGCAGGATGAGCTGGATCTCGGCACCGTGACGCCGCGCATCGCTCGCCACATCTTCCACCAGTTCCACGATGTCGGTGGGGGTCGGCTGCTCCATGCCCTCGCCCCGGGCAAAGGCGAGATAGGCACCGATCATGCGCTCCATGTCGGCGACATCCTTCTTGAGGTCGCCGATATCGCCGCCATCGCCCATCATGGCAAGCTGCAGCTTCATACGCGTAAGCGGCGTCCTCAAATCATGGCTGACCCCGGCCAGCATCTCGGTGCGCTGCACGATCTGGCGGCGGATGCGGTTGCGCATCTGGTTGAACGCCTGGCCCGCCAGCGCCACTTCTGTGGCACCCGTGGTGCGGAAATCCAGCACCTCGCGTCCCTTGCCGAAATCGTCGGCGGCCTGCGCCAGGCGCTTGATCGGCTTCACCTGGTTGCGCATGAAAAGGGTTGCCACCGCCAGCAGGGCAAGCGAGGTTCCCACCATCCACAGCAGGAAGACATAGGTGGTCGAACTGAACAGGCGCCGCCGCGCCACCACCACATGCAGCACCCCGTCGGCCAGTTGCACATGGATTTCGATCTGGGTCTCCAGGCTGCGGCTGTCGATGATGAAGGGGCGTTCGACCCGGGATTCCAGCGCGCGGGCCAATTGCCGGTCGACCAGGTTCTGGCGCATGATGGTCGGATCGTTGGGCAGGATCTCGCCCGCCTTGTAGACGAGGTCGAGGCCCATGTCGTCCGCGGCGATGGCAAAGATGGGCGCCAGTTCTTCCGGCGTCGGATAGCGCGGCATCATCTGGACGATGGCGCCGATCTCGCCCGCCACCGATTGCGCGAGACGCCGGGTGACCGTTTCCCAATGCGAATCGTAAAAGACCCAGGCGGAAACCACCTGCAGCAGCACGATCGGCGTCACGATGATCAGGATCGAGCGGCCGAGCAGGCTCCTCGGCAGCATGCGCTCGATGCCGATCAGCCACTCGAATGCCATCTCGCGCAGGTTCAGTGCCAGTGCTCGCATGCTTCCGCCCTTCAATCGGGCCGCAGCATATAGCCAACGCCCCGCACGGTCTGCAGATAGCGCGGGAAACGGGGATCGTCCTCGATCTTGCGCCGCAGGCGGGTCATCTGCACGTCGATCAGGCGCGAGGCGCCGACCTCGCCGGGAACCGGGTCGCCCTGGCCCTCGGCACCGGGATCGTGGCCGGGTTCGCGGCCCAGCAGCTCATCGCGGCTGACCGCCTTGCCGGCGCGGCGCGCCAGCAGCAGCAGCAGATCCGATTCACCCTCGGTCAGATGGACGATCTCGCCACCCTTGTAGAGGCGGCGCCGTTCGATCTCGAAGGCGTAGAAGCCGAAGCGCACGGTGCCGGCGGCCGGCGGCGCCTGATCGGCACGCTGTTGCGCACGCTTCAGGATCGCGTTGATGCGCAGCACCAGTTCCTTGGGTTCGAACGGTTTCGAAAGATAGTCGTCGGCGCCGCTCTCGAATCCGTTGATGCGATCCTGCACCTCGCCCATGGCAGTGAGCAGCAGGATGGGCACCGGATTGTCGCTCCTGAGGGCCCGAGTCAGTTCCAGCCCGGTCTCCCCCGGCATCATGATGTCGAGTACGATGAGATCGAAACTGATGCTCTTCAGCTTGGCCCGCGCATCACCCGCATCAATGGCGATGGTGACCCTGAATCCCTGCTCGCCCAGATACCGCCCGATGAGATCGCGCAGTCGCTTGTCGTCATCGACCACCAGGATATGCGCAGCACCGGTCGACATCTCCTAGCGGCTGCCCGATCCCTGGCTGCCGGAACCCTGGGAACCGGAACCCTGGGAACCGGGGCCATGGGGACCGGGGCCGGCGCGGAAGCGGGCGCGGTCCTCCTCGTTGACCAGGCCGAGGAGCACTTTCTTGAAGCCTTCCACCGCCTCGCCGCCCGCGGCCTTGTAGGCGCGCGCGACCAGGGCACGCTGGTCCTCGGTCAGTTTCCGCTCCAGTTCCGCCCCCTTCTCGGTCAGGCTCAGCAGGCGCTGGCGGCGGTCGCTGGTGCCGGGGCGCTGGACGATGAAGCCTTCCCGCACCAGCTGCGAAAGGACCCGCGACAGGCTCTGCTTGGTGATCTTCAGGATGTCGAGGAGGTCCGACACGGTCATGCCCGGATTGCGCCCGACGAAATAGATGACGCGGTGATGGGCCCGGCCGAAATTGAAGGCCGCCAGGGTCTGGTCGGCCTTGGCGGTGAAATCGCGATAGCCGAAAAACAACAGCTCGATCCCCTGCCGCAGCTCGTCGTCGCGCAGGAACAAGGGGTTAGGTTGTGATTTCGTGTCACTCATCATTTTATGTCAGGCTTGTTGACTTATATGGGCGAATGTTTTAAACCAGAGCCAATTCGGGTTCCTTTATAACCCGAGAAATGACCCAGCGCGGGAGGAATTCATGAGCCTGGTGCCTTTCGACGATCGGGATGGCGAAATCTGGATGGATGGCAAATTCGTTCCCTGGCGGGAAGCGAAGCTCCACGTCCTCACCCACGCCCTCCATTATGCCTCAGCCGTGTTCGAAGGCGAACGGTCCTATAACGGCAAGGTATTCAAGTCCCGCGCCCATACCGAGCGCCTGCACAGATCGGCCGAGATCGTCGGCTATACCATCCCCTATTCGGTGGATGCGATCGAGGCGGCCAAGACCGAATTGGTGAAGCGCGCCGGCTTCCAGAACTGCTATGTCCGCGCCATCGCCTGGCGCGGCAGCGAGATGATGGGCGTCTCGGCCCAGAAGAACACCATTCACCTCGCCATCGCCGCCTGGGAATGGCCGTCCTACTTCTCGCCGGAATTGCTGGCCAACGGCATCCGCCTCAAATGGGCGAAGTACAAACGCCCGGCCCCCGATACGGCGCCGGTTGCCGCCAAGGCGTCGGGCCTCTACCAGATCTGCACCATCTCGAAGCACGAGGCGGAGCGCGACGGTTTCCAGGACGCCATGATGCTGGACTATCGCGGGCTCCTGGCGGAAGCCACGGGCGCCAATGTGTTCCTGGTGCAGAACGGCGAATTGCACACGCCCAGGCCCGACTGCTTCCTCAACGGCCTCACCCGCCAGACCGTGATCGAGCTTGCCCAGCGCCGCCAGATCAAGGTGGTGGAGCGCGCGATCCAGCCGGAGGAACTGGGCAAGACCGACGAGGTCTTCCTGGTGGGCTCCGCCGCCGAAGTGACGCCCGTGGGCCAGATCGGCGACTACAGGTTCAAGGTCGGCCCGCTCACCATACAGATGCGCGAAGATTATCTGAAGGAAGTGGGGGCGTAAGCGCCCCCCTTCGTGCCCTCATTTGTCATCCCCGCTCGCGCGGGGATCACGAGCCAGCCTGGGGGACCTCACCACCGCCCGTGCTTCCGGTTCCAGGCATAGAGCCGATCTGCGAAACGATCATAGAACCAGCGGGAAAATGGTCGCATCGGCCGCGACATCATGAAGCGGCCCAGCCATTTTTGCCCCCTCGTTTCAAGCATGAGGCGTGCAATCGCGTCGGCACCGACGTAAACTGTGCCCGCTTCGTCGCGCACATGCAGCGAATGCCGGACCTTGTCCAAATCCGCCCCGATCTCGCACACCAGGTTGTTGTCCATGGCGACGTCCTTCCATGCGGCATCGGCGCCTTGTTCTGTCATCCGATCGCGCTGGTCGCGGATGCCGGCCGCGCAGACCGGGCAAGCGGAATTGTAGAAGATCTCGAGCTTTGCCATGGCGCTATCCTGGCCGCATGAATCGAGGAGAACTGGATGAGCTGGTCCGCTGCACAATACACGAAATTCGAACGCGAACGCACCCGGCCGGTGCGCGATTTGCTGCTGCAAATTCCGGTCGAAGATGCAAAGACGGCAGTGGATCTTGGCTGCGGCCCGGGCAATTCCACCGAATTGCTGAAAGCCCGCTTTCCCAATGCCGCCATCACCGGCATGGACAGCTCGTCCGACATGATCGAGGCGGCGCGCAAGCGCATGCCCGACATCCATTTCGAGATCGACGACATCGCCACCTGGCACCAGCCGGGTCCCTTTGATGTAATCTTCGCCAATGCCTCGCTGCAATGGGTGCCGGATCATGCGCGACTGCTGCCGACGCTGATGGAAAAGCTGGCGCCGGGCGGCAGTCTTGCGGTGCAGATGCCCGACAATCTGGACGAGCCGGCCCATCAGTTGATGGCCAAGGTCGGTCGCGAAGGCCCCTGGGCGAAGAAAATCGAGCAGGCGGAAACCGCCCGCGTGAAACGCCAGAGCCCGGACTGGTATTACCGCATACTCGGCACCGGCGGAGCGCAGGTCGATCTCTGGCGGACAGTCTATTTCCATCCCCTCGCCGGTGGTGCCCCGGCGGTGGTGGAATGGTTCAAGGCCACCGGACTGCGGCCCTATCTCACTCCGCTCGACGAAGCCGAGCGCAAGGACTATCTCGCCAAATACGAGGCCGAGATCGCTCTGGCCTATCCCGCCCTGCCGAACGGTACCGTCGTGCTGCCCTTCCCGCGCCTCTTCTTCGTTGCAACGCGCTAGGAAGGAGAGGCGCGGGGCGCGCGCGAGGGGCGTCACGCGTCCTTGAGATTGATCGCGACGAAACGGTCACGGCCCTCGCGACTGACCAGCATCAGCAGAACCGGCTTGTCGCTGTCCCTGACCACCTTCGCCAGCCGCTCGATTTCGGCCGGATCGGTGACCACGCGGTCGCCCACCTTGACGATCACGTCGCCGGGCTGAATGCCCTCATCGAGTAGCGGGGAATCGGGGGCAAGATCGGCCACCACCACCCCCTGCATGTCGGCAGGCAGCTGGAACTTGGCGCGTGCCATCTCGTTGAGAGGTGCCAGGGTGGCGCCGAGAACCGCGCTCTCCTCGACCGCGTCCGGCACCGTGTCGACGCTGGCGATCACGGGGTCGGCCGGCATTTCTCCGATCCTGGCCCGCAGATTGCGCGCGGCGCCATCGCGCAGGATGGCGATCTCCGCGGTCTCTCCCGGCTTTGCCGCAGCCACCAGGCGCGGCAGATCTCGGAGTTCCTCGACCGGCTGACCGTTGAAGCCCAGGATGACGTCGCCCGACTGGATCCCCGCCTTGCCGGCCGGGCTGTCGGGATCGACATTCGAGACCAGTGCGCCACGCGGCGCATCAAGGCCGAGCCCCAGAGCGAGATCCGGCGTTACCTGCTGGATGGCGACGCCGAGCCAGCCGCGCTCCACCGTACCGTTCTCCCTGAGTTGCGCCACCACGTCTCTGGCAAGGTTGCTGGGGATGGCAAAACCGATGCCGACCGATCCGCCGCTGGGGCTGTAGATCGCGGTGTTGATGCCCACCACATTGCCGTTCAAGTCAAAGGTCGGGCCGCCGGAATTGCCGCGGTTGATGGCAGCGTCGATCTGGATGAAATCGTCGAACGGGCCTTCCTGGATGTCGCGGCCGCGGGCCGAGACGATACCGGCCGTGACCGTGCCGCCGAGACCGAACGGGTTGCCGACCGCCATCACCCA
>JAEUKV010000314.1 GCA_016794165.1 Rhodospirillaceae bacterium
GCGCAGAATGCGCATGGCGAGGACCGCCATGTCATGGGCGGTGGTCACCTGATCGCTGTCCGGCAGGCCGGAGGCATTGCGAAAAACGCTGCGCGACATGCCGATCTCGCGCGCCTTTGCCGTCATGATCTGGGCGAAATCTCTTTCCGTGCCACCCAACGTCTCGGCCAGGACGACGGCGGCGTCATTCGCCGAGGCCACGATCATGGCCTGCAGCGCCTGTTTGACGGTGATCTTCTGGCCGGCCTTGAAGCCGAATTTGGTCGGCTGCTGGCCGGCGGCATTGGCGGAAACGGCGACCGTACCGCCCAGGTCCAGACGCCCATCCTCGATCGCCTGGAAAACTACGAAGGCGGTCATCAGCTTCGTCAACGAGGCCGGGTACCAAAGGGCGTTGGCCCGTTCCGATTGCAGGACCCGCCCGTCCGCGGCGTCGACCAGGACCGAGGCGCTGCGAGCCTGGGCCGGCGAGAGCGCCCAGAAGACCGACAGGGTCAGTGCGGTCGCGAACACCAGGGCCCTCCGCAGGGCGGCCCCCGGCGCGCCAGGCCCGGCCCGGCGATAGCGCAATTCCCGCAGTAACATACTTCCCTCGACTTCACTCGGCTGCCAGAATAGGGCATGGAGTTAAGACATGAGTCTGCGTCAAACCACAAGACATAAGGCTGGTAAGGTTTATGGGCCTCTAATGTCGGAAGACCAAAGGATTTTGGGGGGTATTGTGATCGGAATCACGCGCAATCGACTGCGCAACCTGTCGATCTGGGGATGTTTTGGGCTGGCCCTGCTTGTGGCGGGGGGTATGGCCCTGCCCATGCCCGCCCGGGCGGACTATCAGGCCGGGGTGGACGCCTATTACCGGGGGGATTTCCAGGCCGCCCGGGATGCCTGGCTGCCTTTGGCCCAGGCGGGCGACCCGGTTGCCCAGAACAGCCTCGGCGCCCTTTACGATCACGGCCTTGGGGTCCAGGAGGACAATTGGGAAGCGGCCCGGTGGTATGAAATGGCGGCGCAGCAAGGGCTCCCGCTCGCCATGCGCAACCTTGCCAACCAATACGCCACCGGCCACGGGATACCCTACGATCTCGATCTGGCCCGGCAGTGGTACCAGCGCGCCGCCGACCTCGGCGACCAGCAGTCGGTTTCCCTGTTGCGCCAGTTGCGCCCGAGTGCGGCAGCCACCGCCACGGCGGCGGCGCCCGAATTTGCCGCCCCAGCCACGACCGGTACGCTGGCGGCACCCGTGGAATCGCCCAGCGCCAGTCAAGGCACCGTCGCCAGTCAGGGCACGAGCGACGATCTGGTGGTGACGGGCATGGAATCCGTCGATTCATCTGCTCCGGCAATGCCCGCTGGCGGAATCGCGCTCGACATCGGTGGCCAGACCGTCACCATGCCGACCACCAGCGGAGCGGCCGCGCCCGCCATGCAGCAAGAACCCGTGCAGCAACAGCCCGCGCAGCAGCAAGCGGCAATCATTGCACCCCCATCGCGCAGCGACGGCAATTGGCTGGTCGGGCAGTGGCAGGGTCCGTCGCTCGGCTGTCCGAAGGACGGCGGCATCGAATTCACCGACGGCGAGACATTGAGCTGGTTCGATGGGTCGGTCGCCGTGCGGATGGCCGCCACCTACCGCATCAAGGGGGACAACATCGCCGTCGTTTCCACCGCGAGCGACGGTTCGACCCAGGAGTACACCTATCAACGGATGGGCACCGACAGGATGCTCATCGTCAGCGTTCCCGAATCGATGCCGAAATCCATGATCGGCATCACCTATCGCCGCTGCGGCGCCACCGGCGCCATGGCTGCGGCGCAGCCCGGGATCATTGAGGTCCCCACGACCTCGACCCAAGCGGTTCAGCCCAGCACGACGGCAGTCGCGCCCGCCGCGCCGACGCCGGATCCGGCGGCGACCACCGCAGCGCTTGCCAATGTCCAGGTGCCGGCCGGGGTTACCGCCGCCGATGGATGGCGGGCCTTCGAGAACGGCAATCCGGTCGAGGCGCTGGCGATCTTCCGCTCGCTCGGCGAGGCAGGCGATTCCAACATGCAGGTGATCGTCGGTCAGATCTACGATTTCGGGCAGGGCGTGCCGCAGGACGACCCGCAGGCCCTGGAATGGTATCTGCGCGCGGCGAATGCCGGCAATCCGAAAGGCCAGTACCAGGCCGGCGCGCTCTATTACCGCAGCCAGGGCGTGCCGCAGAACCTGATCGAATCCTATCGCTGGCTGACCGTGGCGGCCGAAGGAAAGCCGCAGGGGCTGGAGGTCAATCCCGCTCAGAGCGTTGCCATTCAGGCCAAGTCGATGCTCAACGACGTCGCCCGACTGATGAGCGATGGCGACATCTCCAAGGCCAAGAAGCTCGCTGCCGAGACCCTGAAGAACAACTGATCCTCAAAAAACTTAATCGCCGCCCCTTCCGGAGTTTTCCATGACCAGCAATTTCGGCTTCGATGCGATCGACCTCGCCACCAAGGATCGCGACCATCTGATCCATCCCTGGGTTGATCTCGGCACGGTGAATGAGCGCGAACCTCTGATCGTGGCGCAGGCCGAGGGGGCCTATGTCTACAATGTCCAGGGCCAGCGCATGCTCGACGGTATCGGCGGCATGTGGTGCGTCAATGCCGGCTATGGCCGCGGGGAGATCGGCGATGCCATGGCCGCGCAGGCACGGCGCATGGCCTATTTCTCGCCCTTCGGCCAGATCGGCAATCCGCCGGCGATCGAATTCGCGCATCGGCTGACGCAGCACACGCCGGTCGATCTCAAGCACGTCTTCTTCACCACCGGTGGATCGACCGCCGTCGATTCCGCGCTGCGCTTTGTGCATTTCTTCAACAATTTCCACGGCCGGCCGAAGAAGAAGCAGATCATCACCCGGGAGAACGCCTATCACGGCTCGACCTATCTCACCGCCTCGGTTTCCGGCAAGCCCGCCGATCGCGGCAACATGGATCTCGAGACGCGCTTCATCCATCACCTGCCCGCCCCCAACCCCTATCGCCGGCCCGACGGCATGTCGCTCGAGGCCTTCTGCGACGCCAAGGTCAAGGATCTCGAGGACAAGATCCTGGAACTGGGACCCGACAATGTCGCCTGCTTCATCGCCGAGCCGCTGCTGGCTTCGGGCGGGGTGATCGTGCCGCCGCCGGGCTATCAGCGCCGCACCTGGGAAGTCTGCCGAAAATACGACGTGCTCTATATCTCCGACGAGGTCGTGACCGGCTTCGGGCGCCTCGGCCATATCTTTGCCTCGAAGACCGTGTTCGAGATCGAGCCGGACATCATCACCTGCGCCAAGGGCCTCACCTCCGGTTACGTCCCGCTGGGCGCCATGATCGTCTCCGACCGGCTCTATTCAACGCTGACCGACAAGGCCGGGCGCGGCCAGATCTTCGCCAACGGCTATACCTATTCCGCGCATCCGGTCTCCTGCGCCGCGGGCATGGCCAACCTCGACATCTTCGAGCGTGAGGATATCTGTGGTCATGTGCGAGCCACCGGCCCCTATTTCCACGACCGGCTCAAGGAACTGATCGATCTCGACATGGTGGGCGACGTGCGCGGCAGCCATTTCATGGTCTGCGTCGAATGCACCGCCGACAAGAAGAACAAGACCGTGCCGCCGGCGGAATGGGAGGTCGGCCGTCGCATCTTCGAGAAATGCCAGGCCAACGGCCTGCTGGCACGGCCGATGGGCCATCTCGTCGTGCTGTCGCCGCCCCTGATCGTCAACCGCGCCCAGATCGACGAAATGGTGACGATCCTGCGCAATGGCATCGTCGCCGTGATGGACGATCTCACCCGCGAAGGCCTGCGGAAGTAGGCAGCGACTATTTCAGCCAGATCTCGGCACTGGTGGATTGCCCGCCGGCGTCGATCACGGTCACCCGGTGCGCGCCCCGGCCGTCTGGATCCCACTGGGTCTGGCGCAGATAGGGCTGCGACCCCACGGCCGCGCCGTTTACCATCCAGCGGAGCGGCAGCTTGCCGCCTTCGGCCTTGAGCACGAAGGGCGCCACGCTACCGCCTGTCGCGGCCATTACCATGGTGGCGCCGTCCAGCGGAAAGGCAATGCGCAAGCGATCGCGCGCACGACGGTTGCTGCCACCCTCGTCGGGCAGGGCGAAGCGTTTGAGATTGGCGGGCAGCATGTTGTGACCGACCAGCAGGGCGCCCGCGGGTGGCATGGCGGCGCGGGCACTTCCCCCCGTCGGCAGCTGGTCGAAGATCTCGAACAGCAGGGGTGCCGCCGCATCGCGCCCCATGCGGCCGGTGGAGAAGGACCCGTCGGGCCGCCCGACCCAGACGCCGATCGTGTAGTCCTGCGTATAGCCAATCGCCCAGGCGTCGCGATACCCATAGGAGGTGCCGGTCTTGTAGGCGATACGGCTGCCCAGCCGGCGATTGCCGGCGGCGAGCCAGGATGGCGGCGGCGGGGTGTCTTCCAGGATCCCGGTAACATAATAGGCCCCCAACGGACCGAGCAGGGTTCCCGTTCGGGGCGCCGGTGTCTCGGCGAGATAGCTGAGCTCCCCCGCCCGTCCCTCATCCGCCAGCGCCGCATAGAGCGCCACCATCTGTTCCAGCGTGACACCGGCACCGCCCAGGGCGATGGGCAGTCCCGGCCGGCCGGAGTCCTTAGGCAGATGCAGTGGATACCCGACATCGGCGAGGCGCTGTGCGAAAGGGGGTGCACCGACGGCATCCAAGAGCGCCACGGCGGGTAGATTGAGCGACAGCTGCAGCGCTTCGCGAGCCGGGACCTCGCCGCGGAAGAGATGGTCGAAATTCTCCGGCGCGTAATCGCCGAAACGCATCGGCTGGTCGACCATGATGGTTTCCGGATGCACTGTCAGCTGATCGAAGGCCATGCCGTAGATGAAGGGTTTCAACGCCGAACCGGGAGAACGGACGGCACGCACCATGTCGATCGGCCCGAACTGCCGCGAGTCGAAATAATCGGCCGAGCCGAGATAGGCGCGCACCTTGCGTCCCTGGTTCTCGACCACGAGCGCCGCGACGGTGGCGCCGGGTTCGAGGCCGAGGGCGCGCTGACGCAGCATGTCCTGAAGCCGCGTCTGCAATCGCCGGTCGATGTTGCTGGCGATCATCGACTGACCGGGATGCAGGCTGCGCAGGCGCTCGGCCAGATGCGGGGCGTCGCTCAATGCCGGACGGCGTCCGGCAGGCACCGCTTCGGCTATTGCTGCCGCGTGGGAGGAGAAATCGATCTCGCCGGCGTCGCGCAGGCGCGCCAGCACCTTGTCGCGGGCAAGGCGCGCGGCTTCCGGAAAGCGGTCGGGCCGCAAACGCTCGGGACTCTGCGGCAGGACCACCAGCAGGGCCGCCTCCGCCTCGGTGAGATGCGAAGGCTCCTTGCCGAAATAGGCAAGGCTCGCCGCCCGCACGCCCTCCAGGTTGCCGCCATAGGGCGCGAGGGTAAGATAAGTGTCGAGGACACGGTCACGACCCCAATGCCAGGTCAGCTGCAAGGCGCGCAGGGTTTCAGCCAGCTTGGTCGCGATCCCACGCCGGCGCGGCTCCAGCAGGCGAGCCGTCTGCATGGTCAGGGTGGAGGCGCCGGATACGATGCGGCCGGCACTCAACGCCTGCCACCCGGCCCGGGCGATGGCCAGGGGGTCAACACCAGGGTGTTGGTCGAACCGCCGGTCTTCAAACGCCTTCAGGTAGCGGATGAACTTTGCATCGACGTCGGCCGCGGTGGTGGGAAAGCGCCAGGCACCATCCGCGGTCGCGAAGGCCCGTAGCACCGTCCCGTCCGCCGCCAGCACCAAGGTCGATTGATCGCGCAGCCGCCCCTGATAGGGGGGATGGAGATGGTCGAGCACCAACACACCGATCAGGGCTGCGATCAAGGCGACACTGGCGGCCACCGAAAATCGCCGCCACCGCTTGCGCGCCGATTGCGCGAAGCCGGTACCGAACATGACGAAGAGCCAGCGCATCGCGGGCCTTACCGATAGGCCTCGATGGTGACGCGGCCCTGATCGCCGCGGGCGCGGACATCCGGGGCGTACATGTCCTCCACGGCCACCGCGGGGAGTGCAAAACTGCCGGGCGTGACGGCGCGCACCATATAGGCGAGCGTGAAGCGGCGGCTGTCATATCCCTGGTTCACATTAAGGGCCGCTATGAAACGGTCGTCGAGAAATTCGCTGTATGTCGGCGGCGTCAGCGCGCCGAGCCAGGCCAGCTCGTTGGTCTGGCGCGTATCGTTGAGCCGCTGGTTCTCCAGCTCGAACCCCGCCGGCAGCAAATCCACCACCAAGGCACGGCGTTCCTGGGCCACCGTCACCTCGCCCTCGATCTTCACCACCAGGACATCGTTCTGAACGACCTTGGAAAGGTCGGCAGGATCGCCGTTGAGGTGATAATAGGTGCGTTGAATACTGAAGCCGCTCTCCTCCGGCGGCAGGGCTACCAGCGGCACACCGCTCGCCGTCGCCTTGGCATAGACCGGGTCATCGCCGCGGTTGACGAAGATCGCGCCCTCGCCGATCTCGCCGCCGGCGAGGGTGAGTACATAGGGCCTCGCTTGCGAGACCGCCGCCTCGGCGTCGCGCGCGATGCTCACCTCCGGCGGCGAGGACGAACTGGTGGCCCGGGCCGCCAGCAGCAGCCAGGCCTGTTCCTGGGTGCTGAGATAGCGGCGCGACAGCTGCAGGCCGGCGAGGCGGTCGAGATGGGCGCCGGCATCGAGGCCCGGCAGCTTGGCTTCCGCCATCAGGGCGATGATCGCGGCCCAGTCGCGCAGATCCGAGCCATAGTCCAGCAGCGGCCGGCGCGCCCGGTTGGCGGCGATCACCGCCGCCTCGAAGGCAAGCGTGGCCCGCGCCACATCGCCATGCAGCGCCAGCGCGGTACCGAGTTGCGCCAAGGCAAGGCCGGACGGCATGCGGTCGAGATAGTTGTCGGCCAGATAGCGCAGATCACTGAGCTTGCCGCCCTTCGTTCGCGCCAGGACGTAGAAAGCATAGGCGCGCGCCGCGAGATTGCCGGCGGATTCGTCATTGTAGCTGGTGGCGACATAGTTCAGGGCTTCGAGCCCGTTGCGGTAAGCCACGTCCGAAACATCGTAGCCCTGCTCCCGCGCCCGGATGAGGAAGTCCATGACATAGGCGGTGAGCCAGGATTCCGGCGCGGAATAGCTGGACCACAAGCCGAACAGCCCGTCATAGCGCTGTCCTTCGAGAATACGGCCGATCGCCGCCTGCACCCTTGCCGGATCGGTCTTGGCATAGCGATCCTCGAGCCCCCAGCGCTCCGCCATCTCGCCGGCGAACAGCAGCGGGAAGGCGCGCGAGGTCGTCTGCTCGACGCAGCCATAGGGATAATGCGAGAGCGAGGCGAGCACACTCTGCACATCGAGGTTCGGGGTTGAACTGAAGGATAGCCGCAGATCCGCCGTCTCGGGCAGGAACTCCTGCAATGCGGCGGCCGAGATGCGCAGGGGTTCGCCCGGCAGCAGCCGCTGGCTGAGCGTCTGCGCGATCGCCGGTTGCGCGGCGCGGATCGGAATGTCGATCCGCCTGATGAGAGAATAACCGTCCGGACCGGTGAGTTGCATCTCGACGAAACCCGCACCCAGACCATGGGCGGCAAGATTGACGCGCCAATCGCCGCTGGCATTGCCGCCCAGTTCCCGCGACCAGGTCTTTTCGCCGATCAGGCGCAGATGGGGACTCGCGGTGAGATTGATGGCATAGGTTCCAGTCGGACCGGCGACATTCTGCACGGCAAACGACACGGTGCCGACATCTCCCGGTGCCATGAAGCGCGGCGCCGTCGCCAGGGCCACCACGACGTCGCGCACCACCAGCCCCGCTTCCGCCGCGCCGACATTCTCCTGGTCC
The DNA here is from genome assembly GCA_016794165.1 of Rhodospirillaceae bacterium. Classification (GTDB taxonomy): domain Bacteria; phylum Pseudomonadota; class Alphaproteobacteria; order Dongiales; family Dongiaceae; genus Dongia. The sequence goes on from JAEUKV010000314.1 coordinate 7,888, forward strand.
CAGGCCACCGCCATCAGGCGCAGTCGACCGTTGTAGTCGGGGATCTCAAGCGGGATCACCGCCCGTCCCGCCTCGTTCAGCTTGACGATGCCGGAGAACAGCGCCACGAGCTTGAGCTCTTTGGGTGCACCGCGTTTGGCAAGGCCTTCGCCATCGCCGCCGCTGCGGATGCGGCCCCGCGTGCCTTCCTTGCCGTCGATCAGCTGGCCATAGAGGTCGCGGACCTCCAGCCCCAGCCGACGCTTGCCGAAGTAATGCGCCAGGGGATCTGGCGCGGCGAAGTCGGTTAGCTGCAGGATGCCCTCGTCGACCGCTGCCAGGGTAAGATAGGCGTCCTTGCCGGCAAGGTTGGTGACCGTCACCGGAATTTCGATCGGCTGGCGCGGCTCGATATTCTCCGGCACCTCCATCGCCACGGCAAGCGACCGCGGCGCGGCGTCGATGCCGAGCCAGGTAAGACCGATCGCGCGACCCGGACCGCGCGCTTCCGCCCGACCCGGCCGGAAGGCGTTGACCAGCACATACGCACCGGCACCCCAATCCTTGTCGATGCGCACGCGGATGGTCTTCCCCTCCGCCGGCACACTGACGACATAGCTCTCGATCACCCGATCGGTGGCGATGGTGACTTGTGCCTCGCCAGCAAAGGGTGCTGTCAGATGCACCTCGGCCATGTCGCCGACACCGTATGTCTCGCGGTCGGAGACCACCTGCATCCGGTCCGGCGTGCCGCCGCTCCCGGGCTGGGCGGACCAGCCGGCGTAGAAGCGCACCGAACTCGCGGTGGCGGTCGCTGGATCGAATACCTCAAGGCGATAGCGGCCCCATTCCACCGGCAGGTTCACCTGGCCGGGCTGGCCGGCCGGAATGTCGAGGGTGCCGTTGCTGGTGGCCCCATCGCGGACGATATAATCGTAGTCCCAGCGGTTGTTTCGGTAGTACCAGACGTAATCCCACTCTTCCTTGACCAGGCGATAGCCAAGGCCCGGCCGCGCCTGGCTCTGCCCGTCCCTGCCGAGCGCCAGGACCTCGAAACCGGCGTTGCCGCCTTGCTGCACCCGGTCGTCCTCGAACAGGGGCTTGATGCCAAGATAGAGATCGCGGTCGCGGATCGGCCGCGACAGCGTCTCGATCACCGGTCGGCCACCGAACTCGTAGACTTCCACCCGCAGCGTGGCGGCAAGCGGCATCGGTGCCTCCGGCACCTCGTCGAAGGACATGTTGATCTCAAGCTTGCCTTCGGCATCGGTCACCATGTCGTCATAGGTGAGGCGGACCGGATCCATCTTTTCCCCGTCCAGGCCAAAGCGATAGCCGGCATGTTCCGGGAACGGCTTGGAATCGGCGGCAATCACCACTTCGGCTTTTACCGCAAGGTCGGCGGCCGGCGCGCCATAGAGGTATCTGGCGTCGATCTGCACCGGCAGTGGCGCCGGCGGATCCAGTGCCTCGTCAGCCGGCGTGAGCGTCGCCTCGATCCGCGCCGGGATCACATCCTCGACCAGGAACCGGGTGGTCGCGATGGGATCGCCTTCCGGATCGAGATAGGCCTCCAGCGACCAGTTGCCGGTACGCGCCGCCGCGGCGAGATCGACGGCAAGGTGATAGCCGCCGCCGGTATCGCCGATATCTACAAAGCGCTCCGCCTCGACCCCGTCTGGACGCAACAGGCGGAAAGTCAGTTTTTGGTCGCGTAGGGCTTCCGCCGCCGGGTCGCGCGAGAGTGCCATGACATGGGCTGTCTCTCCGGGCCGATACACGCCGCGATCGGTATAGAAGAAGAGATCCGTGGCGCCGGGCATGGGGCGGCCGCCGACACCGCGATCCGAGAGGTCGAAGGCAGCACCGCTGATATCGAGGAAGCTGAAATCCCCGTCGCGACGGAAGGCCATGATGGCCGTGGCACTGCGCCCGCCGCTGCCACGCAGCAGGCCGGGATCGAAATGCGCCATGCCGGCGGTGTCGGTCAGCGCGCTCGCCAGGATTTCATTGTTGCGCGCGAGCAGGCGGACCTCCAGCCGGTGCAACGGCCGACCGCTCTCCAGCGACCGCACCTGCACGTCGAGGCCACCGGCGCCGGCAAAGGTGGTGAGGCCGAGATCGGAGATCACCAACCACTGGGTCGCCTGGGGTTCCCAGCGCCAGGAATATTCGTCGGCATTTTCGGCGTCGGCGCTGTTGCGCGCCATCAGGATATAGATGCCGGGCTCGGTTTCGCTGATTACCTCGTCGATCGGGAACGCGGTCGCCACGCGCCGGTTGCGTTCGCGCGTGACATCCATCTCGCCGGTCCAGATTTCCTCACCGGATTGCTCGGCGATGTGCGCGCGGTCGTATTCCTCGAGGTTGTTGAGGAAGCGACCGTCATAGAGCTCATTGATCAGGTTGCGGTCGTTGATGCGCAGCAGGCGCAGATTGACCTTGTCGACATTGACGGTGATGACCGGAACGCCGGTGCTGCCGATCCGCGGCAGCACATAGGCCTGGGTCCGGAAGCCGACCGACGGCGCGCGGTCGCCCACCGAGAATGCCCATTCCTCGTTTTTCGCCAGCTTCTCGCCACCGAGGGAGGGGAGACCGTTGAGGACGGTGACCCGATAACTGGTGCCGAAGGAAAGATCGCCAAGGCAGAGCTGTGTGCCGGAGACCCGGAAGGAAGGCTTGCTGGCCGGCTCGATGCGAACGTAGTCGCCATAGTCGAGGCTGTCGGTGCCGAGCAGATCGCCGCGGAATTCGAGACAGGCTTCGGGCGTTTCACCCTCGATATTGAGTCTGGTCGCCGCCAGCGCGAAGGCCAGCATGCCGCGGATCTGATCGGCGCGCTGATAGGCCTGTTCGTCATAGCTGTAGCGCTGCGCGGCCTCGAAGGCCGCCAGCGCCCGTTCGAAGTCCCGCAGCCGGTCGTAATTGCGGGCGACCCGATTGAGGGCGTCGCCCTGCTGCTGATACTCCGTCGTTTCGACAAAGGCGCGATAGGCAGCCAGCGCCGCTTGGCGATACTTCCGGTCCGCTTCGAACGCGTCCGCCAGGGCCATCCAGCTATCATGGCTTTCGTCGCCCAGGCCAATCGCCCGTTCGCGCAAGGCGATGGCTTCGGCAAAACGGTTGGCCCCGAACTCGATCGCCGCCTGCGTGTTGAGCAGGGGAATCCGTTGCGGGTTATCGCCGACGGCACCAGCCAGCAATTCGCCGCGATAGGCCGCGGCCTCGCCGGCGATGGTGTCGATATCGGCGGCGGTGGCGAGGCCGGGGGCAATCAGGCCGATAAGGAGACACAGGACGAAGCCGAGACGGAGGCGGGGCAAACGCATGTCGGTGTTCCTGATATACGAGGTCGGGCAGGTGTTCTGGCAGGTGTTCAGATCTCGCGGCGCCGGCTGGCGATGACCGTTCGGGGTCGGCCACCCGAACTTCCCGGACCAATCGCGGCGCGATCCAGATTATAGCGACGGTATCGGTATTCTCTAACAGATGATTGCGACCGGATTTGGGCGCACTCTTGTTCGCCTGGTGATTCGATTGCTATGGTCCGGCCACCATGACCAGCCCACTAGCCGACGCCTCTCTCCACCCGCCCCGGACTTGGTTGATCCTGGGCGAGCGCGCCGGTGACAACGCGCAGGTTCTGGCGCTCGGCCGCGCACTCGAATGGCCCACCACCGTCAAGCAGCTGCGTTACGACGCCAACGAACCGACCGACTTCAAGGATCGCGGCGCCAGCCTGATCGGGCTCGACCGGGCCAACAGCGATGCCCTGGAGGCACCCTGGCCCGAGGCCATCATCGCCATCGGTCGCCGCTCGGTACCAGTCGCACGCTGGATCCGCGAACAGGCGCGCGCCGCCGGCAGCGCCGAGGTGCTGCATATTCACCTTGGCCGCCCCCGGGTCGACCTCGACCTGTTCGATCTCGTGGTCACCACCCCTCAGTACAATCTTCCGGCGGCGCCGAATGTGATGGAAATCACCCTGCCCGTGGTTTCCGTCGATGGCGAGGCGCTGGGCCGGGCCGCGGCGCAATGGCATGCGCGCTTTGCACAGCTGCCCCGGCCCTGGCACGCGGTATTGGTGGGCGGTCCCACGCCGCAACTCGCTTTCGGCGCGGCGGAAGCCGATCGGCTTCTGGTGGAGCTTGGCCCCTGGCATCGCCGACAGGGCGGCAGCCTGCTGGTGACGACCTCGCCACGCACCGACCCACAGGTGGTCGCCAAACTTGGCGCCAGTCTGGTCACTACCGGCGGCATGCCCCACCTGTTCCTGCCATTCACCGGCAAGGACGGCGACAATCCCTATCTCGCCCTGCTCGCTTTGGCCGACAGTTTTGTGGTGTCGGTCGACAGCGCCTCGATGGTGGCCGAGGCGGCGACACGGCGAAAGCCGATCTATCTCTTCCACCTCCCCAAGATCGCACCGCGCCGCAAGCCGGGATTGAAGGCGGCCTTCTCCCGCACCTGGCGTGAGCGCCGCAAGCGCCGGGACGATGCCGGTTTGGCGCCGGATATCGGCGACCGCCTCTACGATCTTTGGACCCGGCGGGGCAAGGCCCGGCCACGTCGCGACATCGACCAGTTGGAGCGCCGCCTGATCGCCCTCGGTATCGCGCAACCCCTCACCGCAAACGGCTCCGGGACAGCACCGACAACTTCGCCCGACCTGTCGGGTCCGGCCGCGGAGATACTCGAGGTGGTGCGACGGATTCACGCGCTTTGGCGGGAACGTCGGCTGACTGGGGGCAAATGAGGAATATATTCTTTTCCTGCGGCCGCGAAGCTTGAGGCGGCGGCGAATCGCGTGATATGACGCGCCCATGCAATTTCCCCAGGATTTTCCGAAACATGCTGGTCTGGATTGATGCCGCCGCCTGCGGGCGGATCCCCAAGATCTTCGGCCTGACCCTGGTCGAACGACATCTTCAGGCCCTCAAGCGCGCGCCTGCCCGTCCCGGCCGGATCGTGGTCGATCTGGGCAGCGAGGGGGTGAAGCCGCGCATCGATCCCAGCCTGGAATCGGCCTTCGCAATCGAATGGCGCCAGGACCCGGGTGACTTCTCCAGCCGCTTGAACCGCTTCCTGAGGGAAGCCGGGGAAGCGCCGCTGCTCCTCCTCGACGGGGCCACCCTGCCCGACGCAAGACTGCATGCCGCCCTCGTGGGCCTTGCCGATTCCGTGGCGGTGCTGGCCCCCAAGGCCGCGGAACGGGCCGCCATCATCCGCCTCGAACCAAAGCGGCTAGCAGGGCGGCAGCTCACTGCCGACGATCTGTTCGACCTGGCGGAAGCGTTGATCGCCGAAACCATCCTGCGTCCCTATGCGCAGGAGGAATTCGACGGCTTCATCCGCAAGCTGCGGCGGACGATTCCCTATTACCTGTTCCGGGTCGAGACACCGGCCAAGGCCGCCAAGGTCGAGAAATTCATGTTCTGGTCGAACTATAAGGGCTCGACCGACGTCTTCACCCGTTACGTCTATCCGCCGCTGGTCTGGATCTCCGTGGGGCCGCTGGCGCGGGCGCGGGTGCATCCCAATGCCGTCACCATCTTCAGCATCGTCCTCGCGCTGGGTGCCATTCCCCTCTGGGCCATGGGCTGGTTCTGGACCGGCTTCGCCATGGCCTATGGCATGAGCGTGCTCGATTCCGTGGATGGCAAGCTGGCGCGCCTCACCTTCACCGATTCCCGCCTTGGCAACTGGCTGGACCATGGTCTCGACATGGTGCATCCGCCCTTCTGGTACGTGGCCTGGGCCTATGGCATCGGCCTAGGCACCCTCGGCTGGGGTTCGCCCCTCGGCATCGCCGCCATCCTGGTGGTAGCGTTTTATGTCATCGACCGGCTGCTGCTGAAGATCTATCCGCGCTTTTTCCAGCGTGCCTTCCACACCCATTCAAAGCTCGACGGCCGCATGCGCAGCTTCATCGCCCGGCGCAACATCACCCTGCCGATGTTCATCGTCGGTTACGCCCTCGGCTATGCGGTCGAAGCGTTCTACCTGATCGCCGCCTGGCAGATCCTGACCGCCCTCTATCACGGCGGCCGCACTTTCTGGATCATCGCCATTGAGAAAGCGCATCTCAAGAATGCGCGGCCGACCGATGTCGGCAGCAATCTCAGGCATATCGACTGAATCGAAGAGGGCGCCACCCTGTCCGGATGGCGCCCATCTCCCGTTCAATCCTGCGCAGCGCTCAGTATTTGTCGTCCTGTGCCGCTTCGCGCACCTCGTCGGCAAAGAGGAAGCGCTGCAGGCGGTTGAGCTGCTTCGGCTCGAACGCCTTCACCGGCAGTTCCGCGATGAAGTTGATGTAGCGTCGCGGCACTTCGGTAATGCCCCGCGGGCTTACGCCATGCACCGCGTTGGCCGAATTGAGGAAGCAGAGATAGGTGTTGGCCGCATAGGGCACGGTCTTCACCAGTTCGACGTCGCGCTCGATCGAACGGTGCTTGATGAAGCGCGGCTCCCGCTTCCAGCGATAGATGTCGAGATCGCCGCCCTGGACGGTGTCCGCCGGGTCGCGGAAATAGAACAACGCAGAAAAAATCTTGTCGCACAGATCGACATGCGGGGTCTTGACGCTGGTCACCTGCCTGACCGGCGTGTTCATGACGAACTGGCAGTCGAGATGGATGTCCGCTTCGCCGCCGAAGCCGCGCGGCATCACGCGCCACTGTTCGACCGGTCGTCCGATCCTGGCTTCCAGATCCGGAAAGGTACGGCGGAAATGATCTCCGAACAGCCGTGTGACCTGGCGCCAGTACTCGCCGGAGGTATGATATTCGAAGAACTCGCGCCACAGCGGCGAGATGCGCTTGTCGCCCAGGACCTGCTTGACCGTCATGCGCACGGCGACGTTGCTGCCCACGTCCTGGCGACCATTGAGGATCATCTCTAGGCTCGGGAACTCGGCCTCCAGCTGCCGATACATTTCCGGGGCCACGGCGTTCTGACGCACGTGGTGCGGATATGGCTCGGTGGCTACCTGGACGGGCGACACGCCCTCCAGCATGTGCGGTGCGCCCGCTGTCACTGTCGCCGCTAGCATCTTCCTGTCTCCACTCTTCTGGGCAGACCCCGGGCACGGCCCCGTGGGGTCAGGCCGCTTGCCCGCTCACCCTGCCGCAATCGGCGCAAATGGCTCAACTCGCCATTCCGCCGCAGCGACGTTCGGTCGCCGTCCAACATCCGCAATCTCAGGCTGCCAGCTTCCGGCATAGGTCGAGGGCATCGTGTCGCACATGGTTGCTCGCCATCTCCCGCTCGACCAGTTGCCGGTCGATGATTCCCTTGGCCAGCATCTCCGAGACCAGCGAGAAGAAGAGGCGTTCCTGGTTGGGATCCGGATGCGGCTGGTAATAGCCGTCCTTGATCCGTCCCGGCCGAGCGCCGACAAACTGGCGCTTCAGCGATTTGAACAGCGACCGTGCGAGGCCAGCCCCCTTGTCCGGCTTGGCACGGACCGTGAAATCGATCGGCAGGCCCGTTTTCCAGGGCTGGGTGCGGCGATAGGTCGTGTGCAGAATCTTGGTCGCCGGGGTCAACCGGTCGAAGTCGTTCCATTCCGGCTCGAACAGGCCGACATTGGCGTCGTCCTCATATTCGAGCTTGATCCATTTCAGATAGTCCTTCTTGAACTCGAACAGTTCGTTGAAGGTCTTCTCGGCGTCCCAATGCGGCAGTTTCGCATTGTCGAGCAGCATGACGCTTGAGGCCCGGTAGGCCGGCATTTCCTTGAGCGGTGGCCGCATCCGGCACATGACACCGGCACCCTGCATGTCGCGGGTGAAGAGCTCCATGACGTCGCCCACGGCAAAGCAATCCGGGTCGATGACGATGGCGCGCCCCTGATAGCCCATGCTCTTGGGTGGGGTGAATCGCAGCGGCGTGAAGGATTGCAGATCGTCATGCGCCCAGGGACGCCGTTCCAGGCCACGCAGGAACCGCTGCCCGACCTTGGCCTCGAGCCACGGATAGTCGTTGTAATGCATGATGACAACGTCGAAAGCATCCGCCTGGCGGCTGTTGCGCTTGGCGGCATAGCCGGCCACGAGCGCGCCCAGATATTGTTCGTCGTTGGACTGGATGAACAGCTTGTATTGCACGCTCTAGCCCCTTTTGGGTCGACAGGCGGCTGACCTGGACCCTCCCGCCGCCCCTGTTGCCGCGATCGCGGCCATATCAGGCACGGCGCATGATAGTGGCCTTCCCCGCCGCCAGCAACCGAACCTGTTGATAATGCGCCCATTTGCCGCAAATCTGGCAGGGGTATTCCGACCTTCCTGCAGCCGCTTGCGATTGACTTCCCGGATGCGGATGTTATCACAGCCGGGCCGCTGGCAAGGCCCCTTCCCGGCCCCGCCGGCACCCCCGATGGGCATTCCCCGAATAGCATGGGCCAACAGTACCAAGATCCCAAACAGACCCCCTCGCCGCTGGCCAATGCGTTTCTGGTGATTCGCAAGCACGGGATGTGGCGCCAGATCCCCGTGATGATCGGGGTGATGGCCGCCAGCCTGCTGGAAGGCCTCAGCATCGCCAGCCTGTTCCCAATCCTGACCATTGTCTCAGGCGACCAGTCGGAAGCCCCCAACAAGGTCGAACGGGCGATTCTGGCCACACTCGACTTCCTCCACATCTCGCATTCGTTCGGCGTGCTGATACTGGTGCTGGCAGGCCTGTCGGTCCTCAAGGCGGTGATCTCACTCAATGTCAGCCGCTATGTCGGCTATCTGGTGGCCGAGATCGCCACCGAACTGCGCTCGCGCATGGTCGATGCCATGCTGGCCGCGCGCTGGTCCTATTACACCATCAATCCGATCGGGCGATTCGCCGCCGCCATCACAAACGAGGCGAATTGGGGGGCCGCGATCTACCGCACCTCGCTCAACCTCATCATTGCCTCGATCCAGACGGTGGTACTGGCGGCCGTCGTTTTCGTGGTCGATTGGCAGGTCGGGCTGGTCGGCTCGGCCATGGCCATCGTCGTCGGCACGGCCATGCGCTGGCTCACCCGCCGGTCGCGCATCTTCTCCCGCAAGATGCTGCTCACGACCCGCGCCATCGTGACCGACCTCAATGACGTGGTGGTCGGGTTCAAGCCGATGAAGGCGATGCACCGGCATGAAACCCTGGTCGACGAGTTGCGCAATGAAACCAAGTCCCTGCGCCAGTCCTTGCGGGAACTGGTGCTGCTTGAGCAGTTGGCGAGTCGCCTGCCGGACCTTCTGATCGTGCTGATGCTTGTCGCCGTCGGCTATGTTGGCATCCGCTTCCTCGGGCTCGACCTCGCCAGCATGCTGGTTTCCGGCGTCTTGATCCTGGGCCTCACCCGCGGTGTCGCCAAGGTACATCGGTCCGCCCGTGAATCGGTCAATGCCGAGGTCGGCTACTGGTCATTCATGGATACGCTGCGGGAAACGGAGAATGCCGCCGAGACATTTTCCGGCCGTCGCCCGCCCAGCCTGGCCGACTCCTGCCGGCTCGAGAACGTCAGCTTTTCCTACGGCCGTGCCCCGGTGCTGGAGAACGTCTCGATCGAACTCAAGGCCGGCACCATCACCACATTGGTCGGCGAATCCGGTTCTGGCAAGACCACAACGGCGGACTTGATCCTCGGCCTGTTCGATCCGGACCAGGGTCGCGTCAGTCTGGATGGCGTCTCACTGCCGGAGATCGACGTGGGCCGCTGGCGCTCGATGGTCGGCTACGTCCCTCAGGAAATCCTGCTGTTCAACGATACCGTCCTGATGAATGTGACCTTGGGTGATCCCGGCATTTCCGAAACCGATGCCATCCAGGCGTTGGAACGCGCCGGTGCGATGCGCTTCATCCGTGAACTGCCGCTCGGCCTCAAGACCATCGTCGGGGATCGCGGCGTATTGCTGTCGGGCGGCCAGCGGCAGCGCATCGCGCTGGCACGGGCCCTGATTACCAAGCCAGCGCTGCTGATCCTTGATGAGGCCACCAGCGCACTCGATCCGGAAACAGAGGCGGAAATCTGCGCCGCCGTCGCCAGGGAACGCGGCAGGCTGACCGTACTTGCCATTACCCACCAGCCGGCCTGGGTGGAACTCGCCGACCGCGTCTATCACATCGCGCGTGGCAAGGTGGAAGAGCTCGACGCAACCCAGCGCGAGGCGGTCCTGGCGCGGCAGCGGCCGCCCGGCCCACGATCCGGTGAATTCCCGCCGACCGGATCGGTTCAGGCCGAGCTTGGCATGGGATCCGCCGCCGTCACCTTCCCATCGCGAATCTCGTAAACCGAATCCGCGGCATCTACCCATAGCGCCTGATGCGTGATGGCGAGAATCGTGCGGCTGCCGCTGAGAGCCCGGGCGGCGCGCGCGATTTCATGAGCCGTTTTGTGGTCGAGCGCGCTGGTCGCCTCATCGAGGATCAACAGCTTGGGATCGCCGATCAGGGCACGGGCGATGGCCAGGCGCTGGCGCTGACCACCCGAGAGCAGGCTGCCGCGCACGCCGATCGAGAATTCCAACTGTCCCGGCAGTTTCTCGACGAAACTCCAGGCATCGGCGGCAACCAGCGCCGCCCGGACATCTGCCGCCATGATGCGGCTGTCGCCCAGGGTGACATTATTGTGGATGGTGTCGTTGAAGAGGATGCTGTCCTGGGGAATGTAACCCAGTTGACGGCGCCAGGCGGCCATGTCCAGGGCCTCGATCGGCGTATCGCCGATCACGATGCTGCCCTCGGTGGGGCGGTGCAGGCCCGCCACCAGGTCGGCGATGGTGGTCTTGCCGGCGCCGGAAGGCCCGATGATGGTCGTCAGCTCGCCCGCGCGCAGCACGATATCCGCGTTCTCCATGACCTGTTTGCCGGGATAGGCGAAACCCACGCCGTTCAGGCGGATGTCGGCCGGCAATGGCGGCAGGGCACCTTGCGCCAGGTCCTCGCGGTTGGCGCGCACCTCGCTGATCAGTTCCTGCAACTGCCAATAGGACACGCGGTCGAGCAGGACCCGCTGGTAGTTCGCGCGCACGGTGCCGATTGCGTCCGCAATCCGCTTGAGCAGGAGAGTCGACCCCAGCATGACGCGAATATCCATGCCGAGAAAGGCATGGCCGACATAGAGGCCACCCAGCAGGAGAATGACGAAAAGCGGCTCCTGCACCGCCCGGACCGCGCTGCTGCTGTAGGTTTCGGCTCGCGTCGCGCGCCGCAGCCGATCGACGTGAATGGCAAAGGTCTGGGCGATGAAACCATGGCGGTTCATCGCTTTCAGGGCCTTGACGTTGGTCAGCGCGTCGATCACCGAATGCAGCAGGGCAAGGTTGTGCTTCGACTTGCCGCGCCCCGCCTTCTTGGCCATGCGCATGTACCGGCCGACGGCGAGCCACAGCACGATGGTGACGCCAATCGCGCCAAGAAAGAACGGCCAGGAGACGAACAGCGCCATCACCATCAGCACCGAGGCCTGCACCAACCCGGCCAGACAGAATCCGGCCGATTTGAAGGCGACCCCGGCGCGTTCGGCATCCGAATTAATGGCGGCGGTGAAGCGTGCGACGGGCTGTGCCACAAAGTAGCTCCACCGCGCCCGCACCAGGGCATCGATTACCTTCAAGCGGACACCGGTTCCGAAATTGGCAACCGAACGACCGACAAAAACCGATCCGGCGGTGCCGAAGAGAAAGGAGACGATGGCGGCGGCGAGAACCACGCCGAGCAACACCTCGATGGTCAGGGGCAGGCCGACCCTTTCAAGACCCCAGCGGACATAATCGTCGATGACATGGTCGTTCGCCATGCCCTCGCCGCCGATCAGGCCGACGATGGGCCACAGCGTGGCAATGCCGATGACTTCGACCACGCCGGAAGCCAGCAGAACGACCAGGATCAGGAGCTGCTGGCGCCAACCGGTGCTGAAAAAAATCCGAAATACGTCTCGCAAGGAACTGTTCCGTTACTGCCTGTTCGCTTCGTCGGCCACCGGCCTGTCGATCGCTGCCTGAATGGCATCGGCAAGGATAGCGGTTGTGCCGCCCGGCCGCGCGCCAGCCGCCGCCACCGCTTGAGTGGCAAACCTTCGATCGATATGGGTAATCCGCCCCGAAACGCTTGGCAACTCAAGTATGTGAGCGGCTGCCAGCCGGTGCGTCCCACGACGAATATGGAAGATCTCGCCGTCCGCCCCGATGCCGAAGCAGATCTCGTCGGCACCGTCGTAGCGATAGCCGTCCCGCTGCAAGGAGCGATAGAGCTCAAGATACGTCCGGTAGTAGTCGGCAATCCGCTCCTCGCTGTCAAACACCTGACCGCGTCCGGTAACCGGTCGCCCGGCTTCCCAACTGGCTTTCAGCCAGCGGTAAAGCCGCGTCGCAGCCATGTTCTCGCCATGCCTGGCGACGTCGAGCATGTCAAAATAAGTATAGAGATCCCGGACATCCTGCTTGGGCATCTGGTCGAGACCCTGGATCAGGAATCCCTCCTTGATCGTGGCTGCGGCCCGGGGATCGAGCTTGCGTCGGACCCGTTGCGGCGCCACCCGGACCGCGAGCGCCGGGCCGAGCGCAAGGGCTGCGGCGCGCCGATCTTTCCAGACCGGATTGCCAAGACCGGGCCAAAGCCGAAGCGCCGCCGGAACCGCCCAGTCGGGAATCATGGTGGACTTGCCGCGCCGTTCCGGATCATGCCTCGATCAATAGCCCCAGAGATGCTGCAGGCCCACGGCTCCGTTCGGCGACTGGCCCAGCACATGGGCGGTCAGGTCGGCATCGGCCGACTTCACCTGCAGGGCTGCGATGCCGCTGGGGCCGACATGCCGCGCAAGGTCCGGCACCACATCGTCCAGCCACACGATCTCCGCGCCGAAGGCCGGCAGGGTGAGGAAATGGCTGAGCCGCACGCCGTCATGGTTGATGGCCGCGATCTCCACCCGCGCCACCATGTCGTATTTAAGGTTGCCGCTGGCATTGGCGACGAAGACGCCAGTGCGGAAACCGCCCTTGGTACGCACGCGGCCGATCACGTTGGTGCGCCCCATGATGCCGATGGAGGGGTGCAGCCAATGCGGCAGGGTCGGAATGTCGGCTCCGACATTGCGCCAGGAGGACTGGAACTCGGTGAAGTCCTGATCGCCGGTGACGCGGTGCCGCACCGCCATGTCGGAAGTGGTGACAAGTCGCTGCGGCGCCAATCCGATCTTGAGGTGATCGGGGCAGACCAGCGCCATGGTCACTTCCGCCTTGCGCGGATGCGACCACCCGGCCAGCACGTCGTCGATATAGGCCGGGCCGATGAAGTCCTTGCGATAGCGGAACTCGCCGACGCAGCCGCCGGCGCGATCGTAAAAGCGCAGCAAGTAATCGTCGAAGGGTGGGTTCGAGGCGTCGAAGTTGAAGCCAAAGGACAGCGCGCTGTCGGGCGACGTCACCGGCACGCAGCAGGGATGAATCATGAAACCGGCGTCGATCGCCTTCTCGACGATGGCGCGCTCCTCCGCCGTGAACAGGATATCGTCGCGATTGTCCACGCCGACGCGGCACAGGTGATTGGCGGCGATCGACCCCATCTTTCCCGGCACCTGGGAGAAACCCTCATCCAGCGCATACCAGAAGGACGTGCCATAGCCGGCATAGGAGGCTGCGAAATAGGTGCGTTCGGTCGACGGTGCACCCGCGCGCTTGAAATGCACTTCTTCCACCGGGCGCGTGCGCGATCGCTTGAGGTGGGTCTTGCCGGCGCCTGTCCCGATCACGACCTCGTCGTTGCCGCCCATGTCGAGGTCGTAATTGGGCACCGTCATCACGACCTCACCGTTGCGCACGACGGAATCGATCAGGCGGAAGGGCTGGATCTTGTCGGGGTTCTTGAAGAACTGGTGCGAGCCGTGGATGATCGTGAAGCTGTCCTTCCAGAACACGTCGCCGCAGACTCGAAAGCGGTAATGACGCCCGCGGGTCAGATGCGGATGTGCCACGAACACTTTCATGCACACCGCACCCTTGCGCTCAGGCATCAGGGATTTGAGGTTGAGGTTGACCGACTGGCTCGGCCCCAGCACCAGATAGGAGCGCCGCGTCTCCCCCTCGGCGATGATCTCGAAGCGGAACTGCAGGGGGTCCTTGATGCCGAAGAATTCTTCGAAATGGTTGAAGGCGAGCGCGTCGACATCCTCGATCTCCAGCGGCACCGCCGCCGTGCCGGCACAGAATTCCCAGTTCTGGCCGACCCAGTGCACCGGTTTGGTCGGTGCATGGGCATGCATCATGCGCAGACTGTAGCGGAATTTGGTGGCAACGTCGTTGCCGCCCACCACCACGGCGTCGCAATCGGCAACCGAGGCGGCCGTCACCGGTTTGGCACCCTTCGGCTGATCCTGGAAGATATCGGTCGAGATCCACTGGGTCGCGATATCGCCCGACTCGGCGCGGAAGGCCTGGAAGAAGGTTTCGTCGCCATGCACCGCGACCTTGCGGACCCCATCCGCTACCAGCAGGCGCAGGACATCGGCGATGGATTGACTGATCCGGGTCTTGGAATCCGCCTTGCCACCAGCTGAAGGGTGCGTGCCCGCCTTGAATTTTTGCTTCTGCTGCTTGGCCTTAGGCAATAACCAGTCAAATATGCCAGCGACACCGCCAGAGGCTGTGCGATCACGCTGCGAGAGCTCCACATCCGAGGTCTTCATCGGGTAACTTTCCTAAAACGGGCGGGCCCGTGCATTCTACACCATTGCGTGCCACCGGGGCCCGGGGAACCTGTTGGGGCGCTTTGCCTTGTCGCGGGTCGGGACATTTGCTATGGACCGCCAAATCCTAGGGACCGTGAGGTCCTGGCGCAATTCGTCCGAATGCGACCGAAGGTCCCACAATATCTTGAGCATATGACCCTTAGACCGACCGCAACCACGAATACCAGCCTGAAACATCGCCGCAGCACCTTCGAGACGCTGTGGGAGGCGCTCGACTATGCCGCCAGGGGCGATACCGGGCTGAACTTCTATTCCGCCAAGGGCGAGCTCGCCACGGTGCTCAGCTATACCGAGTTGCGAGCGCGGGCGCACGACCTTGCCCGACGTTTCGCGGCGCTCGGGCTCGAGCGCGGCGCGCGGGTCGTGCTGGTGGCCGATACCGACCCCGATTTCGTGATCGCCTTTTTTGCCACCCAATATGCCGGGCTGCTCCCGGTGCCCGTGGCCATTCCCACCAGCCTGGGGGGACGCGAGGCCTATGTCGCCCAGTTGCGCCAGCAACTGTCCGGCTGCGAGGCCAGCATAGCCCTCGCCCCGGAATCGCTGGTGGGTTTCCTGCGCGAGGCTGCAGAGGGCCTCGATCATGTGAAGATCACCGGGTCCCTGGCCGAATTCGCCGCAATGCCGGTCAAGGACGCGGATCTGGCGCCGTTCGCCGCCAACGAGCCCAGCTATCTCCAATACTCCTCCGGCTCGACGCGCTTTCCCAAGGGCATCGAAATTCATCAGCGGGTGCTGATGGCCAACGCCCATGCCATCACGCATTTCGGCCTCGACATCATGGAGATCGACCGCTGTGCCTCCTGGCTGCCGTTCTATCACGACATGGGATTGGTCGGCTTCCTGCTGGTGCCGGCGACCGGCCAGGTCTCGGTCGACTATATCGCGACGCGCGATTTTGCGCGCCGGCCGCTTACCTGGCTGAAACTCATATCGGACAATCGCGGCACCCTCGCCTATTCGCCGAGCTTCGGCTACGAGCTCTGCGTCAAGCGGATGCGCGGCGGGACGGAATTTAGCGGCGATCTATCCAGCTGGCGGGCGGCGGGGATCGGCGGCGATATGGTCCAGGACCCGGTCCTGCAGCGGTTCAGCGAGACCTTTGCCCCGCTGGGCTTCCGTCACGAGGTCTTCGTCCCCAGCTACGGCATGGCGGAAACCACGCTGGCGATGAGTTTCGCGCCTTTGGAGCGCGCTTACCGGGTCGACAACATCGACCGCGCCGGGCTGGAGAACCAGCTGGCGCAACCCGCGCCGGCCGGCAAGAATGCACGCGCCATGGTCGCTTGCGGTCCGGCACTGCCCGGCCACACCTTTGAGGTCCGCGACGAGAATGGCGCGGTGCTGCCGGAGCGGCGGATCGGCCGGATCTTCTTCAGGGGTCCCAGCGTCATGGCCGGTTACTTCCGGCAACCCGAGCTCACCGCGGAAGCCTTGGCGCCCGATGGCTGGCTCGATACCGGCGATCTCGGCTACCTGCTCGACGGCGAGATCGTGATTACCGGCCGCGCCAAGGACCTCATTATCATCAACGGCCGCAACATCTGGCCGCAGGATCTGGAATGGACCGCAGAGACGCTGCCGGATCTGCGCCGCGGCGACACTGCCGCCATCGCGGTCCTCGGCCCAGACGATCAGGAGCAGGTCGTGATGCTGGTCCAATGCCGGACCGGCGACCTCGCCTTGCGCACCAAGCTGAAGCAGGACGTGGCGGCGCTGCTGCAGCGCGCGATGTCGGTCGAGGCGCGGGTCGAGCTGGTGCCGCCCAAGGGCCTGCCGCAGACATCCTCCGGCAAGCTTTCCCGGGCCAAGGCCAAGGCCAATTATCTCGCCGGACTCTATGCCGACGCCGAGATCGGCATCAGTGCCTGACACCCATCGCCAGGGCCGATGATGGCCGGCCTTGTCGCCATCACCGGTGCCAGCGGATTTGTCGGTGCCCGCATCGCGCAGGCCCTCGCCCGCAGCGGCTGGCGGGTCCGGCTTCTGGCAAGGCGGATGCCTCAGGCGGCGCTGATGCCCGACCACGGTATCGAGGTGGTACTGGGCGATCTCGATGACAGGTCGAGCCTGGAGCGGCTGGTAAGGGGCTGCGAGGCGATCGTCCACAGCGCCGGTCTGGTCCGCGCCCTCTCTGCCGCCGATTTCTTCGCGGCCAATGATATCGGAACCGAACACCTGCTGCTGGCCGCGGCCCGGGCCGCACCGGCCGCGCGCCTCGTACATATCTCCTCGCTGGCCGCCCGCGCCCCAGAACTGTCGCCCTACGCCGCCAGCAAGCGCGCCGCCGAAGCCAAGGTCGCGGCACTGGCGGGGGCGCGGGACTGGATCGCGCTGCGACCGCCCGCTGTCTATGGCCCCGGCGATCTGGAGCTCTTGCCGCTGTTCAAGGCGGCCAAGCTCGGCCTGGTCGCCTATCCCGCCGCGCCGCAGGCTCGGGTTTCGGTGCTGCATGTGGCGGATCTCGCCGCGGCGGTCGTTGCTCTCCTGACAGCGCCAATTTGGGAAGCGCAAGTGGTGGCCCTGGATGACGGGCATGTCGGCGGGCACACCTGGCCCGACATCCTCGCGGCCCTGGGCATGGCATTCGGCCGGCGCCCCTTGGCCTGCCGCCTGCCGCGGTCGGTGCTGCTGCCGATTGCCGGTGGTGCCAGCCTGATCGCCCGCCTGCGCAACCGCCCCCAGGTCCTCTCCTGGCACAAGGTGCCAGAGCTCTATCACCCGGACTGGGCGATCGATGGGCCGGCCCTATCTGGCATGGTTAACTGGGTGCCCCGTTTCGACCTCGCAAGCGGCTTTGCCGAGACGGTGGCCTGGTATCGGACGCAGTCTCTTCTTTAATGTGAACAAATTCCGTTAACCGATTGAAATCAGGCAAATGTTACATTCAGTAACAATTTGTCATTTAACCTCAGGCACAAAATTTACGACAACTTGCCATGGCACCCGCGGCGCGAGTCGTGCTGTGCCTAAGGGGTTATCCGAATTAACAGATTCGCATTCAGAACAAGAATTGGTTTGGCATCGTGACGGCGCAGGCAGCCCAGCAAAATACCACTCTCGCATTCGATCACGTGGTGGCCGAAATTGCCGTCGCGCTGCAGCCGTTCAAGAAGGGGGAGGTCGCGATCACCGCGACCACGGACATCGCGCAGGATCTCAACATGGATTCCCTTGCCGTGATGGATCTGTTGATGGAGCTCGAGGACAAGTTCGACGTCTCGATCCCGCTCAACATGGTGCCGGAAATTGCCACGGTGGGGCAGCTTGCCCAGACCGTCATTGAGTCGAAGAGGGGGGCGTAACATGGGTCTGATGGACCGTTTCAAGGCGCAGCGCGAGTTGCATGCCGCCGTGAAGACCTGCGGGGCCGATCCGTTCGGCGTGAAGATGGACCAGATTCTCTCCGCCACCGAGGCGTTGATCGAGGGTCGTCCGACCATCCTGTGCGGTTCCAACAATTATCTCGGCTTCACCTTCGACGCCGATTGCATCGAAGCCGCAAAGCAGACGCTGGACGAATGCGGCACCGGCACCACCGGTTCGCGCATCGCCAATGGCTCCTATCACGATCACAAGGCGCTGGAGCAGGATCTCGCCGATTTCTACGGCAAGCAGCACTGCATGGTGTTCACCACCGGCTACCAGGCCAATCTCGGCGCCATTTCGACCCTCGCCGGGCCCAACGATTTCCTGATCATCGACGCCGACAGCCACGCCAGCATCTACGATGCCTGCAAGTTGGGCTCGGCCACCGTGATCCGCTTCAAGCACAATGATCCGGCCGATCTCGACCGCCGCCTCGGCCGTCTCGCGAACGAGCCGGGCAACAAGATCGTCGTGGTCGAGGGCATCTACTCGATGCTGGGCGACCATGCGCCGCTGAAGGAATTCGTTGCCGTCAGCAAGAAGCACAACGCCTACATCCTGGTCGACGAAGCGCATTCGATGGGCGTCATGGGCGCCACCGGCCAGGGCGTCGTGGAGCACGACGGCGTGCTCGATCAGGTCGATTTCATCACCGGCACCTTCTCCAAGAGCATGGGCGCCATCGGCGGCTTCCTGGTTTCGAACATGGAGGATTTCGACCTCCTCCGCGTCGCCTGCCGCCCCTACATGTTTACCGCCTCGTTGCCGCCTGCGACTGTCGCCTCGGTGCGGAAGTCGCTGGCAAAGCTGCGCGCCAATCCGGGCCTGATGGCCAAGCTGTGGGCCAATGTCGACACGCTCTATGACGGCGTGGAAGCTGCCGGTTTCTCGGTCGGGAAGCAAAAGGGCCCGGTGGTTGCGGTTCATATCAACGACCCGGCACTGGCCGCGCGCGCCTGGCATGCACTGTTGCAGAACGGCGTCTATGTGAATCTGGCCCTGCCGCCGGCAACGCCTTCCGGCACCGCCCTGCTCCGCTGTTCGGTATCGGCCGCGCATTCGACCGAACAGTTGCAGCATGTGGTCGCGATCCTCGCCAGGATCGGCCGCGAACTCGGCATCCTCGGCACGCCGGCCCACGCCGTGGCGGCCGAATAAGTCCGGCCGACTGCCTCGCCGACAGACCTGTCCATCAGGGCCAGTGCCTGCGCACTGGCCCTAATTCTTTGCGCGGCTCAGCCGGATCCAAAATCGCGCCAGAGCGCTTCCTCCTCCCAGCCAAGCTCCTCAAGTTCGGGCGCACGAAAGCGCGCATCGCCCGCCATGAAGTACTCGTCAAGCTGGGGCGGTTTCACCGTCGTCCCGGCAAGCATCGCATGTGCCTGGCCCCGATGGTGAATCTGGTGCTCGAAGAGGTGCAGCAAGGTCCGATCGACCCGGTCGACCTGAACATGAGTGCCACGATGCATGCGGACACCACCATTGAGGCCCTGCGCATCGAGATTCCGGCAGAGATCGATCAACCGTCGATCGACGGCAGCCTGCGCGGCCTTGAGATCGCTGCAGTTCGGAAAGGGAATCTCGTTCTGCCACGCCGCCGGCCCGAGCGTGCCACCCTCCAGCGCGTCCACATAGAACCAGTCGACCGTGAGATTGTGGTTGAGAGTCGCCTGGAGCGAGGGAAAGAAACTGGTCCGGTGTGCCGCGAATTCCTCGGCAGTCAGCTTGGCGCAGGCATTGAGCAGCCGCAGATTGGCCCAGGCATTGTTGCGCGCCATGGCAACGAAATAGTGCGTGGCATCGGTCATACCCCCTCCCCCGCGGCGGCCTAGCGAAAGGCGCCGCGTCGATAGAGTTTCCAGGCGAGCCCCGGTGCCGCCAGCAAGGGGTGCCGGCGCTGCCAGTCGCTCACCGGCATGACGACGCCGGAATGCCGCCGCACCTTCCACATAACGTAATCGACCGCGCCGTCGAAGGTGAAGGCCGCCTTCACCAGGCGCAGGTAGTTGAGGCTCTTGCCGATCCAGCGCCGCCGGCGCCAGACATTGCCGCGGGGCAGGCCGGTTGCGTTGATCTCAGGCCAGATCAGGCGCGCCAGTTGTTGATAGCGGACCCGGTCGGCATTCACGATGGCGATCGCCCGGTCGCCGGATTCCGAACGCAGCTCGGCGGCGTAGGTTTCGCGAAAGCCGCGTTCCCAGACGGCCAGCGCGTCAATCTCCCGCGGCGTGGTGCCGCCGCTCTCGCTCGGCCAGGCATGGAGCAGCATGGTCCGGCAGGCATTGGCGAGCGCGGCTGCCAGGGCCCTGCGGGTCGTCGTGTCGCGGGCCCAGATCAACCGGGCGGGCTGGCAGAATCGCGCCCAGATCGAGACATTACTGGCACGCGGCGAGCAGCCGGCGACGAACTGGTCCAGCGAGACGACGGCATATTTGGCGCGCAGTTGCCGCCCCTGCCAGGGCAGTTCCACATAAAACACATTAGGCGGCAGCAATCGGTTGGCCCAGGCCATCAGGCGGCTTTCATAGGCGGCCGCGTAGTCATCAACGATCACGTAGAAGTCGAGCAGCGAGTCCGCAAGTGCCTGGTCCCGCTGGCGCAGGCACGATCCATAAAACAGCACCGCCACCGCCGCTGCGCCATGCCGTTCGCGGCAATGCTGCGCCATCGCCTGTGCCGCCGGGCCGACGGCGGTCTCAAGCTCATTGGCGATCAATGTGGCGACTGCGTCGGCGGCCATGTCCCATCCGTTCCGTCAGAACCGGTGGAATCTTACTACAGGTCCCGCGGTCACGACGATGCGCCCGTGCGCCGGCGCCTCGAATTTCTCGCCATCGATCATCACCGGCGAATGCATCTCGAGTTCCAGCCGTTCCATCCGGCGGCTGAGATAGCCCGCTTGCGCCATCCAGGGACGCGGTCGGCCGCGCAGCACCGAGATCGCGGCCCGGGCGAAGCGGCGCGGCGGCGAGTCGATGGTGGTCAGCTTCAGTCGCCCCGGTCCGGTGCCCCAGAACGGCGCCACCCCCGGCATCAGGGATTCGAGGGTCGAGGCCAGGAACATGAAACAGTCCCGCCGCTCCGCCCGGCCGTCGATGGTGAGGCCGATTGTCTCGCCGCGAAAGCCGGAGCGCGGCCCGGGGCCGAACAGCATGATCTTCAGGATCGACCAGGCAATACCGAGCTTGGCGGCGAAGGTCTGCTTGGCACCCAGCGAATGAATGTCACGACGCACGATCTGGGTACCCTGGTAGAAGCCGACGCCACCGATCAAGAAGCCGCGCTCGATCGGCCGGCCATCGGCGAAGTCGACCGAGAGAACCGGTCGTTCGATCACTTCGCCGCTCTCCCCCGCTTCCGCGCGCAGCACCAGGCGCCGCAGGCCGGTCGCCGGCAGGCCCGGCTGGCCGACTTCATGGGCGATGACATTGGTCATGCCAGCGGAAAGGACACTCAGGCACGGCATGACAGCGAAAGGTCTATCGTTGATCAGTGCCGATACCGCGGCCAGCACCGTGCCATCGCCGCCGCTGATGACCAGATGCGTCACCTCGGCTGCCGCCATCACGCGCAGACAATCCGGCAGTTCGGTAATCTCGTCGAAGCTGCGGTGCATGACCTGCGGATGTGTCGCCAGCAGGGCGTGAATCTCGCGCATGGAGAGCTTGTTGCGCTTGCTGTGCGCATTGCTGATGACGCCGATGCGGACTGGATTCATGCCAACGCCATCATGCGTGCTCGGTCAACCAGGAAACCGGGTTGCGCCCCTGCGCCCGCCTGGCAAAGGCCTGGGCTATGCGCAGGCAATGGAACAGGAAGCTGAGGATGGTCCACCAGGCGACAACCTCGAACCCGGTATCTGGCACCCCGAGCAATACGGCGATGCTGAGAATGATGAGATTGGGGTTTCGCCGTGCCGTGATCAGGCGGAACCAGGAATCGAGTGGGCGCCAGATATGCATCTCGATGCCGAACTGCCAGATGAACAACCCCTCCTGACCGCGGCCGAGGATGTAGCCGGCGATGATGACCCAGAACACCCACGGCTCCACTGCCGCCGCGCCGCCCAGCCCGACATACCACGCCCAGTACCAGAACGGCGGATGGATGAGATCGGTGCCGTGATCGAACACGTCGCCCCATTTGCTGGAGGTCAGCGTCACCCGCGCCAGCTTGCCGTCGACGGTATCGAGGAAACACATCGCCCAGGCGGCGATCAGGCCGAGGCCGAACGCCCCCACGGCAAAGGCCCAGGTCGCCAGCAGCACGCAGATGAAACTGGCCAGCGTCACCATATTGGGCGAGATGCCGTGTCGGGCACAGAAGCGCGTAACGCCGAGCGCTGGCAGTGGCCAGACATACTTGGTCACCAGATCGGTGACGCCCTTGTAGGACTCCAGATACATGCGCCGCTCGATCTCGGCCGCCGGCAGGGAATCGAGCGCAAGGAGATAGGGAGCGCCCTTGCGGCGCAGTGCCTTGTCGTAACTTGAGGCCAGTCCCGCCGGATCGACACGGATGATGCCCGCGCCGTCCAGAGCGGCGTCCTCGCCCGAAATGGCCGCCTGCATCGCCGCCATTTGCGCCGGATCGGATGCGTGGCCGGCATAAGGCCGCCCGGCCACATCGGTCAGCAATCGACCCGGCTGCGCCAGCAACGACTTCACCAGATTTTCGTGAAAAACCGCGTCGGCGCGAAAGATCAGGCCACCCTTTCCCGCAGCGCCGGCCCGCGTCAGGGCGCGCTCCAGTCGCTGGCGCGGCGTCAGCCCCCAGATACTGGTCGTCGACTCGTTCAGGAAAATCGGACCGGCCCAACTATCCGTTTGATCTGTCATGTGTTTTTATTATTGCCCGCGGGAAATCCTGGCCTTGTTAAACCCGAACGCCCCATGCCGTCCACCCAAATCAACGGCGACTCCGGCGGCGATCAGGGCCGGTTCATACTTGCTTGACCAATCGGATTGATCGGCCCAGAAAGGCCCGGCCGGAAAGGGCATCATGTTCGAGAGGTTATCGTTGTCGACCAGCTTCACCCTGGCGCATTTCAGCGACCCACATCTGGGCCCCCTGCCGCCCGCAGGGTGGCGGAGTCTGGCTAACAAACGCCTGTCAGGTTTTCTGTCCTGGACCCGCAACCGCGTCAAGATCCACCGCTCGGACATCCTCGCCCTGCTGACCGAAGACCTCGCCCGCCAGCCGGTCGACCATGTGGCGATCACCGGCGATCTCGTGAACATCTCCCTGCCCGGGGAGTTCAGTGCCGCGGCGGCCTGGCTGAGAACGATTGGCACGCCCGACCGGGTCACGGTAATACCCGGCAATCACGACGCCTATGTGAACGTCGCCTGGTCGCAGTCCCTGGCGCTCTGGGCCGATTACATGCGCGGTGCACGCACGCCGACCGGACCCGAAACGCTGCCCGGCAGCATGACCGACTTTCCCTTCATCCGCCGCCTGGGACCGATCGCCCTGGTGGGAACCTCGACCGCGCTGCCGATGCCGGTTTTCGTGGCCGCCGGCCGCCTCGGCCCGGCGCAATGCGACCGGCTGCGCGCGCAGCTGAAGCAACTGGGAACCGAGGGACTGTTCCGGGTGGTGCTCATTCACCATCCCCCATTCGGCGGCGGCGCCTACAAACGCAAGGCACTGCTTGACGCGTCGAAATTTCAGGCGGTCCTGGCCGAGGCCGGCGCGGAAATGGTCATCCACGGTCACACCCATGTGTCGGGCCTGGCACGCGCCACGACACCTGCCGGCACCATCCCGGTCATCGGCGTACCTTCCGCCTCGGCGATCGCCGCCGGGCACAAGGACCCGGCGCGCTATCATCTCTATCGCATCGAAAGGACCGCCGATTCCTGGTCCCTCGACGTGGAAATCCGCGGCCTCAGCGCCGCCGCGGACGGCTTCGAGCGCCAAGGCAGTATGGCCCTGACGATTCCCCTGCTATCATTGCCACCGCGAGCAACGCCGCCGGGGACGGCGACGGCGGCGGTCGCATAGGTGATGAACAGGATTTTCAATGATGACCCGCGCCGTCGGACGGCTTGAGGCAATTGCCGTTCCATGAGATTCCTCCGCATCGACATCTACATCCTGCAACGGGTCGCCTTTCCGCTCATCGCCGCGGTCGGCGTCGCGATGGCTGCCCTGCTGCTGGAACGCCTCATCCGCCTGCTCGACCTCTTCGCCAATCGCGGCGGCCCGATCAACATCATCTTCAAGATGCTCGCCAATCTGGTCCCGCACTATCTGGGCATCGCGCTTCCCGCAGCCCTCTTCGTCGGCGTGCTGTTTGCCGCCATGCGACTATCAGGCGACAGCGAGCTCGATGCGATGCGCGCCAGCGGTATCTCGCTGCGCCGCCTGATGTATCCGGTCATGGCGCTCACGATCATCCTGGTTATGCTGAGTGGCTATGTGATCGGTTTCCTGCAACCCCATACGCGCTGGGCCTACCGCGCCCTGGTGCATCTGGTGGTCGAGACGGCCTGGGATTCCGCCATCGAGCGCGGTGCCTTCTTCAGTGGCTTCGGCGGCAAGACCATACTCATCGGCGACATCTCGGACGGCGGGCGCAAGCTCTCGCAGATTTTTGTCAAGGAAGTAGATGAAGACGGTCGTGACGTGGTGATCACGGCTGAGGACGGACAGCTCGACCGCAGCGGCGATCTTTCCCTGGAGCTCACACTGCGGAACGGGGTGCGCACGGAGATCCTGCCAGGCACCGAGGAAGCTCGTTCGGTCGAGTTCAATCAGCTCAAGCTCCCGATGGAATCGGCCGCACCCGAGCCCTTTCGCAGCCGAGGCGAAAAGGAGAGCGAACTCGATCTGCTGGAACTGTTCGTCGCCTATCTGAAGCCGCCGCCCGAGCTGGACATCGAGGACATCCAGGCAGAGATCAACAGTCGCCTCGTGCGCATCCTCTCGATCCTGTTCCTGCCCCTGCTCGCCATGCCGGTCGGTATCTCGTCGCGCCGCACGTCGAAGGGCATGCGGCTGATGGTCGGGGTCATGTTCCTGGTCGGATACTTCCAGATCCTGCAATTCGGCCGCGACATGATCAGCAGCGAAATTGCCGGGCCATTTCTGGTCCTGTGGGTGCCGTTCCTGATCTATGCCGCCGGCACCTCCTGGCTGTTCTATCTTGCGAATTCGAAACCTGGCGCCGATCCTCTGGCACATGTATTCGAGGCACTCACCGATGCCTCGACCTGGGTCTCCGGCCAATTGCGCCGACGCTTCGGCCGGACGCGCGCGGAGCCAGCCGAATGAGTACCTTTGGCCGCTATGTGCTGCGCAGTTTCCTCTGGCAGTTCGTGCTCTTCCTGGTCGGGTTCACCGCCCTGCTGCAGCTGTTCGACCTGCTCAACAACAGCGCCGATATTCTCGCGGATCATGGCGGCCGGGTCAGCGCCGTGATCGAGTACGCCGTCCTGCGCCTGCCGGAGATCGCCTCGTTCCTGGTGCCCTTTGTCGTGCTGATGAGCACCCTCGTGACACTGGGGCGCATGGAACGGGCCAATGAGATCATGGCCTACAAGGCCGCCGGCGCCCCCTACTTCACCGTGCTCTGGGCCTTTCTGCCCGCCGTCGGCATCGTCGCGGCGCTGCATTTCCTGGTGGCGGACCGCCTGGTTCCCGTCTCGATCCAGACCCTGATTTCCCTGGACCTCAAGGCCGAACGCACCAAGACCAAGAACGAGGCCAAGGACGATCCACTTTTCCTGCAGGACGGTAACACGGTGATCGAAGCTGCGGTGATCGGCCTCGACGGCAATGTGCTCAGTCATGTCCGGGTCTACGAACGCGACGACATCGGCAATATCGTCAGGCAGACATTCGCAGACGAGGTCCAATACGACGTCAAGCTGGAACAATGGCACATGTCGGACGTCTGGACCACGCGTGTGGTCAAGCGCGAGCCGGCTGAGACGGAATATGTTGCAAGGATGGTCTGGGATACGCGACTGACTCCGGCAGAGTTTTCCGATCTGGTCGAACGCCCACAAGCGATGACGATCGACAAGATCTACGGATTTGTATCGTCGACCCAGGTGGGTGTGCGGCCGACCTATTTCTACGAGACCTGGCTGCAGAAACGCATCGCGCTTCCGGTCAGTTCCATCCTGATGATTCTCCTGGC
>JAEUKV010000317.1 GCA_016794165.1 Rhodospirillaceae bacterium
TCGGCCAGCCAGACCGATTTCGACTTCTGCCGGGAACTGATCGATGGCGGCCACATCCCGGACGACGTCGTCGTACAGGTGCTGACCCAGGCGCGCGATCATCTCATCACCCGGACCTATGAGGCGCTGCTGGGGGCGAAGCGCGCCATCGTGCACGTCTACAACTCGACCTCGACCCTGCAGCGGCGGGTGGTGTTCAACCAGGACATGAAGGGCATCAAGGAGATCGCGGTTCACGGCGCCGCGCTGGTGCGCGAGCTTGCCGAGAAGCAGCCGGGCAACACTGATTTCGTCTTCCAGTACAGTCCGGAAAGCTTCACCGGCACCGAGATCGATTACGCGATCGAAGTGTGCGAGGCGGTGATGGATGTCTGGCAGCCGACCGCGGCCAAGCGCTGCATCCTCAACCTGCCGGCGACCGTCGAAATGTCGACGCCCAATATCTATGCCGACCAGATCGAGTATTTCTGCCGCAACATGACCCGGCGCGAGGCGGCGATCATCTCGCTACATCCCCATAACGACCGCGGGACTGGCGTCGCTGCCGCGGAGTTGGGCGTGCTGGCCGGCGCGGACCGGATTGAGGGTACCCTGTTCGGCAATGGCGAGCGCACCGGCAATGTCGATCTGGTGACCCTCGGCCTCAACCTCTTCACGCAAGGGGTCGATCCGCGCGTCGATTTTGGCGATATCAATGATTTGGTCCGCACGGCCGAATACTGCAACCAGTTGCCGGTGCATCCCCGTCACCCCTACGCCGGGGATCTGGTCTTCACCGCCTTTTCCGGCTCGCATCAGGATGCGATCAAGAAGGGCTTTGCTGCGATGAAGCAGTCGAACAGCGGCGAATGGGCGGTACCCTATCTGCCGATCGACCCCCAGGATGTCGGCCGCTCCTACGAGGCGGTGATCCGCATCAACAGCCAGTCGGGCAAGGGCGGTGTCGCCTATGTGCTGGAGGCTGATTATGGCTTGCAGCTGCCGCGGCGCCTGCAGGTTGAGTTCAGCCAGGTGGTGCAGGACTTTGCCGACAAATCGGGCAAGGAGATCACCGCCAGCCAGATCTGGCAGGCCTTCAACGACGAATATCTGGCGCTGGAGACCCCTTATGCCTTCGTCAACCACCAGACCCTGTCGGACGCCCATGCCAGCGAAGTGCGCAACCTTACCGGCGTCATTCGCGAGAATGGCAAGGAAGTGACCATCAGCGGGCGGGGCAACGGCCCGATCGATGCCTTCATGGATGCGCTGAAGCGGCATTCCGGGATCGACCTCAAGGTGGTCGACTACCGTGAGCATTCGGTCGGCGCCGGCAATGATGCCGCCGCCGTCGCCTATCTCGAAACCAAGCTCCCGGACGGCCGCACGGTCTTCGGCGTCGGCAAGGACTCCAATATTGTCACCGCCTCGCTGAAGGCGATCATCAGCGCCACCAACCGGGTGGCGGCCGGCAAGATCCTCCAGGCGGCGGAGTAGCCGGGAAATCGCTGCGGGTCCGTCCGGCGTGCAGCCGGACGGACCCTTTCTCGCCCAGCCGACCCCTCGCGACCATGGGTCGCAGCCCTACTTTCGGTGGCCCGACCTAAGGCGGGCTTGAGGGAGACGGCTCGACCCGGCGATAGTGGGCCTGCTAAGAATTCGAGAAGAGCCGTCTCAACGGCCGTGACGTCGGATCGGGAGAGGACCAGGAAAATGTCGGGGCGCTTCGAGACAATCTATCGCCAATCGATCGATGAGAAGGCCGCCTTCTGGGGCGAGGCCGCCAAGGGGATCGACTGGACCAAGCCCTGGGAGCGTGTGCTCGACGATCGCAATCCGCCCTTCTATCGCTGGTTCCAGGGCGCCGAGATGAACACTGCCTATAACTGCCTCGACCGGCATGTGGCGGCGGGCCGTGGCGATCAGCCGGCCATCATCTATGACAGCCCGGTCACCCAGACCGTCCGCAAGATCAGCTATGCCGAACTGACCGACCGGGTGGCGCGCTTTGCCGGCGCACTGGCCGGGCTCGGCATCGCCCGGGGCGACCGGGTCATCGTCTACATGCCGATGGTACCCGAGGCGGTGGTGGCGATGCTGGCCTGCGCGCGGCTGGGAGCGGTTCATTCGGTCGTTTTCGGCGGATTTGCCGCCAAGGAACTTGCCACACGCATCAACGACTGCCAGCCCAAGGCGATCGTTAGTGCGTCCTGCGGCATCGAGGGATCAAAGATCATCGCCTACAAGCCGCTGCTTGACGCGGCGATCGATCAGGCAACACACAAGCCGGCACATTGTGTCATTCAGCAACGGCCGATGCAGGCGGCAACGATGATCGCCGGGCGCGACCTCGACTGGGCCGAGATCGAAGGCGCGGCCGCGCCGCATCCCTGTGTCCCGGTGGCGGCTACTGACCCGCTCTATATCCTCTATACCTCCGGCACCACCGGGCAGCCCAAGGGCGTGGTGCGCGACAATGGCGGCCACGCCGTGGCGCTCAACTGGAGCATGCGCCATATCTATGACATGAAGCCCGGCGAGGTCTATTGGGCGGCCTCGGATGTGGGCTGGGTGGTGGGGCATTCCTACATCGTCTAT